>DATJOB010000453.1:0-17508 GCA_035507475.1 Allostellaceae bacterium | reverse complement strand
CTCGGCCGAAAGATCGACCTGCGGCAGCAGGCCGCCGGCGACCGCCAAGGTCTGTTCGCGGCCTTGCGCGAGGACCGCGGTCGCCTGGGCGATCGTCGGGCTGTCGGCGAGGCCCTGCTGTACGACGCGGTCGAGCGGCGGCGAGCGGAACAGCGACCACCACTCGTCCTTGACCTTGGCGCCGATCGCGACGCGCTGCGCCGGCCCGCCTTTGCGCGGCGATGCCGAGGCGGGCGGCGGAACGGGATCGCCGGGGCCGGTATAGGCGGTCTCGGCGGGCGGCGCGGGCGAGAAAAAATTCGGCCCCTGCTTGCAGGCGGCCAACAGCGTTGCCGCTGCGGCGAGCACCGTGAGCCGGCGCGCCGCACCCCCCACGCGGCGCTCGGTCACTGGCTGGTCTCGGCCGCTCGCGCCGATCCGAAGAAACGGTCGTAATTGCGCTGCACCCACACCAGCCAGGGGCGGCGGTAGCGCGTATCGACCTCGACCGTCACGCTGAGCCCCGCATGGAGCGGCGTTCCGGCATCCACCTGTTCGAGGGCCAGGCGCACGGGCAGGCGCTGGACCACCTTGACCCAGTTGCCGGTCGCGTTCTCCGGCGGCAGCAGCGAGAAGGTGAGCCCGGTGCCGGGGCTGAGGCTGGCGACCTTGGCGTGAAACTCGACATCGGGATAGGTATCGACCTCGACCGTCGCTTCCTGGCCGGGGCGCATGTTGGTCAGCTCGGTTTCCTTGAAATTGGCCTCGACCCACAGCCGGTCCGACATCAGCGAGAAGACCGGCGTCGCTGCGGTGATGTAGTCGCCGACCTGGAGTTGCTCGACCTTGGTGACCGTGCCGTCGTCGGGGGCGCGGATCACCGTGTCCTTGAGGTCGATGAGGCGCTGGTCGAGCACCGCCTGGGCGCGCTGGACCATCGGGTGCTCCTCGACCGGCATGTCGGGGTTGCCGCCGAGCTGGGCCAGCACGTTGCCGATGTCGTGCTGGGTCGAGGCGACCTTCTGGCGCGCCACTTCGAGCGTGTTGGCAGCCTGGTCGAACTGCGCCTGCGAGGCGACCCCCGACGCCAGCAGCTTCTTCTGCCGGTCGTATTCGCGCTGCCCGTAATCGAGGGTTTCCTGCGCCGCCCTGTTGTCGGCGATCTTCTGCTGATAGGTCGCCTTCAGCGCCTCGACCTGGAGCCGGGCGATGCCGAGCTGCGCTTTCGCATCGTTGACCGCCGCCTGGTAGCTCACCGGATCGAGCCGGTAGAGCACCTGCCCCTTCGTCACGCGCTCGTTGTCGTGGACCTCGACCGTCATCACCCGGCCGGCGATGTCGGCGCTGATCATCGTGCGCGCCGCTTGGATATAGGCGTCGTCGGTCGAGACGTAGCGGCCGCTCGTCAGGTACCACCAGCCGCCGGCGAGCAGCACCGCGATCGGCCCTGCGAGCATCAGGGGCAGGCGCAGCCGCTGGCGCAGCGGCCGGCTCGGCGCCTTGACGCCGCGCCGCCGGTCGCCGAGCACCCGGCGCGCAATCGGGTTCGGCGCTTGGCCTTCGGTCGATGTCGTCATCGGCTGTTTTCGCTCGCCGATGCGGCCACCAGCGGGCGCAGCGCCTCGACCCCGCGCGTGTCGAGCGCGGAGCGGACGGGCGCCCGGCCGGCCAATGCCGCCTGCACCCGGCGCAGCAGGTCGATCAAATGGTCGGCTTCATCGGGCGACAGCGCCGCCAGCACCTGGTCCTGCGTTTCGGTCGCGACGTCCCAGATGCGGCTGAGCACCGGGCGTGCCTTCTCGGTGAGGTAGAGGCGGCGGGCCCGGCGGTCGCTCGGGTCGGGGCGGCGCTCGATCCAGCCCGCCTCCTGCATGCGGTCGATCTGGCGCACCAGCGTCATCGGGCGGATTTCGAGGAGATCGGCGAGCCCGGCCTGGTTGATGCCCTCGTTGCGCGCGAGATAGCCGAGCGTGCGGCACTGCGCGCGCGTCAGGCCGAGCCGCCGGCCATTGCGGTCGAACCGCCGGCCGAACAGCCGGGCGACGTCATGCGCCAGGAAACCGAAGCTGCGATCGAGGTCCACCATTCGCCCCAAATACCATCGCAAGGTGATAATAAGGGAATAGAACGATTTTGCGCACTCGCCTAGAGCGAGCTGCGGCGGGGCTGGGTTTCGCGAATGTGATAGCTGGCGCAGCTACCCGGGAAGGCCGCTGCCGAGAGGTGACGGCGGCCCGCCGACCGTCCGATGCCGGCGGCAGGCAACGGACTGCTTCGGGTCCCCGCGGACCCGAGCTCAGTTGGTGAAGCGGTAGAACTTCGCCGCGTTCTCGCAGGTGATGAGGTGCACCTGCTCGGGCGTCAGCTCGGAGAACTGCTCCTCGATGAAGCGATCGGATTCCGGCCACACCCCGTCGGTGTGCGGATAGTCGGAGCCCCACATCATCGTCTCGACGCCGATATCGTCGAGCAGCTTCGCGCCGATGCGGTCGAACTGGAAGGTGCACTTGCACGAGCGCTTCCAGTATTCCGACGGCTTCAGCTTCATCAGGTCGCGGAAGCGGTCCTCGAACTCGAAATCCATCCGGTCGAGCGCATAGGCGAGCCAGCCCGCGCCGCTCTCGCCGAACGACACGCGCAGCGTCGGGTAGCGGTCGAACACGCCGGCGCCGATCATCGCCGCGATGATGTTGATGAGCCCCATCTGGAAGGCCGAGACCCCGGTGAACAGCGCGGCGCGGCGCACCTGCGCCTCGGCCTGCTCGCGCGCCTTCGGGTTGGTGGTCGGGAAGGTGTGGAAATGCAGCGGCAGGTCAACATCGGACACCGCCTTCCACAGCTTCTCCCAGTCCGGGTGCCACATCGGCACCATGTCCCACGAGCACGACAGTTCGAGCCCGCGCAAGCCGAGCTTCGCGACGCGATAAACCTCGCGCACCGCCTCGTCGATGTCGCCATAGGGCAGGCAGGCGAGCGGCAGCTGCCGCTCCGGATAGCGGCTCCACTCCGCCTTAAGCCAGTCGTTGTAGATGCGCAGCATCTCGCTCGAGGCTTCGCGATCGTTGAGCCGGGACGCCGAGCCCAGGATGCCGTAGATGATCTCGGCGTCGACGCCGTCCATCTCCATGTCCTTGAGCCGCAATTCGGGCGTGCGCGCGCGGTACTTGCCCTTCTTGGCGTCGTCGTAGAGGCCGGCCTCGTTCATCTTGTCGACCCGGTAGTTCTGCCCTGGCACATATTTCGCGCCGCCCGGGCCGACGCCGTTGACCAGCCCGAAATTGGCGCCGTTCCTGGCGACCCATTGCGGGCCGTCGGCGCCGTCCTCGACATAGGGCATGCGCTCCTTGAGCTCGCGCGAGGCGTTCGCCACGAACAGCTCGGGCGGCATGCACGGCATGTCGAGGTGGCAATCGGCGGAGATGCGCTTGTATTGCATCGCGTTTCCCTTTGCGGCTCGCGCCCGGCGGACGGCTCGGCGCGACTCTAAACCCGGCCGGCGCGATTTGCCTATGCTGCAATTGCAGCCCCGCATGTCGTTCGCGGCGCGCCCGTGCAGCGGCGCTTCGCCGCCGCCGGAACGAGCGGCGGGGCGCCGCGTTTGTCGGGCGCGGCCTGGACCGCAGCGGATTTGCCAGGGTGGAGAGACCGAGATGAAGGCGCAGAATCAGGCGAACGGCGTGATCGAGAGCGGTCAGGAAGCGGCGCAGGCGGCGATCGAGGCCGGCGACCGGCTCAAGGAGACCGCCGGCGACGTGCTGAACCGCGCCTCCGACATGGCCGGCAAGGCGCAGGACTACGCGCGCGAGGCCGGCCGGCAGGCCGGGGCGATGGCGCAAAGCATGTACGGCCAGGGCAACGAGGCGCTCGACATGGTCGAGGGTTTCGTGCGCGACAACGTGTGGACCGGGCTCCTGATCGCCGGCGCGATCGGCTACGGCCTCGCCTGCCTCGTCAAGACGACGACCCGCTGAGCCGGCCCGCGTTCGCCGCGCCCGTCAATCGTGCGGCGCAACCGGCGGCAGCTTGTATCTGGCGAGCGCATCGATCTCCTGCGGGCGCATCGCCTTGAGCGCGCGGAGAAACTCGGCTGCCTCGTCGCCATAGGCGCGACGGCTGATGCCGAACAGCATGACCCCCGACTTGCCGCCCGGCGAGCGCAACGGCGCATAACGATAGGCATCCCACTCGACGATGTAATCGGCGTTCGGCTTGTCCGAGCTGAGCACGAAATCGACGATGACCTCGCCCGTCTTCGGGTTCCTGGCGACCGCGTAATTGACCACGGGGTCGGCCGATTTGCGCTGCTCGAGCCGGCGGATCTGGTCCGCCGCGACGCGCTCGACATCGGCCTGCGCGACGATCGCCTCGATGAGCAGCATGCGGCGGAAATGCTCGCTCGTCTCGCCGGCGGGCAGGTACTCCTGTTTGTAGTAATCCGGCGACGGGTGCGAGCTCCACGACAGCCGATAGGTCTCCGCGCCGAACGCGATCGGCCCGGCCACCGACAGGCGCTCGCTCGCCGGTTCCTGCGAATGCGCGGGCGTTCCGGCGCCGGCAAAGAGCGCCAGCGCCGCCGCCAGGGCCGCGCGGCGGCTTGCCGAGGGTCTGCCGCTCACCCGGGCGCGCCGTTGCGGCGTGCCGCTTCGATCGCCTGCCAGATGCGTGCCGGGGTCGCCGGCATGTCGAGAGCGGTGACCCCGAGCGGCGCCAGCGCGTCGAGCACCGCATTGACGATCGCCGGCAGTGCGCCGACCGTGCCGGCTTCGCCGGCGCCCTTGGCCCCGAGCGGGTTGCGCTTGGTCGGCACCGGGTTCGAAGTGATCTCCATATAGGGCATAACATCGGCCCGCGGCATCGCATAATCCATGAAGCTGCCGGTCAGGTTCTGCCCCGATTCGCGGTCGTAGACGACCTCTTCCATCAGCGCCTGGCCGAGCCCCTGGGCGACGCCGCCGTGGATCTGGCCCTTGAGCCCCAGCGGGTTCACCACGGTGCCGACATCGTCGATGACGACGTAGCGCACCACGTCGAGCGCGCCGGTTTCGGGATCGATCTCGACCTCGCAAACATGGCAGCCATTGGGGTAGGTGTTGTCCTCGGGCGCGAAGGTGCCGGTCTCGTAGAGCCCGCCTTCGAGGCCGGGCGGCAGCCGGGCCGCCTGGAAGGATGCCCTGACCACGTCGGTGAGCGACAGCCGCCGGTCGGTCCCGGCGACCGCGAAATCCCCCTCGTTGAACTCGATGTCGGCCTCGGCCGCTTCCAGCAGGTGCGCGGCGATCCTCTTGCCCTTGGCGATGATTTTATCGGCTGCCATCCATAGCGCCGAGCCGCCGATCACCGTCGAACGCGAGCCGTTGGTGCCGATGCCGAACGCGACGCGGTCGGTGTCGCCGTCGATGTACTGCACCGTCGCCGGATCGATCCCGAGCCGCTCGTGCAGCACCTGCTTGAACGTCGTCTCGTGGCCCTGGCCCTGGTTCTTGGAGCCCATCAAGAGGGTCGCGTTGCCGCTCGGGTGGAAGCGGATCTCGGCGAATTCCTGGCCCGGCCCGGCCGCCTTTTCGATCGGGTTGGCAAGGCCGATGCCGCGCAGCCTGCCGCGCGCAGCCGCCGCGTCGCGTCGCGCCGCAAAGCCCGCCCAGTCGGCTTGCGCCAGCGCGGTCTGCTGGTTGCGCGGGAAGTCGCCGCAATCGTAGTTGAGCCCGAGCGCGGTCTTGACCGGCAGCTTCTCCGGCGGGATCAGGTTCCGCGTGCGCAGCTCGACCCGGTCGATGCCCAGTTCGCGTGCCGCGTCGTCGATCAGCCGCTCGATCACATAGGTCGCCTCGGGGCGGCCGGCGCCGCGATAAGGCGCGGTGCCGTTGGTGTTGGCCATCACCGCGTAGACGCCGACATAGGCGGCCGGGATGTCGTAGACCCCGACCAGCGTCCCGACATTGCCGAAGGTGGCGAGCAGGTTGCGCTCCGAGGAGATGTAGGCGCCGACATTGGCGTAGGTGGTGACGCGCAGGCCGAGAAAGCGCCCGTCGGCATCGAGCGCCAGCTCGGCGTCGGAGACGTTGTCGCGGGCGTGCTCGTCGGCCTCGATGCATTCGCTGCGCTCGCAGGTCCATTTGACCGGCCGGCCGAGCGTCCTCGCGGCGAGCAGCACGAGGCGATGCTCCGGGTACTGCCAGCCCTTGGTGCCGAAGCCGCCGCCGACATCGCCGGCGACGACGCGGATGCGGCTCTCCGGGATCTTGAAGACGCGCGTCGCCAGCGCCTGGCGCACGCGGTGCGGGTACTGCACGTCGGCATGGAGCGTGAAGCGCTCCTCGCCCGGCTCCCAGACGCCGAGCGCGCCGCGCGGCTCCATGAAATGGGCGTAGACGCGGCTGATCACATAGCGCCGCTTGACGACATGCGCGGCGCCCGCGAATGCCGCCTCGGTCGCGGCCCTGTTGCCGGCCTCGAACAGGTTCGAGATGTTGTCCGGACAGTCCGGCCACACCGCGACCTTGCCCGCCGCCGCCTCGGCGGTGTCGGTGACCGAGGGCAGCGGCGCGTAGTCGATGGCGATCAGCTCGGCGGCGTCCTTGGCGGCGGCGAGCGTATCGGCGATGACAAAGGCAACGGGCTCGCCGACATAGCGCACCGTCCCTTGCGCCAGGCCGAGATGGCCGCGGGCGAACATCGGCGAGCCGTCCGGGCGCTTGCGCTGGAACGGCACCCCCATCACGCCGAGCCCCGCCGCGACGAGGTCTTCCGCGGTCATCACCAGATGCACGCCCGGCGCGGCGCGCGCCGCGGCCGCGTCGAACCGGTCGATGCGGGCATGCGCGTGCGGCGAGCGCAGCACATGGCCGTAGAGCTGGCCCAGCAGATTGTTGTCGTTCTGGAAGCGGCCCTGGCCGCGCAGCAGGCGCTTGTCCTCGAAGCGCCGCACCGGCTGACCGATGCCGAATTGACCCATGCCTCGCTCCGTCCCTGCTCCGTCTCTCGGCCGCGCCGGCGCTCGCCGGTGGCGATGCTTGCCGACCGGCGGCGCCATCAGTTTAGCCGCCGCCGCCCGGAATGTCGTTGCGGGGAGCGCGGCGAGGACGCAATCTCGTCGCCCGGTGACGCAGGCCGGGAGCGGGATTGTGCCGGGAGCGGGATTGTGATGGAAACGATCGACGTTCGCGGCGTTGCGGTCGAAACCCTGGTGCGCGGCGCGGGACCGCCGCTCGTCTTCCTGCACGGCCTCGACCATTTTGCCCAGCACCAGCGGTTCTTCGACCTGCTCGCCCGCCGTTTCCGGGTGGTGGCGCCGCGTCACCCCGGCTTCGGCCGCTCGCCGCGGCCGGAGTGGCTGCGCAGCGTCGGCGACATCGCCTATCTCTATCTCGACCTGATCGAGCGGCTGGCGCTCGACGAGGTGCTGCTGGTCGGCGCCTCGTTCGGCGGCTGGGTGGCGATGGAGCTGGGCATCCGCTCGACGGCGCGGCTCGGGCGGCTGGTGCTGATCGACTCGCTCGGGCTCAAATTCGGCGGCCGCGACGAGGCCGAGATCGCCGACATCTACGCGCTGCCCGCCGACGAGGTGGTGCGGCGCAGCTTCGCCGATCCGGCCAACGCGCCTGACTACGCGACGATGGACGACGCCGCGGTCGAGGCGGTGGCGCGCGACCGCGAAGCGGCGGTCCTCTACGGCTGGCGGCCTTACATGCACAATCCGAGCCTCGGCCATTGGCTGCACCGGCTCGCCGTGCCGACGCTCGTCCTGTGGGGCGAGCGCGACCGCGTCGTCGAGCCCGGCTACGGCGAGCGGCTGGCGCGGGCGATCCCCGGCGCGCGCTTTGCCACGGTCGCGGCGGCCGGGCACTACCCGCCGGTCGAGCAGCCGGAGGCGGTCGCGCAGGCGATCGAGGACTGGCGGTGAGCGTCGTCACCGTCGAGGAGCGCGGGCCGGTCTCGGTCATCGCGATCAACCGCCCGGAGAAGCTCAACGCGATCAACAAGCAGGTGGCGATCGAGCTGCAACAGGCCTTCGCCGCCTTCGATCGCTCGCCGCAGCGCGTCGCGATCCTGACCGGGAACGGCGGGCGCGCGTTTTCCGCCGGCGCCGACGTCACCGACCTGCCCGAATTGTGGCGCTGCGTGCCGACCGTCGGGATCGCGACCGACAAGCCGATCATCGCCGCGGTCGCCGGCTGGTGCATCGGCGGCGGGCTGGTGATGGCGATGATGTGCGACCTGCTCGTCGCAGGCGAGACCGCGCGCTTCTCCTATCCCGAGGGCAAGGTCGGCATCACCGGCGGGATGATCGCCGGCCTCGCCGCGCGCATCCCGCACAAGGTGGCGATGGAATTGATGCTGCTCGGCGAGCCGATCGACGCCGCGCGAGCGTATGCGGTGGGCCTCGCCAACCGCGTCGTCGCGCCGGGCCGCGAGGTCGAGGCCGCGGTCGAGATGGCCGAGAAGATCGTCGATCTGGCGCCGCTGGCGCTCGCCGCGATGAAGCGATTCGTCAATGACGGGGTGCTGCCGAAGGGGCCGGCAGAGCTGGCGGCGCGTTACGGCGGGGAACTGGCCGCGGTGCGCGACAGCGACGACGCGGCGGAAGGAATAAAGGCGTTTCGCGAGAAGCGGCGTCCGCGCTACCGCGGACGCTAGCGGCCGGGGGCCCGGAGTTCGCTCAGGCCGCGAACATGTGGAAGGTCTTCGAGCGCTCGATGCGCGCCGCCTCCTTGGCCTCGCTGTATTGCTGCAGGGCGGCGCGGTCTTCCGCGGAAACCGCGGCGTGCGTCGGCACGGCGCAGGCCGTCGGACAGCGGGTGATGCCCTTCTTGCGCATGAACTCGGCGACCGCAGCGTCGTATTCGTTTCGCGACATGGGGGTCGGCTCCTCGGGGCCTGGCGCAACGCCGGCGCGATTGCTACACCGCAAACGGTTAACAACGCGTTAGGTCAAAACCTCCGATAAAATTTATCGGCCGGCGTAGCGACGGCGGCGCGAACTGGCAATTTGGCGTGCGGCAACGCTATATTGGGGCGACGTCGGCAGGGCGTGGCAGCTGGGCGATAGGTAGGCGCGTTGGCTCAATCCGACATGAGCGTCCGCTTCTGGGGTGTGCGCGGCAGCATTGCCTGCCCCGGCCCCGAGACCGTGCGGTACGGCGGCAACACCTCGTGCGTCGAGGTGCGCTGCGGCCGGCGGCTGTTGATCTTCGACGGCGGGTCGGGCCTGCGGCCGCTCGGCAATGCGCTGGTCGCCGGGGGACGGCCGGTCGATGTCGATGTCTTCTACAGCCACACCCATTTCGACCATATCGAGGGGCTGCCGTTTTTCGCCCCGGGATATTCCGCCGGCAGCCGCATCCGCTTCTGGGCCGGCCATCTGAAACCCAATCTCGACATCAAATCCGTGCTCGAGCAGATGATGTCCGCGCCGCTCTTCCCGGTGCCGATCGACATCCTGACCGCACGCGTTTCGTTCAGGGATTTCGTCGCCGGCGAGACGCTGTCGCCGCATGCCGGCATCAAGCTGGTGACGGCGCCGCTCAACCACCCGAACGGCGCGACCGGCTATCGCATCGAGTTCGGCGACCGGGCCGTCGCCTACATCACCGACACCGAGCATCATGCCGGGCAGAGCGACCCGAACGTGCTGAAGCTGATGCACCGCGCCGAGGTCGCGATCTACGACTGCACCTATACCGACGAGGAATACCCGCGGCACCGGCACTGGGGACATTCGACCTGGGAAGAAGGCGTGCGGCTGGCCAACGAGGCGCGGGTCAAGCAGCTCATCATCTTCCACCACGACCCGAGCCACACCGACATGATGATGGACCAGATCGCCGCCGACGCCGCCAAGGCGCGGCCCGGCACGCTGGTCGCCCACGAGGGTCTGCTGCTGCAGATCTAGTCTAGTGGTAGGGGTCGGCGGCGTCGCGCAACCCGTCGCCGAAGAAATTGAAGGCCAGCACCGTGACGATGACCGGCACGACCGGCAGCATCAGCCACGGATAGAGCGCGACGACGCTGATGTTCTGCGATTCGGAGAGCAGCACGCCCCAGCTGGTGATCGGCGGGCGCAACCCGAGCCCGAGGAAAGAGAGCGCGGTCTCGCCGAGGATCATCCCGGGGATCACCAGCGTCGCCGAGGCGATCAGGTGGCTCATGAAGCTCGGCAGCAGGTGGCGCCCGATGATTCGCGCCGGGGTCGCGCCCATCAGCACCGCGGCGGTGCAGAAATCCTCCTCGCGCAGCGACAGCAGCTTCGAGCGCACCGCGCGCGCGAGATGCGTCCACTCGATCATGCCGAGGATGATCGTGATGCCGAAATAGACGAGCAGCGGGCTCCACGTCACCGGCAGGATCGCGCCCAACGCCATCCATAGCGGCAGATGCGGGAACGACTGGACGATCTCGATGCCGCGCTGGATCAGGATATCGGTCCAGCCGCCGTAATAGCCGGCGATGCCGCCGATCAGGATGCCGAGGGTGAAGCTGATCGCGACGCCGATGAGCCCGACGGTCAGCGAGATGCGGGCGCCGTAGATGATGCGGGACAGCAGATCGCGTCCCAGCCGGTCGGTGCCGAGCAGGAACAGCTGGCCGCCCTCGGCCGGGCACACGAGGTGGAAGCGCATCGGGATCCGCCCCCAGAAGAAATATGAGTCGCCGCTGCAGAAGAAGCGCAGCGCCTGGTGCTTTGCCGGGTCGGGCGTGTAGACCCGCTTTAGCACGTTCATGTCGAGATGGTAGTCGTAGCCCTCGACATAGGGCGCGACGAGCCGGCCGCCGTCGAAGATGTGGACCCCCTGCGGCGGCGCATAGATGAAGTCGGTGTTGCGGGTGTCGAGCGCATAGGGCGCGAGGAACTCGCTGACCAGCGTCGTCGCGTAGAAGAACAGCAGCAGGAAGCCCGACGCCACGGCCACCCGGTGGCGCAGCAGCCGCCACCACATCAGCCGCCACTGCGACGCCCGGTTGTAGCGCTCCTGGCCCGCGGTCATCGCGTCGACCGAGAGCGGGTCGAACGGCGCCGTCGAGACGTAATGCGGCAGCGGGTCGGGCGCGACTTCCGGTCGCCGGTCGCTGGGGTCGATCGTCAGTTCGCTCATCGCCGGTGGCCCACATGCAGCCTGATGCGCGGGTCGAGCGCGGCCAGCGCGAGATCGGAGATGAACACGCCGATCACGGTGAGGAACGACATGAACATCAGGAACGAGCCGGCGAGATACATGTCCTGGCTGCGCAGCGCGTCGAGCAGCATCGGCCCGGTCGTCGGCAGCGACATCACCACCGAGACGATCACCGCACCCGAGATCACCTGCGGCAGCAGCGAGCCGATGTCGCTGATGAACGGGTTCAACGCCATGCGCAGCGGATATTTGAGCAGCACCTTGAGCGGGTGCAGGCCCTTCGCCCGGGCCGTCACGACATATTGCTTCTGCAGCTCGTCGAGCAGGTTGGCGCGCAGCCGGCGGATCATCGCCGCGGTGCCGGCAGTACCGATGACGATCACCGGGATCCAGATATGCGCCGCGACCGAGGTCACCTTGCCCCAGCTCCAGGCGCGGTTCATGTAGCGCGGGTCCATCAGCCCGCCGACCGAGATGCCGAACCAGACATGCGCGAAGTAGACGAGCACCAGGGCCAACAGGAAGCTCGGCGTCGCCAGGCCGAGGAAGCCGAGGAAGGTGAGCCCGTAATCGCCCCAGCTGTATTGGTGGGTCGCCGAATAGACGCCGATCGGAAAGGCGACGACGTAAGTGAACACGATGGTCGCCGCCGAGACCACGAAAGTCAGCATCAGCCGGTCGCCGACCACGCGATTGACCGGCATGTCGTAGAGGAACGAGTAGCCCATGTCGCCGCGCAGCAGGTTCCCGACCCAATAGAGGTATTGCTGCCACAGCGGCAGGTCGAAGCCGTATTGCGCCTTGAGGAACGCGATCTTCGCCAGGTTGGCGTGCTCGCCCGAGCTTTGCAGCTCGGCGATGTAGGTCGAGAAAAAGTCGCCGGGCGGCAGGTGGATGATCGTGAAGATGGCGATGCTGATGACGATCAGCGTCGGCACCATGATCAGGATGCGGTGGACGAGATAGCCGAGCATCAGTCGCCCGCCCGCGCGCCGGCGGCGAAGCCCGCTTCGCCCGGGTCGAGCCCGGCCAAAGGGTACCGCCGGCTCATCGCTTCGGGCTCTCGAGCGAGGCGGTCGCGCCGCCCTGGGGTGCGAACCAGAACCCGTCGGGCTTGTAGATGCCGAACTGTGCGCCGGGGTCCCAGTTGTAGATCCCGTCGGTCGGCACGTTCTTCAGCCGGTCGTTGACGACGACCGGCTGGAGCACGCCGGCGACCAGGCCGATGGTGAAGACCTGGTCGGCCCAGATGCCGAGCATGTCGTGCCAGATGCGCGCCTGGTCCGGCTCGTTGGTCGCGCCGAGCCAGTCGTCGTAGAGCGCCAGCAGCCGCTCGGCCGCGGGCAGGTCCGGTGCCTCGCCGCTCTTGCCCTTGGTCTCGGCAAATTCGCCCCATTTCGGCCATTCGAGCTGGATCTGGCTGGTCGGCGCGAATTCGGAGGGCGACATCGCCGGGGTGGGGAGGCCGTTCTCGATGCCCTTGTCGATCGACATCAATGCCTCGCCGGAAAACACGCGGCGCCGGAACAGCGTGAGCTGCGCCGGCTTGGTGTAGAGCTTGACGCCGGCGAGCCGCCAGGAATCGCGGATCAGCTCGAGCACGTCCGACTTCTCGCTCGATTCGCCCGAATCCTCGACGACGATGGCGCAGGGCCGTCCGTCGGGCAGCAGCCGCATGCCGTCCGAATCCTTTTGCGTCAGCCCGAGCTGGTCGAGCAGCGCATTCGCCTGGGCGAGGTCGTAGCTCGCCCAGTCGCTGCGATAGGCGGTGCGGTAGAGCGGGCTTTGCGGCAGCACCGTGTTCTGGCCCTCGATCGCCAGGCCGAAATAGAGCGCCTGGTTGATCTCGTGCCGGTCGATCGCCAGCGACAGCGCACGGCGGAAGCGCACGTCGCGGACCAGCTTGCGCCACGCCGGATCGTTGACGTTGAGGTTGGGGTAGAGCGCGAGCTGGCTGCCGGGTCCGGTGCGCCACAGCCGGGTGTGGTAATGGCCGTCGGCCTCGCCGGCCTTGAGAAAGGTGTAGTCGTCGAAGCGCAGATAGCGGGCCTGCAGGTCGCTTTCGCCGGCACCGGTCTTGGCCGGGATGATCTGGCTGTCGGCGATGGTGAAGACGATGCGGTCGAGATAGGGAAGCTGATGCCCGGCGCCGTCGACCCGGTAGTAATACGGGTTGCGCTCGAACACGATGCGGTCGGCCGGCAGCTTGGTCTTGAGCACCCACGGCTCGAGCGTCGGCATCTTCGGGTCGTCGTTCTTGTAGGGGCTGTCGCGCTTGGTGTGGAGCGCGGCCCAGTTGTGGACACCGGCCTCCTTGACCAGCGCCGACAGCCGGTTCGGCTCGGCATATTTCACATGGAACTGTTTCAGGTAATGCGCCGGCGCATAGATGAAGAGCGGGTCGGGTCCGGCCAGCGCCGGCAGGAACAGCGGGTTGGGCTTCGACCACGTGTAGCGGACGGTGGTCTCGTCGAGCACCTCGAACTGCGGCGCCTCGCCGCCCACCAGCAGCTGCGGCGGCAGCCCGACCGGCGAGAGGTCCTTGTTTTCCGCGATGTCCTCGAACCAGTAGCGGAAATCCTCGGCGGTGAAGGGCTGTCCGTCGGACCATTTGTGCCCCGGCCGCAGGTGCAGCGTGAAGATGCGGCCCTCCTCGACATCGACCGCGCGCAGGATGTCGGGTTTGAGCGCCAGCGCCGGGGTGTACGCGACGAGGCGGGCATAGCCGTAGACGACCATCAGCCGCGAATCCTTGGGGCCCGCCATCAGCATCCGCAAGTCGCCGCCCGGCCGGCCGAGCGCCTCGAGCTCGGCGAGCGCCGGCTCGCGCGGGATGCGTTCGCTGACCGGCGGCAGCTTGCCGTCCGCCACATCGGTCGCGAAATAGGGCGTCTCCTGCAGCACCGCCTCGGCGCGGCCGCCGGTCAGCAGCAGCACCAGGAGCGCGAGGACGAGGCCCCGTCTCACGGCCCGGCGACCAGGCTGGCTTCGTGCGGCGCCGACACCGGCATCGCCGTCGCCTCCACGAAGTGCCGCGGCGCCACTTCGATCAGCCGCGGCGGGTTGCGCGGATCGCGTCGGAACGGCTCGGGCCACGCGGTCGGATCGGACGCGCGGCCTTCGCTGAGCCGCGCGAAGTCGAGCCGGTGCGCGAGGTCCGGCGCCGGCACCGCCGCGAGCAGCGCCTTGGTATAGGGGTGGACCGGCTCGCGGAACAGGACGCCGCGCCCGGCGATCTCGACGATCCGTCCGGCGCACATCACCGCGATCCGATCGGCGATGTAATCGACCACCGCCAGGTTGTGCGAGATGAACAGATAGGTCAGGTTGAGCTTTTCCTTGAGGTCGATCAGCAGGTTGAGCACCTGCGCCTGGATCGACACGTCGAGCGCCGAGACCGGCTCGTCGCAGATCAACAGGTCGGGGCGCAGGGCGAGCGCCCGGGCGATGCCGATGCGCTGGCGCTGGCCGCCCGAAAAGCTGTGCGGGTAGCGCCGCAGGTGCCGGACGTCGAGGCCGACGAGGTTGGCGAGCTCGGCGACGATCTGGCGCCGCGCGGCATGGTCGCCGATGCCGTGGATGACGAGCGGCTCTCCGATGATATCGCCGACGGTCATGCGCGGGTTCAGCGACCCGAACGGGTCCTGAAAGATGAACTGGACCTTGCGGCGAAACTGCTTCAGCGCCTCGCCGTCGAGCCGCAGCACGTCGCGCAGCGTGCCGCGGTCGTTGAAAATCACGCTGCCGCTGTCCGGTGCCACCGCGCGCAGCAGCATCTTCGACAGCGTGGTCTTGCCGCAGCCGCTCTCGCCGACGAGGCCGAGGCACTCGCCGCGCGCGATCGCCAGGCTGACGCCGTCGACCGCGACCGCCACGCCGCTGGCGCCGCCGCCGAACAACCCGGCCTGGCGCAGGCTGTAGGTCTTCCGCAGATCGACGCATTCGAGCAGCGGCTCGGTACAGGCCTCGCTCGACCAGGCCTCCTTGTCGGCCATCAGATAGGGCGCGTCGCCCGCCGGTATCTCGCGGATCGGCACCAACCGCTCGCCCGGCTTCATGTCGAAGCGCGGCACCGCGTGCAGCAGCGCCTTGAGGTAGGGGTGCTCGGCGCGGCGGAAGATGTCCTCGAGCCCGCCGCTCTCCATAACCTCGCCGTGATACATCACGACGATCTCCTCGGCGATGTTGGCGACGACGCCGAGATCGTGGGTGATCAGCAGCACCGCCATGCCGAGCTCGCGCTGCAGCTCGACCACCAGCTTGAGGATCTGCGCCTGGATCGTGACGTCGAGCGCGGTGGTCGGCTCGTCGAGGATCAAGAGCGCCGGCCGGCACACCAGCGCCATCGCGATCATCGCCCGCTGGCGCAGCCCGCCCGACAGCTCGAACGGATAGCTGCGCCAGGCGCGGCCGGGGTTGGGGAAGCCGACGAGGCGGAGCATGTCGAGCGTCAGCTCCTTGACCTCGGTCTTGCCGCAGCGGCGGTGCAGGCTCAGCGCCTCGCCGACCTGGTCGCCGACCGTGTGCAGCGGCGACAGCGAGCTCATCGGCTCCTGGAAGACGATCGAGATGCTGCCGCCGCGCAGGGCGCGCATCTCGGGCCCGTCGGCGGCGAGCTGCGCCAGGTCGATCGGGCCCATCGCATGGCGCGGGTCGTCGAACAGGATCGTACCGCTGGCGATCTCGCCGTTGCGCGGCAGGATGCGCAGGATGGCTTGGCTGACCGCCGACTTGCCCGATCCCGACTCGCCGACGAGCGCGACCGTCGAGCCCGGCCGGATCCGGAACGAGGCGTGCCTGACGGCGTCGATATGGCCGCCCGGCGTGGCAAAGCGCACCGAGAGGTCGCGCACCTGCAACAGGTCGCTCACGGCGCCGCTCGCGGCTCGGGGACGCGGATGCCGAGCGCCTGGAGGTTGGCGGCGGTGGCGTCGCTGAGCGGCAGATCGCGCTCGGCGGCGGCCGCTGCGGCATGGCGGACCAGGCGGTCGAACCCGTCGAGCCGGCTGTCGAGGCTGAGCCGTGCGCGCCCGGCGCCGAGCTCGAGCTGCATCCAGCCGCTCTTGCGGTCGCGGCGCGTCGAGTAATAGGCGAGCTTCATCCGGTCGAGCTCATTCCACGCCAGCCGTGCCGGGCGCAACCCGACCGCGCGCAGCTCGTGCCCGCTGTCTTCGAGCGCGGTGCCATGCCGCAGCGCGGTGCGCACTGCGAACGCGCCGAACACCGCCGCAAATCCGCCGAGCACGATCGCGGCGATGTCGCCGACCGAAACCGTCGCGAGGATCAGCAGCGTCGGCGCGAGCCCGGCCCCCGCGCGCAGGTAGTCGCCGACCATCGCCGAGGACGGATAGCTGAAGCGCGCCGTGGACACCGCGTCCGCCTGGTCGAGCGGCATCAGCGCCAACCCGGCGGCGCGGCGGCGAGGTCGCCGGGGCTGCGCCAGCACGCGCCTGCATGCGCGGCGACGATCTCGCCGAGCCGGCCGACGAAATCCTCGGTCGCGGCGTCCATCACCAGATGGTGCGTCAGGATGCCGACCGCGGTCGCGTCGTCATCGTCCTGCCGGCGGTCGCGCAGCGCGCCGATCAGCCCGGTCAGCGCCGCGGCCTCGCCGATGAAGCGCCGCGTCGTGCGCCAGGCGACGAGGTCGAGATGCACGTCGGCGACGGCGAGGCCGGGCGGCGCCGGCTCGCGCCGCGGCGCGAGCTGCGACAGCGTCGTCAGGCCCGCCTCGGCGAGCAGCGGCGCGAAGCGCGGCGCGAAGCGGTTCCACGGCGGCACGAAGATCGGCAGCGCCCGCGCGCCGAACAGCGCGCGCAGCCGCTGCCGCCCCTCGTCGAGCTCGTCCGCCACATCGACCGGGTGGCGCTCCGGCGGATATTCGCTCTTCCGGTCGCCGGCCGCGCGGTTCGCGTGGCACCAGCCGTGGTGCAGCACCGCGACGGCGGGGTGCGCGGCGAGCCGCGTCGCGAGCTCGGGTCGGGCGTCGGCGGGAACGACCGCGAGGCCGAGCGGCGTGCCGGCGGCCGCCGCCAGCAGGCGATCGAGCGCCGGGCTCGGCGCCACGGCGTCGTCGTCGCGCCACCACAGCGCGGCGACGCGGCCAGCCTCGTCCCACCGATCGAGTTCAGCGAGCAGATCGGCCCAATCGGCGTCATTCGTCGCCGCGACGCGCGGCAGGTATGTCATCGCCGCATGATAACGCCGCCGGGCGGCGCAAAGAAGTCCGCGCAAACCGTCATTTGCCTGCGAGAGCGACGATAATTGCCGCAGAGGCGGTCGCGCCGTCAGTGTCGAGCGCGACCGGGCGCGGTTCGCCGGCGGCGGCGCGGTCGAGCGCCGCGGCGAGGCTCGCCGGCGACAGCTCGCTCTCGGCCAGCACAACCGCCGCGCCGCGCGCGGCGAGATGCGCGGCGCG
>DATJOB010000452.1:0-10714 GCA_035507475.1 Allostellaceae bacterium | reverse complement strand
CGTCGGCACGGTGAGCATCGAAAAATCTGAAGTGCTCTCCGCCATCTTCAAGAAGCGCAACCTGCCGCACCACGTGCTGAACGCGCGCTATCACGAGCAGGAGGCCTACATCATCGCCCAGGCCGGCGTGCCGGGCGCGGTGACGATCGCCACCAACATGGCCGGCCGCGGCACCGACATCCAGCTCGGCGGCAACCTCGACATGCGCCTCAAGAGCGAGCTCCAATCGCTCGTCGAAGAGGACGAGCGCGACGCGCGGGGCGCCGCGATCCGCGCCGAGATCGCCGCCGCCAAGGAGATCGTGCGCACCGGCGGCGGGCTCTTCGTCGTCGGCAGCGAGCGGCATGAAAGCCGGCGCATCGACAACCAGCTGCGCGGCCGCTCGGGTCGCCAGGGCGACCCCGGCGCGTCCAAGTTCTTCGTCTCGCTCGAAGACGATCTGATGCGCATCTTCGGCTCCGAGCGGATGGATACGGTGCTCTCCCGCCTTGGCCTCAAGGAGGGCGAGGCGGTGATCCACCCCTGGGTCAACAAGGCGCTCGCCAAGGCGCAGCAGAAGGTCGAGGCGCGCAACTACGACATCCGCAAGCAGCTCCTCAAATACGACGACGTGATGAACGACCAGCGCAAGGTCGTCTACGAGCAGCGCAAGGAGATCATGAGCGCGCCCGAGGTCGCGGCGACGATCGCCGACATGCGCGCCGAGACCATCGCCGCGACCGTGGCGCTGGCGATCCCGGAGAATTCGCTGCCCGAGCAGTGGAATGTCGAGGCGCTGCACGCCGAGTGCCTGCGCCTCCTCGCGCTCGACCTGCCGGTCGCGGACTGGGCCAAGGAAGAGGGCGTCACCAGCGAGGAGATCGAGGAGCGCATCGTCGCCGCGGCCGACCGCAAGATGGCCGAGAAGTCTGCGGGCTACGGTCCCGAGATGATGCGCATGGCCGAGAAGAGCCTCTTGCTGCAGATCCTCGACCAGACCTGGAAGGACCACCTGCTCTCGCTCGATCATCTGCGCCAGGGGATCAACCTGCGCGCCTATGCGCAGCGCGACCCGCTCAACGAATACAAGCGCGAGGCGTTCGAGCTGTTCGAGGGCATGCTGGTGCAGCTGCGCGATCAGGTGACCGCGGTGCTGAGCCATGTCGAGCTGCGCTTCGAGCCGCCGCCGATGCCGCCGCCCCCGCCGCAATTCGTCGAGCAGCACGAGCGCGAGCCGGCGATGGCCGATGCCGGGTTCGCCGGCTTTGGTGCGCCGCCGCCACCGCCGCCCGCCCCGCGGCGTGCGCCTTCCAACCCGGCCGCGCCGGCGCGTGGCGCCAGCCTGGCGGCCGGCCCGCGCGCGCCCTGGGCGGGCACGCCGCGCAACGCCCCCTGTCCGTGCGGCTCCGGCAAGAAATACAAGCATTGCCACGGCCGCATCTGAGGCGGCGGCCGGCCGGGCGCGGGTGAGACAGCTCGCGATCGCCTTCTGTGCCGCGCTGACGGGGCTCATCGGCCTCCGGCTGCCGGCCGCGGCGCAGGCCGTTGTCCAGTCGGCCGTTGTGCAGTCCTTGCCGAGCGGCGAGCAGGTCCTCTACGCCGGGCCGGCGAACCCGCGGGCCATCCTCTTCATGTTCGCCGGCGGCGACGGCACGGTCAGCTTCAATGCCGCCGGGCAGATCGTCCACCTGAACGGCAACTTCCTGATGCGCACCGAGAATTTGTGGCTGGCGCAGGGCTTCGGCTTTGCGACGCTGGGCTCGACGGCGTCGCTCAACGGCCGGCGCCACGGTGCCGCCTACGTTGACACCATCGCCCGGGCGATCGATCTCGTCCATACCCGGGCGCAGGCGCCGGTCTGGCTGGTCGGCACCAGCATGGGGTCGATCGCCGCGGCGAACGGCGCGGCGCACCTGCCCGGTCGGGTCGCCGGCGTGGTGCTGACCTCGTCGGTTGCCGGCGCGAACCGGGCGGCGGGCGAAACCGTCTTCGACAGCGATCTCGGGGCGATCGCGGTGCCGGCGCTCGTCATCGCCAACCGCGGCGACACCTGCCCCGTCGCGGCGCCCGGCTTTGCGCCGCAAATCCTCGCCGCGCTCGCCCGTTCGCCGAAGAAGGAGGTCGTCTACGTCGAGAGCCGGCAGCTCCAGTCGGATCCGTGCGAGGCGTATTCGCCGCACGGCTATCTCGGCATCGAGGCCGAAGTCGTGCAGCGCATCGCCGACTGGATCCGCGCCACGCCAAGCCGCTGACGGGCGCCGCGTCGCGGCGTTTGAGGCTTTGAAATGAAGCGGCTTCTTCCTATAGTCCCGGCCGGTCGCGCCTGGTGGGGTGCATAGCTCAGTTGGTAGAGCAGCTGACTCTTAATCAGCGGGTCCAAGGTTCGAGTCCTTGTGCACCCACCATCTTTTTTCCACGGCAGAGAGCGCATCACCTGCGACGAAAGGTTTCTGTCGGTGTCTCGTGAAAATGGCAGCGATGTGCCGTGGCGAACCGGGCGCCATTGGTAAAGCCGTAGCGCCGGGCGAGCTTTTGGAAAGGAGATCGCAATGGCGGTACTTTCGACGCGGCAGCTCCGGCAATTCAATGACGAGGGCTGGCTGTTCCTGCCGGGTTGCTTCGCGGAGGCCGAGGTCGCGGTTCTGCGCGACGAGGCCGAGGAAATCTACAAGACCGACCGCCAGGAGGTTTGGCGCGAGAAGACCGGTGCACCGCGCACCGCCTTTGCCGCGCACACCTATAACGAGGCGTTTCGTCTGCTCGGCGCGCACCCGCGGCTGATACGCCCGGTCGAGCAGCTGCTCGGCGAACGACTGTACATGCACCAGTACAAGATCAACGCCAAGGCGGCGTTCGAGGGCGATGTCTGGCAATGGCACCAGGATTACGGCACCTGGGCGCGCGATGACGGCATGCCGGAGCCGCGGGCGATGAACATCGCCGTGTTCATGGACGAAGTAATGCCGATCAACGGGCCGCTGATGCTGGTGCCGAAAAGCCATAAGCACGGCGTGCTGTCCGCCGGCCACGACCTCGAAACCACCTCCTACCCGCTTTGGACGCTCGACCAGGAGACCGTGACCCGGCTGGTCGACGCGGGCGGCATCGTCGCGCCGACCGGCAAGCCGGGCTCGGTTCTGATGTTCCACGGCAATCTGGTCCACGCCTCGGCGCCGAACATCACGCCGTACCCGCGCAGGATCGTCTATCTGACGCTCTGCGCGGTCTCCAACTTCATCCGTACCCCGACGCGGCCGGAATGGATCGCGCATCGCGATTTTCGCCCGATCGAGCCGGTCGCCGATGGCGCTCTCCTCGACTACGCGCGAAACGTCACGGAGGCGGCCGCCGAATGAGCCTACATCGCCTCCTGCAGCAACGCCTCGCCGCCGGGCGGCCGGTGCGGGTCGGCCTGATCGGCGCCGGCAAGTTCGGGGCGATGTTCCTGAACCAGGTGCCGACAATGGCGGGGGTCGAGATCGCGGTGATCGCCGATCTCGATCCCGATCGCGCGCGCAACGCCTGCCATACGGTCGGGTGGGACGCGGCGCGGATCGCGCGGACGCGGTTTGTCGCGTCGGGCGCCGAGGCTTGCGCCGATCCCGAGGTCGAAATCGTGGTCGAGGCGACCGGCGCGCCGGCGGCCGGGATCGCCCATGCCCGCGCCGCGATCGCCGCCGGCAAGCACATCGTCATGGTCAATGTCGAGGCCGACGTGCTCGCCGGGCCGCTCTTGGCGGCAGAGGCCCGGGCCAGGGGCCTCGTCTATTCGCTCGCCTATGGCGACCAGCCGGCGCTGACCTGCGAGATTGTCGATTGGGCGCGCGCCTGCGGCTTCGAGGTCGCCGCCGCCGGCAAGGGCACCAAGTACCTGCCGGCCTATCACGCCGTCACCCCCGACGATGTATGGGCGCATTACGGCTTGACGCCGGAAGAGGCGAAGCGCGGCGGGATGAACCCGCAAATGTTCAACTCCTTCCTCGACGGCACCAAGTCGGCGATCGAGATGGCAGCCATCGCGAACGCCACCGGGCTCGGCGTTCCGGATGACGGCCTCGGCTTCCCGCCTTGCGGCGTCGACGACCTCCCCGACATCCTGCGCGGCGGCCGCGCGCTGCAGCATGACGGGATGGTAGAGGTGGTCTCGTGCCTGGAGCGCGACGGGCGACCGGTGTTCCGCGACCTGCGCTGGGGCGTCTATGCCGTCTTGAAGGCGCCGAACGCCTATGCGCGCGCCTGCTTCAAGGAATACGGGCTCAAGACCGACGCTTCGGGCTGGTACGCGGCAATGTACAAGCCGTACCACCTGATCGGGCTCGAGCTTGGCATTTCGGTGCTCTCGGCGGCATTGCGCGGCGAGCCGACCGGACAGGCGCAGGGCTGGCGCGGCGACGTCGTCGCCGTCGCCAAACGCGATCTCCGGGCCGGCGAAACGCTTGACGGCGAGGGCGGCTATACGGTGTGGGGCAAGCTGGTGCCCGCTGAATGCAGCCTTGCGGCGGGCGCGCTGCCGATCGGCCTCGCGCACAAGGTTGAGCTCGTCCGCGACGTCGTCGCCGGCGAGATGGTCCGCTGGGCCGACGTCGTTGCGCCGAAGAGCGAGGCGGCGCTGGTGCGGCGCGAGATGGAGCGGCGGTTTCTGCCGGCACGCGGGGAGGCTGCCGCCGCGCAATAGGAAGGCGCTCGATGGAGACGTCGCCGGCGAGACGGAAAAACCCGGCCGGATGATTTGCCGTCACCGAGCGAGGCTCGCGCGTGCGGCCAGGCCGTAGAGAAAGCTGAGCACCAGGGAGGCGCCGGCGCGGCCGGTCATGTTGTCGCGATCGAAGGACGGCGAGATCTCCACCAGGTCCATGCCGACGGTCTTCGGCGCCGCGGCGATGGTGCGCAGCGCCTCCTGGACGTCGCGCAGATCGAGGCCGAACGGGTTCGGCGCGGCGGTGCCCGGCGCCTGGGCCTGGTCGATGCTATCGATGTCGACCGAGACATAGATCGCGTCGGTGCCATTGCCGGCGATTTCCAGCGCCCGCTCGACCGCCGCGACAATACCGTCGCGCCGCAGGTCGCGGCCCGCCATGACGGTGATGCCGTGCATCCGGGCATATTCGGCAAGCGGCCGCGAATTGCTGAATTCCGCCATGCCGAGCTGCACCAGGTTGGCACCCGACAGCGCCTCCGGCAGCGTCTCGAGCGCCCGGCGGAACGGCACACCGCTCGATTCCGCCCCGAGATGGGCGGCGCGCAGATCGTGATGCGCGTCGAAATGGATGATGCCGAGCCGGCGGCCCGGGCCGAGGCCGCGGGCGACGCCGCAGAGGCAGGGATAGGCGATCCAGTGATCGCCGCCGATCGAGACGGGCACGATGCCGCGACCCACCAGCCCGCTTATCGCCGCCGCGATCCGCTCGAAGGTCTCCGCCATGTCGGTCAGGGTCACGGGCACGTCGCCGATATCGGCGGCGCGGAACGCATCCATGCCCAGCCCGTCGCTGCTGCTGAAGGTCGTGTAATACATGAACGCCTGGCGCACCGCGTCGGGGCCGCCGCGCGCGCCGGTGCGCACCACCGAGGCGCCGTCGAACGGGATGCCCAAGAGCGCGGCCTGCAGCCCTTCGAGACGCCCGTCCCATTCGAGCCAGCCCGCGGCGCGCCGCTCGTCGGCGTCGCCTTTCATCGTGTTGACGACCAATCCCGGGGCCACGAGGCTCAGCGGATGCGCAGCGTTCATCGGACGGGTTCCAGCATGTTTCGGCGGGGTTCTTGACAGAGACGTGAGCCCACGTTGCATTTGTGTCAACGAACGTTTCTTCTCAGGATACATCATCGGGGCCGAACCATGCGCGCGGGCGACAAGATCGGGCATGTCGAATATCGCGGCTTCCGCCCCGCCGGCGCGCGGCTGACCGAGGAACCGCTGCCTCACCTCGATTTCCACCGCTCGGACCTGCTCGGCGAGTCGGTCCACGGCATCCACGCCTTCGACAAGGCACACGCGGTCATGCTGGTCGAGGCCGGGATCGTGCCCAAGGCTGTCGGGCAGGCGATGCTGGCCGCGTTTCGCGCGATGGAAGCCGAGGGTATCGAAGCGGCGCGCGCGGCCGCCGGTGGCGGCATGCATTCGGGAGAGCACTACCTCATCGGCAGGCTCGGCGAAGAGGTCGGCGGCCGACTGCATCTCGGCCGCAGCTCGGGCGATCTGATCGAAGTCGCGCGCCGGCTGACCTTCAAGACGCATGTCCATCGCCTGCTCGCGGCGCTGGCGGCGGTCCGCACCGCCCTGCTCGACCTCGCGTCGGCCCATCTCGACACGGTGATGCCCGGCTACACGCATGGCCAGCACGCCCAGCCGACGACCTTCGCCCATTGGGCGACGATGTTCGAGATCTGCTTCGCCCGCGACGCGGCGCGGCTGCTCGGGTTCCTGCCGCGGCTCAACCGATCGCCGGCCGGCGCGGCGATCATGACCGGCAGCGACTTTCCGCTCGACCGGGCGCGCACCGCGGCGCTGCTCGGGTTCGACGCGCCGCTCGACCACACGATGGATGCGATCCTCAGCCACGATCTGGAGATGGAATATGCCGGCATCCTCGCAGTGCTGGCGCAGACGCTCGCCAGGCTCGCCGATGACCTCTTCCTGTGGTCAACCTGCGAATTCGCCATGGTCGAGCTGCCCGACCGCTATTGCGGCACCAGCAGCATCATGCCGCAGAAGAAGAACCCCGACGGGCTGGAGGACATGAAGGGCCTCGCCGCCCAGTCGCTCGGCTTCCTCGTCACCGTGTTCAGCGCCGAGAAGGGGCCGACCGGTTTCCCGATCATGGAGCGGCGCAACAGCCAGAACGTCCTGTGGGACACCGGGCGCGGGCTCGGCCTGAGGCTGGAGAGCCTGGCGCCGCTGTTGCGCGACCTGCAAATACGGCGCGAGCGGATGGCCGAGCTGGCGGGGAGCAACTGGGCGCAGGCGACCGATCTCGCCGCGGCCATCGTGCGCGAAGCCGCGCTCGACTGGCGCACGGCGCACCAGCTCGTCGCGGTCTTCGTGCGCGAATGCATCGCCGCCGGGATCGCCCCGATGGCGGCGCAGCCGGCCGATCTCGACCGTGCGGCGCGCGGCGTGGGTCTCGCGCCGCCCGCGCTCGGCGAGACGGTATTCGCGGACGCGATGTCGCCCGCCGCCTTTGTGCGCCGTCGCACCCTGCTGGGCGGTCCGGCGCCCGCCGCCATGGAGCGCCGCATCGCCGATGCGCGCGCCACTCTCGCCGCCGATGGCGAGCGCCTCGCGGTCGGCGAGCGGCAGGCCGAGGCCGCCGCCGCCGCGCTCGACGCGGCGATCGATGCGATCCTCGCGCCGGACAACGCGGTCGGCGCCGCGTGAACGCGACGCGACGCAGCCGCGCCGCCGGCGCGGCATCGCCACCTGCCGCGGCGCCGCCCAGGCAGCGCAGCAAGACCTATCCGGTGCGCGAGGAGCGCCTACTGGTCGGCGCCAAGCTGCGCGGCCTGCGTCAGGCGCGGGGCCTGTCGCTGGATCAGGTGGCGCAGGCGATCGGCGTCAACAAATCCTTTCTCAGCAAGCTCGAGCGCGACCGCGTCTCGCCCTCGGTCGGCACGCTGCTGCGCTATTGCGACGCGCTCGGCGTCAGGCCGGGATCGCTGTTCGATCCGCCGCCCGCCAATCTGGTGCGCCGCGCGGAACGGCGGAAGATCGACATGGGCGGCGTCGGCCTGGCGGAAGAGATCATCTCGGGCGACGGGCAGGACCAGATCATGGCGCTGATGTCGGATATCGCGCCCGGCGGCAATTCCGGCCCGGAACCCTACACGCTGCGCTCCGCGGCCGACCTCGTCCATGTACTGGCCGGGCGCCTCGAAGTCACCGTCGACAATATCACCTACCGGCTCGAAGCCGGCGATACCCTGACATTTCCGCCAACCTTGCCGCACAGCTTCCGCAACCCGTCGGACAGCGAGGTGGCGCGTACCTTCTGGGTCATCGCCCCGCCGCCGTGAGCAGGTGCGGCGCCAGCCGCACAGTTTGCTTGACAGCGACGCTTCGAGCCCGGAAAGCTGGTCAACTGAAGTTTCTTATCAGGAAACATCCACCGGAGCCGACGCGATGCCGCCCAGATCGCCGTTTTCGCTGACCCGCCGCAGCTTCGCCGCCGGCGCCGCCGCGCTGCTCGCCGCCCCCGCCGTACGCGCGCAAACGCCGCGTCGCGTCGCCGTGATGACCTTCGGGTCGACCTGGGAAAAGGTGCTGAAGCCGCAGGCCGCCGGCTTCCTCAAGGAGAGCGGCATCGAGATCGTGCCGGTCATCGAGAACAGCTCGATGGAAGGCCTTGCCCGCCTGCAGGCATCGCGCGCGGCACCCGGCGTCGATGTCTGGTTCACCGGTCAGGCGGTCGCCCTGCGCGCGGCGAGCGACAAGGAGCTGTTCCTGCCGCTGCCCGTCGATCGGATGCCCAATCTCGCCCAGCTGATGCCCGGATCGGTGACCCGCGACTTCGTCGCCTTCTGGTATTTCCCGACCGGGATCGTCTATCGGCCCGATCTGGTGCCAGGCGGCAAGATCACGTCCTGGCAAGAGCTGTTCCAGCCCGCCTTCCACAACGAGATCGCGCTGCCCGCGCCCAGTGTCTATCCGGGCCGGACCATCATCATCGCCGCCGTGCTGAACGGCGGTTCGATCGACAACGTCAAGCCGGGGATCGATTTCCTCGGCCGCATGCGCGATCAGGTGGCGATGTTCCACAGTTCCGATACGACCGCGCGCCGCGCGCTGGCCCGCGGCGAGATCTGGGCGATGCTCGGCTCGCCTTCCGCGGTAAAGGAGCTCGCCGACCAGGGGATTCCGGTCGCGATGGTTTGCCCCAAGCCGACGCCGCTGATCTTCGAGGGGATGATGCTGGTCAAGAACGGCAACGGCGATGCGGCCGCGGAGTTCGTCAATCGCGCGCTGGCGCCCGACTGGCAGCAGCAGATGACCGACGTCTACAACCTCGCCCCGGTCAACCCGAAGGCGACGGCCCCCGAGGCGCTGCGCAAGCTGCTGCCGACGCCCGAGAATGCTCTCGTCATCGACGAGGCGAAGGTGAACGAGCACCTGGGCGAGTGGACCGAGGCGTTCAACGCCGCGATCGCCAAATAGCCGAGGGGCGGGCTTGTGGGCGATCCATGCCCGCTCGAGGTCATCGGCCTGAGCAAGCGGTATGGCGCGCACCAGGCGGTGAGCGGGCTCGATCTGTCCGTGGGCCGGGGCGAAATCCTCGCGCTGCTCGGCCCCTCGGGCTGCGGCAAGACGACGATCCTCGAATCGATCGCCGGCTTCGTCACCCCGGATGAGGGCGATATACGCCTCGGCGGCGCGTCGATTCTGGCGGTGCCGCCGGAACGGCGCGGCACGGCGATGCTGTTCCAGCACTATGCGCTGTTCCCGCATATGAGCGTCGCCGGCAATGTCGGGTTCGGGTTGCGCATGGCGCGGGTGCCGAAGGCCGAGGCCGCGCGCCGCGTCGAGGAGGCGCTGCGCCTGGTACGGATCGAGGCGCTGGCGGAGCGCCGGCCGGCGCAGCTCTCGGGCGGACAGCGCCAGCGCGTCGCGCTGGCCCGCGCGCTGGTGACCGAACCGCGGCTACTGCTGCTGGACGAGCCGCTCGGCGCGCTCGACCAGAACCTGCGCGAGGAGATGCAGACCGAGTTGCGCAAGCTGCAGCGGCGTCTCGGGGTGACCACGGTCATGGTGACGCATGACCAGCACGAGGCGATCGTGCTGTCCGACCGGATTGCCGTGATGCGCGACGGCAGGATCGAGCAGGTGGGCGCGCCGCTCGACATCCACGACCGCCCGCGCACGCATTACGTCGCGACATTCACCGGGGTCGAGAACCTTCTGCCCGCCGGCCGTGTGGCCGGCGGCGGCGTCACGGTCGGCGGCACGGTTCTCGAAGGGTTGCAGGCGCCGCCGGATGGTGCCCCCGGGCTGACGGTCGCCATTCGGGCGAGCGCGGTCGGCATGCGCCTGGCCGCACCGGGAGACACCGGCTTGAGCGGCAAGGTCGGTTTCGTCCAGGTCTTGGGTCCGGCGATCCGCTACGAGGTCGCGCTTGCCGACGGCCTTGTCGTGACGGTCAACGAGGCGCGCGGCGGCGCGGCGATCCTGGAGGCGGGCAGCGAGGTCACGCTCAGCCTGCCGGCCGATCGCTGCACCGTGCTCGGCGGCGCGCCCTGAGCCATGCGCCGGGTCACCGCATTCTGCCTCGCGCTGCCGGCCATCTTCATCGTCATCCTGTTCGCCGTGGTGCTGGCGTCCTTCGTCAGCGTCAGCCTGCTCCACGTCGACCCCGGCGGGGCGGTGTTTCACGGCCCGCCGAACCTGCGCAACTACACCAGGCTGCTGGGATCGACGGATGCCTGGCGCAGCATCGCCAACACCGTGCGCCTGTCGGCGCTGGTGACCGTCATCTGCGCGGTGCTGGGCTTTCCGCTGGCGCGGCTGCTCGCCCGCGCCCACTCGCCGACGACGCGGCGCGCGATCCTGTTCTGCCTGATCGCGGCGGTATTTTCGGGCGGCGTGACGCGCGCCTATGCCTGGCTGATCCTGCTCGGCAATCACGGGCTGATCAACCAGGGCTTGCAGGCGATCGGTCTGCCGCACGCCGCTCTCGTCAACAACGAGACCGGTGTCGCCATCGCGATGCTCAATTTCGTGCTGCCGTTCTTCGTGCTCACCTTGTTC
>DATJOB010000451.1:0-9379 GCA_035507475.1 Allostellaceae bacterium | reverse complement strand
CTGTCGGCGACGGCGTCGAACAGCCGTTCGCCGACGCCCGGCACCTCGGCGAGCTCCTCCGGCACTGCAAACCGCCGCCCCTGATGCGGCACCGCGTCGGGGCACCCGGTCCCGACATCGCCGCGCCGGTCGAGCACGTTGCAGGCGACGAGCGCTGCCGCCTCGGGCGGCTCGCCGGCCGCGGCGAACAGCCCGGCCAGGAGCTCGAGCGGGGCGACGTTGAGGTCGATCTTGCCGGCTTCGTCGGCGATCGCGATGCGGACCCGGGTCGAGCCCTGCTGCCAGGGTTGCGGCGTCCCGTCGAACCCGGTCTTGTCGTGCCGGCGCAACAGGCGCGACAGGCCGAGCTGCGTCCCCGCCTCGGCTGCCAGCCGGGCGCGGCTGGCCGCCAGCGCGTTGCCCGCGATCTTGACCTCGCCGCGCGTCGCGAACGCGACCGGAGCGAGCAGCATGAAGATGAGCGCCAGCCCCCACAGCACCAGGATCGCGACCGAGCCGCGCGTGCGCTCGCCGCGCGCCGCGCTCAACCGGCGCTCCACAGGCGGACGACGAGCGCCGGCCGCGGCGGCGCGCCGGCGCGGTCGAGGGTGACGCGCACCAGCAGCGGCAGCAGGTTGAGCTGCTGCCAGCTGTCGTGCCAGGCGGCGGCCGCGGACGCGGCGTCGGCGCCGAAATAGGCAAGGCGGAAATCGCGCACGCGATCGGCGATCACGCTGGCCGCGATGCGCGGGTCGCCGGCCGGCACCGCGAGCTGGCGGCGCAGCACGAGCGCCGGCTCGGCGCGCGCCCGGTCGAGCGCCAGCTCGACCCGGTAAAGCCCGGCCCCGCCATCCTCGGCAGCGGCGAGGAAGACGAGCGCGTCAGGCCCGCCGCGGAACATGCCGCCGGCGGTCTGCGGGATCGTCGCCGCCGCGCCGAGCGTGCGGCGCAGCAGGTCGTCGAGGCTCTGCCGTGCGTCGAGCCGGTCGGCTTCGCGCGTGTGGCGCTCGAAGCCGGCCGCGGCGATGCGGATGCCGTGCAGCAGGATCAGGCTGACCAGCGCGCTCAACGCCAGCGCGACGAGCAGCTCGACCAGCGTAAACCCGGCGCTGTGCCCGGGCCGAGCCTTCCGCTTTCCCGGCTTTGTCATGGCGGCGCCGGCGGCCCGAGCCGCAAGGTCGACAGCGCCAGCTCGCGGTTGCGGTGCCCGTCGCGCCACGCGACGCTGACGGCGATGCGGAAAAGCTGCGGCAGGCCCGCCGGGTCGGGGGCGCCGGCCGCGGCGTCGCCGCTGCCGGTCGTGCCCCGGGTCTCACGGTAAGGCTCGGTCGTCGTCTGCCAGGCGAAACGCCCGGCGAACTCGCCCTTGGCGGCGCCCGCGCGAAAGCTCGGCCCGGCCGCGGCCAGCGCCAGCCGCTGCTCGGCGACGGCGAGCGCGGTCTCGGCGTCGCCGGCGGTCTCGTGCGCGATGAGGCCGCCGCCGAGCACGCCGGCGATTGCCGCCATCGCGAACCCGACCAGCGCCAGCGCGACGAGGACCTCGATCAACGTAAAGCCGGCAGTGCGGCCGCGCTCAGCGCAAGACACCGGCGCGTCCGGTGAGCGCGTCGACCGCGAGCTCGCGCTGCGCGTCGCCGGTGCTGATCAGGATGCGGCCGCCCGAGGCGCCGCCCGAGGGGTAGAACGCGATCTGCGTGCCGCCGATGACGGCGACGCGCAACGGCGTGCCGCCGCGCATCACCGGCAGCGTGAAGTGGTTGCGGTCGAGCCAGTAGCCGCCGCCCGGATCGCCGCGGAACACCACGGTGCGGTCCTCGTCGATCGCGGTGCTGCGCGCGCCGCGCAGCGCGGCGCCGATCTCGCCCGCCGCGGCGTTGAGCGAGGGGCCGGTGACGTGGCCGCCCAGCAGCGGCACGACGATCGCCAGCGACAGCCCGATGATCGCCAGCACGACGAGCAGCTCGACCAGCGTGAAGCCGGCGCCGGAGAGCTCAGACCGCGAAGTCATAGACCTCCATCACCGTGCCGAGCAGCGCGTAGGCGACGACGCCGATCAACAGGCCGAGCAGCACGATGCTGACCGGGGTGACGAGCCCGATCAGCTCGCTGGTCGCCGCCTCGATATCGCGGCGCAGGATGTCGCCCGCCTTGAGCAGCATCGGCGCGAGGTCGCCGGTCTCCTCGCCGACCCGCACCAGTTCGAGCGCAATCTCGGGCAGCAGCGCGCCGGCGGCGAGGGCGCTGCTCAGCGCGTCGCCGCGCTCGACCGCGCGCTGCGCCGCGGCGAGCCCGTTGCGATAATGCGCGTTGCTCATCGCCGCGCCGGTCGCGGCGACGGCGTCCGGCACGGTGACGCCCGCCGCCACCAGGTTGCCGAGCAGAAAGGCGAGCCGCTCGGCTTCGCTCTTCGTCAGCATCCGCCCGATCCCCGGCAGGTGCAGCAGCCGGCGGTCGAGCGCCGCGCGGAACGCCGCGTCGCGGCGCCGCGCGAGGCCGTAGAGCGCGAGCAGCGCGACGACCAGCGCCGCCGGCAGGGCGCCCTGGCGGAACGCGTCCGACAGCGCCAGCAGCAGCTGCATCGTCGCCGGCGGTGCGCGACGGAAGCTTTCGAGCAGGCCGGCGAATTGCGGCACGACGAACGCCAGCAGAAACGACACCGAGAGGCAGGCGACGACCAGCACGCTCGCCGGATAGATCAGCGCGCCGAGCAGGGCGCGGCTCGTGTCGCGGCCGCGCTCCAGCACCAAAGCGAGCCGGGCGAGCGCGCCGGCGATGTCGCCCCTGGCCTCGCCGGCCGCGATCATCATCGCGTAATGCGCCGGCAGGCCCGGCTCGGCGCGGCACGCTGCCGAGAGGCTCTCGCCGCGATTGACCGCCGCGAGCAGGTCGGCGGCGAGCCGGGCGCGGCGCCTCGCACCCGGCGCGGCGGCGATCAGCGCAAGGCCGCGGTCGAGCGCGATCCCGGCTTCGAGCAGCGTCGCCAGCTGGCGGGTGAAGAGGATGCGGTCGCGCCCGCCGACGCCGGCGCGCCGCGCCGCGAGCCCGCGCGCGAGCGTCGCGCCGGCCGCGCGCAGCGTGATCTCGATCGGGTAGTTGCCGACCGCCTGCAAGCGCTGCGCGGCGTCGCGCTCGCTGTCGGCGGCAAGCTCGCCGGCGATCTCGCCGCCGCTCGGGCGCAGCGCGCGGTACTGGTAGAGCGGCATGTCAGGCGGTTCCGGTGACGCGCAGCACCTCGTCGACCGAGGTGATCCCGGCGGCCGCCTTGGCGAGCCCGTCGCTGCGCAGCTCGACCATGCCGGCGGCGCGCGCCGCCTCGCGCAGCTCGCGTTCCCCGGCGCGGGCGACGACGAGCCGCGCCAGGGCCTCGTCGAACAGCAGCAGCTCGGCGATCGCGGTGCGCCCGCGATACCCGGTGCCGGCACAGGCCTCGCAGCCGACCGCGCGCCAGTGATCGCCCCGCGGCGCGCGGCAGGCGGGGCACAGGCAGCGCACCAGGCGTTGCGCGACGACGCCCTTCAGCACCGCCGCGACGAGGTAGTCCTCGAGGCCCATGTCGATCAGCCGGACGATCGTGCCGACCGCGTCGTTGGTGTGCAGCGTCGACAGCAGCAAATGCCCGGTGAGGCTCGCCTGGGCGGCGATGCGCGCGGTTTCGAGATCGCGGATTTCGCCGACCAGCATGATGTCCGGGTCCTGGCGCAGCAGCGACCGCAACAGGCTGGCGAAGCTGAGCCCGATCGCCGGGCGGACCGGGATCTGGTTGACGCCGGGCAGCTGGTACTCGACCGGGTCCTCGATCGTCAGGATCTTGCGCTCGCGGGTGTTGAGGAGCTGCAGCGCGGCATAGAGCGTCGAGGTCTTGCCGCTACCCGTCGGGCCGGTGACCAGCAGCATGCCGCTCGGCAGCGCCAGCAGCGCTTCGAGCCGCGCGCGCAGCGCCGCGTTGTAGCCGAGCTCGGCGAGGTCGAGCGGCGCGCGTTCCCGGTCGAGGAGCCGCATCACCACGCTTTCGCCGTGCAGCGTCGGCACGATCGAGATGCGCAGGTCGATCTCGCGCCCCTCGACCACGACGCCGAAGCGGCCGTCCTGCGGCAGCCGTTTCTCGGCGATGTTGAGCCCGGCCATCACCTTGAGGCGGCTGACGATGTTGTCGTGCAGCCCGGCGGGCGGCGGGGCGAGATCGCGCAGCAGGCCGTCGACCCGCACGCGCTGGGTGACCCGGTCGGCGCTCGCCTCGATATGGATGTCGGAGGCGCGCTGCGAAGCGGCGCTGCCGATCAGCCGGTTGACATAGCGGATCGCCGGCTCCTCGCTGGCGCTGTCGTCGAGCCGGCGCAGATCGTCGCGCGCCGCCTCGCCGCTCGGCTCCGCGGCGCGGCCGGCCTCGTCGCCGTAGAGCCGGGCGAGCGCCGCCTTCAATTCGCTCGGCACCGCGGCCCAGGGCAGCACCGCGCCGCCGGCGGCGAGCCGCACCGCCTTCAGCGTGTAGTCGTCGGTCGGGTCGGCCATCGCCAGCACCAGACCGTCCGCGCTCTCCCGCAGCGGCAGCGCCTGGGCGCGGGCGATGAACTCGGGGGTCAGCCCGGCCGGCCCGCACGGCGCCGTGGGATAGTCGCCCGGCCCGGCGAGCGGGATGGCGAGGAACTCGGCGAGGCATTCGGCCATCTCGCGCTCGCCGATCATGCCGAGCCGGGTGAGGATCAGGCTCTCGCTCTCGCCGCGCTCGCGGCGCAGCGCCAGCACGCGCTCCCGGTGGACCGCGTCGAGGCGGCCGCGCGCCATCAGGAAATCGAGCAGTTGCGGCGGCGACGATTCGCCGGGCCGCAGCATCGCGCCAGGCATCACCGGGGCAAGGTAAGCGAGGCGATTCAAGGCCCGCAACAGCCAAAAGTTGCCGCGCCGGGGGCGCTCGGGCAAGCTTCCGGCGTCCCATGTGGTCCGCTCGCGCGCCGCGCCGCCAAGTCCCTGCGAATGCTGGTTTCAGCCTGATCGAGCTGCTGGTCGTCCTGGCGATTCTGGGGCTATTGATCGGGCTCGTCGCGCCGCCGGTGATCCGTTATCTCGGGCGCGCCAAGACCGATGTCGCCAAGGTCGACATCCACAACCTCGAATCGGCGCTCGATCTCTACCGGCTCGACCTCGGCCGCTACCCGACGCAGAGCGAGGGGCTGAAGGCCCTGGTCGACAAGCCGCCCGGGCTCGAGCGCTGGCAGGGCCCCTATCTGAAGCAGAAGACGGTGCCCGACGACCCGTGGGGCCACCCCTACCACTACCGGGTGCCGGGCGAGCACGGCGAGTACGACCTCTACAGCCTCGGCGCCGACGACGCGCCGGGCGGCACCGGCGAGAACCAGGACGTCGTCAACTGGCAGTAGGCCGCCGGCGACCTCATTGAATTGCGCCTTGTGCCGGCCCCCACCCGCTTGGCGCTGACGCTGCAGGGGGCGAGGCCCGCGCCGGCTACATCGGCAGCTTCGCCTTGAACGCCTTCAGCGCCTCGGCATAAGCGTCCGGCCGGTATTTCTGGTCGTCGGCAACCGCCGCATAGAGGCCCTTCAGCGCCTCGTCGAGCGCCGCGAGCTGCTTGTCGTCGGCAAAGCCCAGCGCCTTCATCGCCGCGACCACCGATTCGAGCGCCATCACCTGCTGCTGGGCGCAGCTGTAGTCGAGATTGCCGCCGTCGAGCGCGCTGCCGATCACCGCGCCGGCCATCGCCTTGGCGTCGCCCTGGTCGAAATTGTGGCCCTGGAGCGCCGGGATCAGCGCGTTCGCCGCATCGCGCACCGCGCCCGCCTCGCGCTTCACCGCATCCCAGCTCTCCGCGGTCGCGGCGTGCAGCGCCAGCATGTGATCGTGCAGCGTCTTGGCCGCGTCCGGCGCGACGCGCGCGGCCACCGTCTGCAGCATCAGCGCGGTCGCGTCATAGAGCTTGATGCGGCCCGGCGGCAGCCCGGTCGAGGCCCGGGCCTGCCACTGCAGGTCGTTCATCGAATGGTGGCAGGCCTGGCAGTCGAACAGCGAGAGCTCGAAATCGACGCCTTTCGGCGCGTGTTTCGGGTTGAGGATCAGGTCCATGCGCAGCTTGACGTCGACCGCCTGGCCGATCGCCCAGATCTGGATGTCGTTCGGCCGGCCCTTGCGCTCGACATAGCTCTGGTTGACGACGAAATGCGCCGGCTCGATCGCGGTGTAGGTGTCGAGCTCGAACGGGGTCGGCGGGTGGCCGGCGCCCATGATCTTGTGGATCAGGAATTTCTGGTCGTTGCCGAGATGACAGGCGAGGCATTTCGCGGCACGCGGCAGCGGCTGGTCGGTCGGGTAGAGCCCGGCCTTGAGGTTAGCGGCATGGTCCTCGCCGCTCAGATGCGGGCCGAGCCAGCGTTCGGCGCCGCCGTGGCAGGCTTCGCAGCCGACGCCGTCGGCAAGCTGGAACTGCGGGCCGCGCCGGTCGGGCGGCACGTTGTCGGCGTGGCAGTCGAGGCAGAGCGGGGCGTGCTCGGCATCGGCGAGGCCGAGATTATGCGCGATGCGCAGCGAGCGCGGCTCCTTGAGCACCGCGTAGGCCTTGGCGTGCTTGTCCTTCTGCGACCAGATCAGGTACTCGTTCTGCGGCACCCGCGAGGCGCCGATCGGCTGCACCGCGCCGTGGCAGTTGTTGCCGGCGCAGCTCTGCACGCCGAGATGGTCGCTGTCGGCAGAGGTCTGCGGCGAGGTCTGCGGCGAGGTCTGCGGCGGCGTCTGCGCCGTCGCCGGGGCTGCCGCGGCGAGCAGGCCCAGCAGGACAAGTCCGCGCCCGATCGTCGTCCTCATCGCCGAATCACCCGCTGCAGGTTCCTGAGGGCCTGCACGAAGACGTCGTGCTTGACCGTCGCATCGTTGGGAAAGGCGGCATAGACCGCGCCCATCGCCTTGCCGATCGCATCGGCCTGCTGCGGCCCGATATCGCCGGCGGATTTGAGCCCGGCGGTGATCGCCTCGAGCGCCATCGTGACCTGCTCGTCATGCGAGAATTCGACGTCGGTATTGGCGGTGGCGAGGTTGATCAGCGCATCGGCGAGCGCGCGCATGTCGTCGCCGCTGAACTCGTGGTGCGCGAACTGGCCGACGAGGCTCTGCGCCGCGGCGCGCACCGCGGTCGCCTCGCGCTCCACCGCGGCCCAGTTGTCGAGCGTCGCCCGGTGCAGCGCCAGCATGTGCTCGCTGAGCGCCGCCGCCGCCTCGGGAGCGACGCGCATCGCCGCCACCTTCAGCATCACCTCGTTGGCGTCGTTGAACTTCACCGTGCCGGGGCCGAGCCCGGTCGTGGTCGGCCGCGCATAGGCGCCGTATTCGTGGTGGCACGACTGGCAGTCGAAGAACGAGAACTCCGGCCAGAAGCCCTTGGGCGCGTGTTTCGGGTCGAGCACCGCATCCATGCGCCGCACGAGCGCGATCGCCTGACCGACCGACCATACCTGAAGATCGGTGATGCGCCCCTTGCGCTGGATATAGCCCTGGTCGACGACGAAATGCGCGGGCTCGATCGCGGTATAGGTGTCGAGCTCGAAGGCCAGCCGCGGATGGCCGGCGCCGTAGAGCCGGTGATCGACGAACTTGGTCGCGTCGCCGTAATGGCACGACAGGCACTTCTCGGCGCGCGCCACCGGCTGGTCGGTCGGGTAGAGCCCGGCGGCGACGTTCTGCTGGTGCGTGGCGCCCGAGATGTGGATGCCGAGCCAGCCCGACGCGCCGCCGTGGCAGGCCTCGCAGCCGACCCCGTCGGACAGCTGGAACTGGCGGCCGCGCATGTCGTCGGGGACGTTGTCGGCATGGCAGTCGAGGCACAGCTTCTGGCTCTTGGCGTCGGGCAGGCCGAGCGCCTGCGCCATCTTGATCGCACGGTCCTGGAGCAGCACGTCGTAGGCGGTGCGGTGCTTGTCCTGCTTAGACCAGATCAGATACTCGTTGCCCGGCACGTAGGAGTTTTTCGGCCGCTGGGTCGCGCCGTGGCAGTTGCTGCCGGCGCAGGTGGCGACCCCGAGATGGATGCCGAGCGGCGGTTCGCTCTGCGCCGATGCGGCGCCGGCCGCCGCCAGCAGGAAGAGCGCCGCGAGCGCGAGCCGGTTCACCGCCCGGCCCCAAGCGCGTTGCCCGGCTGCAGGTCGCCGTCGAGCATGGCGTAGGGCCTGGCGCCGACCCCGGCGATCCGCGGTCCCCAGATATGGATGTCGGCGCACAGCCGATTCGCCCCGGCGAAGGGCGAGTCGAGGCAGAAGGTCGACCCGGTGAGGCTCCAATGCCGCTCCGCCGGCACGCTGTAGGCGTCGCGCGCGGCGTCCCAGGCGCGCACCAGCGCCGAGCCGTCCGGGCGCAGATAGGCCTGGATCACGACTCGGGTGAGCTCGCCGCCGCCCGGCATCCCCGGGGTACGGGCCATAAAAGCAACCACGCTCAAGGTATTGCCGGCGAGCTGGCGAACCGACACCCCAGGCGGTTCCGCCGCCCACACGGCATTGCCGATTGCAACAGAAAACAGCGTCGCGACGACGGTTGAAAATCGCTTCATGGTTTCGCCGAGCCCCCGTTGACTCCCCCATCAGCGGTCCTGATCCTAACGGCGATACACGCTTCAAGTCCACCTAACCCCCTAGGGGAATCCAGGTCGCAGCGCAGTTTTATCGCTGTGCGCCGGTCTCGCTGGCTGTTCAGGATGTCGCAACGCCCGCCTGTGTCCCGGTTAAAATGGCGATGGTCGGCAATTCTGCTGGCCGGTGCTCTCGGCGCCTGCCACGACACATCCTGGTTGAACCTCACCGGCAGCCCCGATCCGGCGGCGCCGGTCGCGGCCGCCGCGCCGCCGCCGACGCTGCTGCCTTCGGTCCCGCCCGCGAGCCCGGGCCGGGCGGTCGCGACGGTGCCGGCGAGCCGGCTCGCGGCAAGCTCGATGCAGCCGATCGTGGTGCGCCACGACGAGGCGCGCGGCGTCGCCACGGCGCCGGGTGCGCGCGCGACGGCCTCGGGCGACGTCACGCTCAATTTCGCCGGCGCCGACATCCGCGACGTCATCAACGCGGTGCTCGGCGAGACGCTCAAGCTCAACTACGTGATCGACCCGGAGGTCAGCGGCCCGGTCACCTTCAACGTCAGCCGGCCGATCTCGCGCGACGAGGTGCTGTCGACGCTCGAAGCGGTGCTCAACAGCCGCGGCGCGACGATGGTCCAGTCCGACGGGATCATCCGCGTCATGCCGCTGCGCAGGGAGGGCAAGATCAGCGCGGCGGCGCCGCTCGGCGGCGCGGCGCAGGCGGCGGGCCAGCGCACCGAGGTGTTCCCGCTGCGTTTCGTCGCCCCGAGCGACATGCAGCACCTTCTGGAGAAGGTGCTGCCGGCGGGGCAGCCGATCGCCGCCGACGACAAGCAC
>DATJOB010000450.1:0-8009 GCA_035507475.1 Allostellaceae bacterium | reverse complement strand
GGCTCTCGACCGCCCCGGCGTCGTTGAACGGCGCGATCAGCATCTCGTCGCGCAGGCTGCGCGGGATGCCCGCCGAATCCGGGACCGCCGCCGGGAAGTTGCCCGAGCGCGGCGGCGCCAGGCTCATCAGCGAATAATCGCTCATCCCGTGATAGCCGCCCTCGAATTTGAGGATCTTGTCGCGGCGGGTGAAGGCGCGCGCCGCGCGCATCGCGTAGAGGTCGGCCTCCGACCCGGTCGAAACGAAGCGCACCTGCTCGGCGCACGGCACCGCCCCGACGATCGCCTCGGCGAGCTCGATCCCCCAGCGGTTATTGGCGAAGAAGGTGGTGCCCTGGGCGACGCGCGCCTGCGCCGCGGCGGTCACCTCGGGATGCGCGTGGCCCACCAGCATCGGCCCGGAGCCGATCAGGAAGTCGATGTATTCCTTGCCGTTCTCGTCCCACACATGGGCGCCGCGCCCTTCGCGGATCACGATGTCGCCGGCGAAATTGCCGAACGTCCCGCCGGGCAGGACGCGCTTCGCGGTGTCGATCAGCCCGTCTTGCAGCGAGCCGTCTGGCAGCGAGCCGTCTGGTGGTGTCATGGCGATCTCCTTAACCATCATATCGGCCCCTCGCCACCCGCTTCCGCGACCACGCGGAGAGCAAGGGACCCGCGCCGCAGGCGCTGGCGGGCGAGGGGCAGTCCGTCACGGCGTCGGCGCGTCGGGATGCAGCGCGTTCGCCTGCTTGAGGTCCGACCATAGCGCGGCCGGGATCGGGTGCGCGAGCAGATCGAGATTTTGCCGGAACTCGTCGGCGTTGCGCGGGCCGGGGATGATCGCCGCGACCGCCGGGTGCGCCAACGGGAACTGCAGCGCCGCCGCCGGCAGCGGCACGCGATGGCTGTCGCAGATCGCGGCGATCGCCTTGACGCGCGCCACCACCTCGGGTGGGGCCGGCGCGTAGTTCCACGTGTCGCGGCCGGCGAGGATGCCGGAATTGAGCGGCCCGCCGACGACGATCGAGGTGCCGGCGGCCAGGCATTTCGGCAGCAGGTCGTCGAGCGGCGCCTGTTCGAGCAGCGTGTAGCGCCCGGCGAGCAGGAAGGCGTCCCACTGGCCCCATTCCATCGCCTCGAGCAGCACCTCGCGCTCGTTGACCCCGATGCCGATCGCCGCGACCGCACCGGCGCTGCGCAGCTTTTCGAGCGCCCGGTAGCCGCTTTCGCGCAGCACCTTCATATGCGCGGCATGCGCCTCCGGCCCGTGCTGATAGGCGCCGATGTCATGGACGTAGAGAATGTCGATCCGCGCGAGGCCGAGCCGCTGCAGGCTGTCCTCGAACGAGCGCATGATGCCGTCATGCGAATAGTCGTAGACCGGGTCGAACGGCAGCGGGTGGGTCCGATCGTCGGCGAAGACGCCGGTCGCGTTCGGCTTGAGCAGCCGGCCGACCTTGGTCGACAGCACCCATTCGCCGCGCGGGTGATCGCGCGTCGCGTCGCCGACCGCGCGCTCGGCCTGGCCGACGCCGTAGAACGGCGCGGTGTCGATGTAGCGCACGCCGGCCTGCCACGCCGCGGCGACGATCTCCTCCGCCGCGCGTCGCGCGACATCGATGCGGCTGCCGCCGAGCGTCGCGCAGCCGAGCCCCAGCTCGGTCACCTCCAGCGTCGTGCGGCCGATCCGCCGCTTCGCAAAGCTCGCCATCCTCCTGCTCCTCTACAGCCCGGCCAGCGCCGGGCGCCGCTCGGTCCAGCCGGCGGAGCGCTCATAGGCGTGGCCGACGCGCAGCACCGTCGCCTCGTCGAAATGGCGGCCGACGAACTGCGCCGAGAGCGGCAGCCCGTTGCCGGCAAAGCCGCAGGGCTGCGCCAGCGCCGGGTGGCCGGTGACGTTGAACACCGAGGCGAGCGGCTGCTGGCGGCGCCACGGGCCGTCATCGGTCTCTTCGAGGATCGGCGCCGGGCCGGGGATCACCGCCGTCAGCAACACCTCGCAGGTCTCGAACAGCGCGTCCACCTTGCGCGTCAGGATGCGCCGCAGGCGCTGCGCCTGGACGTATTGCGTCGCGGTGAGGAAGCCGCCGAGCATCAGCCGTTCGCGGGTGACGCGGGCGTAGAGCTCCGGCCGGCTGCGCAGATCGGCGGCGTGGATCGCGAACGATTCGCTGTGCGAGATGGTGCGCGCGCAGGCCTGGAACTGCGCATTGGGCGGCAGCGCCACCTCGACGATTTCGGCGCCGAGCCCGGCCAGCGTCTGCGCCGTCGCATCGAGCGCCGCACTCTGCTCCGGCCCCACCTCGCCGTCGGCGTTGAACGCGCGGGCGTAGCCGATACGCAGCCCGGCGACCCCGTCGCGCAGCGCGGCGCGGTAGTCGGGCACCGGCAGGTCGGCCGAGCCGGGATCGCGCGGGTCATGGCCGGCAAGCACCTGCATCGCCAGCGCGCAATCCTCGACCGTCCAGGTCAGCGGCCCGGTGGTGTCGAGGCTGTAGCAGAGCGGCGCGACACCGCGCCGGCTGACCCGACCATAGGTCGGCTTCAACCCCACCGTGCCGCAATAGGCGGCCGGCAGGCGGATCGAGCCGCCGGTGTCCGAGCCCATCGCCAGCGACACGATGCCGGCAGCCACCGCGGCGCCCGAGCCCGAGCTTGACCCGCCGGTGAAATGCGCCGGGTTCCACGGGTTGCGCGCCGGCGGGAACGGCAGGTCGAAGGCCGGGCCGCCGGTCGCGAACTCGTGCGTCGCGAGCTTGCCGACGAGCACCATGCCGGCGGCTTCGAGCCGCGCCGTGGTCGCGGCGTCGGCGACCGCGACATTGTCGAGCAGCAGCCGCGAATGCGCCGTTGTGCGCAGCCCGGCGGCGTCATAGATGTCCTTGAGCGCATAAGGGATGCCGTGCAGCGGGCCGCGGCGGCGGCCGCCGGCGATCTCGCGCTCGGCGCGGCGCGCCGCCGCAAGGGCGCGTTCGCCGGTGATCTCGATAAACGCATCGAGCGTCGGGTTGAGCGCCGCGGCGCGCGCCAGCGCCGCCTCGGCCAGCGCCACCGGCGACAACTCGCCCGATGCGATCCGGCGGCCGGAAGCGGCAAGGCTCGGCAGCGGCGTCGCCCTCATGTCTGCGGCGCTCATGGCTGCGGCCCGGCGTAGCGGGGCAGCGCCGCCGGCTCGTCCTCGTAGGCGCGCGGATCGTCGAGCACCGCGAGCAGCGCCTGCATGCTGAAATAGGCCTCGCGCATCGCTGCCCAGCGCTCGGCCGGGATCGCGACCCCGGCGCGACGCACCGCGGCGGCGAATTCGCTCTCTCGATCGTCCGGCATGGCGCGCCTCCCGGTTTTGGCCGCCCGCATCGTGCCGCCTCCGCCGCCCGCTCTCAAGCGCGCAAAGCGGCGGCGCGGTGCTAGAATGGCCGCCGCCCGGAAAATGGGGGCTGGCGATGCCACACAGCGACGACCGGCGCGCGGCACTGGTGACCGGCGCCTCCTACGGGATCGGCGCGGCGACCGCGATCGGCCTGGCGCAGGACGGGTTCGACGTTGCCGTCACCGATCTGCGCGCCGACGACCTCGCCGCCACCGTGGCCGCGGTCGAGAGCGCCGGTGCGCGGGCGGTGCCGCTGGCGCTCGACCTGCGCGACCAGGCGAGCGTCGAAGCCTGCTTCGCCAGGGCGCGGGCGGCGCTCGGCAGGCTCGACCTGCTGGTCAACAACGCCGGCATCCCGATGACCCGGCCGGCGGTCGAGATCACCCGCGCCGAGTGGGACGCCGCGCTCGCGGTCAATCTCACGGGCACCTTCTTCATGTGCCAGCAGATGGGCCGCCACCTGATCGGTGCCGGGCGGCCGGGAAGCATTGTCAGCCTTGCCTCGACGCACGGCACGGTCGGCTTTCCCAACGTCATCGGCTACGGTGTCGCCAAGGCGGGGATCAGCCACATGACGCGCATCCTGGCGATCGAATGGGCGCCGCACCGCATCCGCGTCAACGCGATCGCGCCCGGCACCACCGAAACCCCGTCGCGCGCGCCGATCCTTGCCGACCCGGCGCGGCGCGAGACGATGCTGAAGCGCATCCCGCTCGGGCGCTTCGGCGACGCCGAGGAGATGGCCGCGGCGATCCGCTATCTGGCGAGCCCGCAGGCCAGCTACATCACCGGACAGATTTTGCTCCTCGACGGCGGGCTTACCGCGTATTGATGGCCGCGTATCGCTGGCCGCGGTATTGATGATGATAGCCATGACCGAGCCGCTCGCCGACATCGCCCGCCACCTCGCCCGCGACGGGTTCGCGCTGGTGCGCGCCGCCGAGATGCGCCCGGTGCTCGAAGCGGCGGGGCTCGCCGACTGGGATGCTTTCGCGGCGAGCTGGAACGACCTCGGCGTCGACACCTACATGGCCGATGGCGGTCGCTATCGCCGCCGCCGCTTCGCGGTGTTCCGCGCCACGGCCGAGGGTATCGTGCGCAAGCCGCACCAGCCGCACTACCAGAGCCGCGACTACAACCCGCTCAACGGCGATATCGAGCGCTGGTTCGAGCCGGTGACCGCCGCGACCGCCGGCCACCCGGCGCTGCGCGCCATCCTCGACAGCTGCTACCGGCTGTTCCACGGGCTGACCCCGGCGGCGATGCGGCCGTCATCCTGGCATGTCGAGATGCACCAGTTCCGCATCGAGGCGAACAGCGCCGAGGCCGGCCAGCCAACCCCCGAAGGCATGCATCGCGACGGCGTCGATTGGGTGCTGGTGCTGCTGGTGCGCCGGGTCAACATCCGGAGCGGCGAGACGACGATCGCCGACCAGCGCCGCCACCCGCTCGGCAGCTTCACACTGACCGACCCGCTCGATTCGGCGGTGACCGACGACAACCGCGTCTATCACGGGGTGACGCCGGTGACGCCGCTCGATCCGGCGCAGCCCGGCCACCGCGACGTGCTGGTGGTGACGTTCCGCCGTGAGTAGCCGGCGTGCATAACTGGCGCGAGATTTGCCCGCCCCTCAGCCGTGATTCCCTGGCGAAGAACCGAGGTGCCAGACCATGACGACCGAAGCCGAAAACGAATTCCTCTCCCGCATCGGGCCCGGCACGCCGATGGGCGCGCTGATGCGGCAATACTGGGTCCCGGCCTGCCTCTCCTCGGAGCTCGTCGCCGACCGCGACCCGCTGCGCATCGCGCTGCTCGGCGAGAAGCTGATCGCGTTCCGCGACACGCAGGGCCGCGTCGGCATCCTCGACCACCGCTGCCCGCATCGCTGTACCTCGCTGTTTTTCGGCCGCAACGAGGAGGGCGGGCTGCGCTGCGCCTATCACGGTTGGAAGTTCGACGTCGCCGGCAATTGCCTCGACATGCCGAACCTGCCGGACGGCGAGGACTATCGCGACAAGGTCAAGGCGCGGGCCTATCAGGTCGCCGAGCGCAACGGCCTCATCTGGGTCTACATGGGCGAGCGCGCCGTAGCGCCGCCGCTGCCGCAGATCGAGGCGCTGCTCGCGCCGCCGGCGGAGACCCGGCTGTTCTGCCGGATGCGCGAGTGCAACTGGCTGCAGGCGCTCGAAGGCGACATCGACACCGCGCACTACACCTTCCTGCACATCGGCAAGGTGGCACCGGACGAGATCGACCCGGCGCACATGGAGGTCTACCAGCTGCGCGACCGCTCGGCGCGCTACCATGTCAAGACGACCGACTGGGGAACGATGTACGCCGCCTACCGGGCGGCGACGCCGGGGCACTATTACTATCGCTATGCGCATTACATCATGCCGCTGTGGACGCTGTTCCCGAACGGCCCGATCGACGGCAACATCCTGGCGCAGGGTTGGGTGCCGATGGACGACACCCACACGATGGTCTACACGCTGATGTGGAACGGCGCGACGCCGCCGCTCTACCGGAAGCTCGACGGCACGCCGATCCCGCATCTCGAGCGGCAGAGCCCGATGCGCCCCAACACCGCCGACTGGTTCGGCCGCTGGCGCCCGCTGGCCGCTTCCGACAACGACTACCTGATCGACCGCGAGATGCAGCGCACCCAGAGCTTCTCGGGGATCAGCGGCGTCTTCCCGCAGGATTCGGCGATGACCGTCAGCATGGGCGAGATCGTCGACCGCACCCTCGAACACCTGGTGCCGAGCGACCGGATGATCGTCCAGACCCGGCGCCGGCTGTACGAGGCGGCCTGGGCGCTCAGGGAGCACGGTACCGTCCCGCCGCTGGTCGACGACCCCGAGGCGAGCGCCGCGGTGCGCTCGGGCGAGATCGTCGCCCCGGTCGACCAGGACTGGGTCGAAATCTACGAGGCGGCGATCGCCGAGGCGCGGCGGCCGCCCCTGCTCAACGCCGCCGAATAGGCTGCGGGCGGTCATCGGCGGCCGAGCGAGAGCGCGGTGCCGCGGCAATACCTGATCGGCTGCGTCGATCGCAGCGACCTGTTGAACCACGACCGCCGCATCCGCCGGGTCGGCGGCATCAACCCCGACGGCGGGCGCTGGAACATCAGCGAGAGCGAAGCGATCGCGGCGATCGAGGCCGGGCGCTGGGGCTTCTACGTGGCGCGCGACGGGGAGGCCGTGCCGCTGATCGTCGCGGTCAGCAAATACGGCAGCAAGTACCTCAAGACCGCGGACGACCCGCTGCACCCGGAGAGCCTCCTGGCGCTGCCCCGCTGCCGCTGACCGCCGGCCATTGATCGGCCGGTGCGTCAGGCGCCGCGCCAGTCCTCGCGCAGGATCGCGAAGAGCAGGTGGTCCTGCCACTTGCCGTCGATCAGGAGATAGCGCCGCGCATAGCCTTCCTCGGTGAAGCCGGTGCTCTTCAGGAGCGCGCGGCTCGGCACGTTGGTCGGCAGGCAGGCCGCCTCGACGCGGTGCAGGCGCAGCCGGTCGAACGAGAAGTCGAGCACCAGCGGCAGCGCCGCGGTCATGAAGCGCTGGCGCGCGAACGGCTCGCCGATCCAATAGCCAAGGCTTGCGGTCTCGGCGACGCCGCGCCGCAAATTGGACAGCCCGACCCCGCCGACCAGCGTCTCGTCGGGCCGGAAGATGAAGAAGTTGTAGCCCTGGTCGCTGCGCCAATCCTCGCTGTAGCGGGCGATGCGGGCGCGGAAGCTGGCGCGGCTCAGCGCGTCGGGCGGCCAGGTCGGCTCCCACGGCGCCAGGAAATGGCGCGAGCGCGCCCGCAGATCGGCCCAGGCCTCGTAATCGCCGCGCTCGGGCGGGCGCAGGAAGGCGCGCTCGCCGCTGAGGCGCAGCGGATCGGCGCGGCCGGCGAACAGGCGGGGGAAGGTCTTGCGCTGCGGCGCCATCGCTGCCCGCTCAGGCCTGCAGCCGCGCGGCGAGCCGGTCGAACGGGTCGAGCCGGCCGACCGGGCCGAGCGCGACGAGGGTCGGCGGTGCGCTGCGCCAGCGCGCCACGACCCGCCCGATCGCCGCGTCGTCGACCGCGTCGAGGCGGCGCACGATGTCGTCGGGGTCGAACGGCGTGCCGTGGATCAGGAGGTGCTGCGCCATCTGCTCGCAACGCGCCGAGGTGCTTTCGAGCGACATCAAGAGGCCGGCCTTCATCTGCGCCTTGGCGCGGGCCAGCTCGACCGCGGTGAACCCGTCGTCGAGCTTGCGGGTCTCGTCGCACAGCACCGGCAGCAATTCGGCGGCTTCGGCCTCGCCGGTCCCGGCATAGATGCCGAAAAGCCCGCCGTCGCGATAGGAATGCGCGAAGGAATGGACCGCGTAGACGAGACCGCGCCGCTCGCGCACCTCCTGGAAGAGACGCGACGACATGCCGCCGCCGAACGCGGTCGAGAGCACCGAGGCGGCGTAATAGTCGGGGTCGCCGAGGGTGATGCCGGGGAAGCCGAGCACGAGGTGCAGCTGTTCGAGGTCGCGTTCCTCGCGGTGCTCGCCGCCGACGTAGCGCGCCGGCTCGGTCGCCGCGCCGCATTCGGCCGGCAGGTCGCAGAGCAGCTTCCCGGCGAGCGCGACGAGCGCGTCGTGATCGACGTGACCGGCAGCCGACAGCACCATCCGC
>DATJOB010000449.1:0-28981 GCA_035507475.1 Allostellaceae bacterium | reverse complement strand
GGCGGCGGCCGCCGCCGCGGCGCGGCCGCGCTCGATTTCGTCGCGCTGTCGGGCGAGAGCGGGCGGCTGCGCCGGCACCTGACCGGCATCGCCGAACTCGACCGCGTGTGCGGCGGCGGGTTGGTGCCGGGGGCGGCGATCCTCGTCGGCGGCGATCCCGGCATCGGCAAGTCGACGCTGCTGCTTCAGGCGGCGGCCGCGGTCGCCGCTGCGGGCGGCGCGGCGCTCTACATCACCGGCGAGGAAGCGATCGACCAGGTGCGGCTGCGCGCGCGCCGGCTCGGGGTCGAGGCCGCGCCGGTCAGGCTGGCGGTGGCGACCAGCGTGCGCGACATCGCCGCCGCGCTCGACAGCGGGAGCCCACCGCAGCTCGCGGTGATCGATTCGATCCAGACGATGTATCTCGACACGCTCGACAGCGCGCCCGGCACGGTCAGCCAGGTGCGCGGCGCCGCCCAGGAGCTGATCGGCCTCGCCAAGCGGCGCGGCTTCGCGCTGGTGCTGGTCGGCCACGTCACCAAGGAGGGCACGATCGCCGGGCCGCGCGTCCTCGAGCACATGGTCGATACCGTGCTCTATTTCGAGGGCGAGCGCGGCCATCACTTCCGCATCCTGCGCGCGGTCAAGAACCGCTTCGGCGCGACCGACGAGATCGGCGTCTTCGAGATGAGCGACCGCGGCCTCGTCGAGGTGCCGAACCCGTCGGCGATGTTTCTCGCCGAGCGGGCGGAAGGCGAGCACGGCGAGAGCGCCGTCGCCGGCGCCGCGGTGTTCGCCGGGATCGAGGGGACGCGGCCCGTGCTGGTCGAGATCCAGGCGCTCGTCGCGCCGTCGCCGCTCGGCACGCCGCGCCGCGCGGTGGTCGGCTGGGACGCGACGCGCCTGGCGATGATCGTCGCCGTGCTCGACGCGCGCTGCGGCCTCTCGGTCGGCGCCAACGACATCTATCTCAACGTCGCCGGGGGCCTGCGCATCGGCGAACCCGCCGCCGACCTCGCGGTCGCCGCCGCGCTCGTCTCGGCGCTGAGCGAGAGCCCGGTGCCGCCCGACACGGTAGTCTTTGGCGAGATCGGCCTCTCCGGCCGGGTGCGTCCGGTCTCGCACAGCGACGCGCGGCTCAAGGAGGCGGCAAAGCTCGGCTTCGGCGAAGCCTGGATCCCGGCCCGCCCCGGCGCCCGCGCCCGCCGCCCGCAGGACGGCATGTCGATCGTGCCGATCGGCCATCTGGCCGAGCTTGTCGACCGGCTGGCGCCCGCCGGGCAGCGCCGTGCCCGCCGCCTCGCCGCGGCGCCGTGACGGCGGATCGATGAACCCGCTCGACATCGGCGTCATCGCCGTCATCGGCCTCTCGGCGGTCTTCGCCTTTGCCCGCGGCTTCGTGCGCGAGGCGCTGTCGATCGTCGCCTGGGTCGGCGCGGCGTTCATCACGCTCTACGGCTGGAGCTACGTCTACGCGCTCGTCGACCCGATGGTGCACAACCCGCTCCTGTCGCAGCTGATCGCCTGGGGCGGGTTGTTCGTCGGCAGCCTCATCGTGCTGACCATCGTCACCGGGCTGGTCGCCCGCTCGGTGCGGTCGAGCGCGCTGTCGCCGATCGACCGGACGCTGGGCTTCATCTTCGGCCTGTTGCGCGGCGCCTTTATCGTCTCGCTCGCCTGCCTGCTGCTCGACACGGTGCAGCCGAGCGACTGGCCGCCCTGGTTGCGCGACGCCAAGAGCCTGCCCTATCTGCAGCAGGGCGCCGACGTGCTGCGCAACGTGTTGCCCGAATCGCTGCGCATGAAGAGCGCCTCGGCGGCCGACGAGGTGATCAAGACCGTGTCGCCGGCGATCGAGGCGCAGAAGGCGATGCGCGCGCTCTCCAACCCGGTGGCGCCGCCGGCCGCCGCACCGGATCAGCCGGCGATGCCGAAATACGACCGCAGCCAGCTCGACCGCCTGATCAACAACCAGCGATGATCGCCGCGCGGCCCCTTGTCATCATCTGGCAACAACAGCCATAAGACCCCATATTCCGCATGGTCGCAGACGCCGAAGAGGATCGCGCATGGTGACGCCCGGTTGCGGCGACCCGGATCGTTTTCACGACGAATGCGGCGTCTTCGGCGTCTACGGTCACCCGGAGGCTGCGGCGCTGGTCGCGCTCGGCCTCCACGCGCTGCAGCATCGGGGGCAGGAATCGGCCGGCATCGTCGCTTATGACGGCGAGCAGTTCAGCGCGCATCGCGGTCCCGGCCTCGTCAGCGACAATTTCAGCTCGAAGGACGTGATCGACCGGCTGCGCGGCCGCTCGGCGATCGGCCATGTGCGCTATGCCACGACCGGTGAGGTCGCGCTGCGCAACATCCAGCCGCTCTTCGCCGATTTCGAGTTCGGCGGGCTCGCGCTCTGCCACAACGGCAACCTGACCAATTCCTATCACCTGCGCCGCCAGCTGGTGCGCCGCGGCAGCCTGTTCCAGTCGACCAGCGACACCGAGGTCATCATCCACCTGATCGCGACCAGCCGGCAGGCGACCGTCGTCGATCGCCTGGTCGATGCGCTGCAGCAGGTCGAAGGCGCCTATTCGCTGGTCGCGCTGTCGCAGGATTCGGTGATCGGGCTGCGCGACCCGCTCGGGGTGCGGCCGCTTGTCATCGGCCGGCTCGGCGAGGCGCTGATCGTCACCTCCGAGACCTGTGCGCTCGACATCATCGGCGCCGAGTTCGTGCGCGACGTCGAGCCGGGCGAGATCGTCGTCATCGGTCCGCACGGGCTCGAGAGCATCAAGCCGTTCGCCCGCCGGCCCGAACGCTTCTGCATCTTCGAATACATCTACTTCGCGCGGCCCGACAGCGTGATCGAGGGGCGCAGCGTCTACGAGGCGCGCAAGCGCATCGGCCGCGAGCTGGCGCGCGAGAGCGGCATTCCGGCCGACGTCGTCGTGCCGGTGCCGGATTCCGGCGTGCCCGCGGCGATCGGCTATTCGCAGGAAGCCGGCATCCCGTTCGAGTTGGGGATCATCCGCAACCATTACGTGGGCCGCACCTTCATCGAGCCGACCGACCAGATCCGCCACCTCGGCGTGCGGCTGAAGCACAACGCAAACCGCGCCGATCTCGCCGGCAAGCGCGTCGTCCTCGTCGACGATTCGATCGTCCGCGGCACGACCTCCACCAAGATCGTCGACATGGTGCGCAACGCCGGGGCGCGCGAAGTCCATATGCGCATCTCGAGCCCGCCGACCACCCATCCCTGCTTCTACGGGATCGCCACGCCCGACCGCGAGCAGTTGCTCGCCTCGCGCTACGACGTCGATGCGATGGCCCGGCTGATCGGCGTCGACAGCCTCGCCTTCGTGTCGATCGAAGGGCTCTACCGGGCGATGGGCGCCGCCGGTCGCGACCCGTCGCTGCCGCGCTTCTGCGACGCCTGCTTCACCGGCGACTACCCGATCCCGCTGGTCGATGCCGATGACGGCAAGGTCTCGGTGCAGCTGTCGCTCCTCGCGCCCGCCTGACTGCTGCTGCCCTGCGCGTAACGGGATGAGCGTCGACCGCCGCGGCGTGCATGGCGGCGATCGCCGCCGCCAGGCGCCGGGTGCGACCCCGTCCGTCCCGACAACCGGGCGCTTCAACCGGGCGCCATCTGCGGGTAGTCTCTTGCCGAGGCCGCACCAAAGCAGGCCAGGGAGCAGGAGCAGGGATGGCTATCACCGGAACCTTGACCGGCGGCACGGCGCCGCCGGCGTCCACGCTCAGGCGCGTGGTGATCGCGGCGACCATAGGCAACGTGCTCGAATGGTTCGATTTCGTCATCTACGGCTTTCTCGCGGTGACGATCTCGGAGGTGTTCTTCCCGGCGGGGAACTCGACGGTCTCGCTGCTGGTCACGTTCGGCGCGTTCGGCCTCGCCTATCTCGTCCGGCCGCTGGGAGCGATACTCATCGGCTCCTATACCGACCGCCACGGCCGCAAGGCCGGGCTGACGCTGTCGATCGCGCTGATGATGATCGGCACGACGCTGATGGCGATGACCCCGGGCTATGCGACGATCGGCATCGCCGCCCCGGTTTTCATCACCCTGGCGCGGCTGTTTCAGGGGCTGTCGGTGGGCGGCGAGTTCGGCAGCTCGGTCGCGTTTCTGTCGGAGCACGGCTCGGGCCGGCGCGGCTTCGCGGCGAGCTGGCAGTTTTCCGTCGCCGGCCTCATCACCGCGCTCTCCTCGCTGTTCGGGGTGGCGCTGACGACGCTGCTGACCCACGACCAGCTGCTCAGCTGGGGCTGGCGCCTCCCCTATATCTTCGGGATGCTGGTCGGACCGGCCGGGCTCTACATCCGCTGGAAGCTCGCCGAGACGCCGGATTTCCTCGAAGCCGAGCAGCCGGAATCGATGCCGGTGCGCGAATTGCTGAGCAAGTACCCGCTGGCGGTGCTGCTCGCGCTCGGCGCATCGATCATCTCGAACAGCTCGTTCTACATCCTCGCCTACATCCCGACCTACGGGCAGAAGACGCTGCATTTGCCGGCCTATACCGGCTTTACCGCGACCCTGGTCGGCGGGTTGGTGCTGGCGGTGTTCTCGCCGATCTTCGGCCATTGGTCGGACAAGATGGCGTTCCGGCCGCGCATCATGGTGGTCACCGCATGGCTGTTCTTCTTCACCTCCTGGCCGGTCTTCTTCCTGATGTCGGCATGGCCGACGCTGGTGAGCTGCATCTTCGCCTGCGCCTGGCTGCAGCTGCTCAAGGCCGGGTATAGCGGCGTGCTGCCGTCGGTGCTTGGCGAGCAGTTCCCGGTCGCGGTGCGGGCGATCGGCGTGTCGCTGAGCTTCAGCACGGCGGTGACGATCTTCGGCGGCTTCGCGCCGCTCATCGCCACCTGGCTCATCGCACGGACCGGCGACCCGCTGTCGCCGAGCTACTACCTGGTGGCGACCGCGGCGCTGAGCGTCGCGGCGCTCGTCGGCATCGGGCGTCGCACGGCGCGGGCGCGGCAGCCGGCACTCGCCTCCTCGACCGCGTGACGGTGCCGCGCCTCGCCGGCAAGATCGCGCTCGTCACCGGCGCCTCGCGCGGCATCGGCGCCGCGGTCGCCGAGCGCTTCGCTGCCGAGGGGGCGCATCTCGTGCTCGTCGCGCGCACCGTCGGCGGGCTGGAGGAGACCGACGACCGGGTACGCGCGGCGGGCGGCACGGCAACGCTGGTGCCGCTCGACCTGCGCGACGCCGTCAAGATCGACGAGCTCGCCGCGGCGCTTTACGAGCGCTACCGGCGGCTCGACATCCTGGTCGGCAACGCCGCCGAATTCGGCACGTTCTCGCCGCTCGGCCATATCGACCCGGCGCTGTGGCAGGAGGTCATCGACCTCAACCTGACCGCCAACTGGCGGCTCATCCGCGCGATGGACCCGCTGCTGCGCGCCGCGCCGCACGGCCGCGCGGTCTTCGTCACCAGCGGGATTGCGCGCAGCCCGCGCGCCTATTGGGGACCCTACGCGGTCAGCAAGGCCGGGCTTGAGACGCTGGTCAAGGTCTACGCCGCCGAGAGCGCCAAGACCAACGTGCGCGCCAACCTGCTGGGGCCGGGCGTGGTGCGCACCCGGCTGCGCGCCCGCGTCTTTCCCGGCGAGGACCCGATGACCCTGCCGCCGCCGGACAGCGTCGCCGAGGCCTTCGTCCGGCTCGCGCTGCCGGAATGCACGCGCAACGGCGAGGTGGTCGACGCGAGCGACCTGGCGGACACACTGTCGCGCGCCTGAAGATCACCCCAATGCCTCACCCGTGGAGCGGGAGGAGTCGACGCCGGCAAGCGCCCTCCCCGTGCGACGCCGCAAACCTAAGCCTTCGCCTTCGCATAGGGGTTGGCCCCCTTGCGCAGCATCAGGCGGATCGGAGTCCCCGGCAGGTCGAAATCGTGGCGCAGCGCGTTGACGAGGTAGCGCCGGTAGCTGTCGGGCAGCTCCCCCGGTTTCGAGGCGAACAGCGCGAAGGTCGGCGGCCGCGTATTCGCCTGGGTCATGTAGCGCAGCCGCAACCGCCGCGGACCGACGAGCGGCGGCGGGTGATGCTCCTGGATGTCGGCGAGCCAGCGGTTGAGCGCCGGGGTCGGCAGCCGCTTGTTCCATACCGCGTCGGCCGCGACGACCGCCGCCATCAGCGCGTCGAGCCCGGCGCCGGAGAGCCCCGACACCGGGACCAGCGCCACCCCCTGCAGCTGCGCCAGCGAGGCGGCGATCCGGTCGCGCAGCCCGCGCAGCGTCGCCGGCTTGTCGGCGACCGCATCCCATTTGTTGGCGGCGATGACCAGCGCGCGCCCCTCCTCGGCCACCAGGTTGGCGATCGTCAGGTCCTGCCGGCCGAACGGTTCGAGCGCGTCGAGCAGCAGCACCACGGTCTCGGCAAAGCGGATCGCGCGCAGCGTATCGGCGACCGAAAGCCGCTCGAGACGCGCCTCGATGCGGGCGCGACGCCGCATGCCGGCGGTATCGACAAGCCGCAGCGCCCTGCCCTGCCAGTGCCAATCGACCGTGATCGCGTCGCGGGTGATGCCCGGCTCGGGCCCGGTCAGCAGCCGCTCCTCGCCGACCAGCCGGTTGACCAGGGTCGACTTGCCGACATTCGGGCGGCCGACGATCGCCAGCTGCAGCGGCCGGCCTGCAGCCTCGTCGGGCGTCGTTTCGGCGGCATCTCCCTCGGCCGGCGCGGCGAAATGCCTGAGCCGGTCGTAGAGCTCGGCGAAGCCCTCGCCATGCGCCGCCGACAGCGCCACCGGGTCGCCCAGCCCGAGCCGGTACGCCTCGCCGACCGCGCCGAGCTCGGCACGGCCCTCGGCCTTGTTGGCGACCACCACCACCGGCTTGCCACTCTTCCGCAGCCACGCCGCGAAATGCCGGTCGGGCTCGGTGAGACCGGCGCGCGCGTCGATCACCAGCAGCGCCACATCGGCGAGGTCGAGCGAGCGCGCGGTCTGCGCCTGCATCCGCCCGGCGAGCGTGGCCGGCGCCGCTTCCTCGAGGCCGGCGGTGTCGATCACGCGGAACTCGAGATCGGCGATGCGGCCGTCGCCCTCGCGCCGGTCGCGCGTGACGCCGGGCGCGTCGTCGACCAGCGCCGCCCGGCGTCCGACGAGGCGGTTGAACAGTGTCGACTTGCCGACATTCGGCCGGCCGAGGATCGCGACCGTGAAGCCCATCGCCGCTTCCCGTTCAGCTTCGCGTGCGCGGCGGCGGCATCGGCCGCAGCCCGAGCCGGATGGCTCGGCGCGCCCGGATACTACCGATAGGCCGAAAGATTGGCGTCGTCGGTCAACAAATAAAGCGTGTTGTCGGCGATCACCGGGCCGAGATAGCCCTTGTCGGACAGCGCGGTCTGCCACAGCGTCTCGCCGGTCATCGGCGACAGGAACATCGCCTCGCCGCTCGACGAGAGCACGATCAGCTCGTCGCCCCCCAGCACCGGCCCGGCCCAGAGGATCGGGTCCTTCTTCTTCTCGGGGTTCTCGAAATTGGGCAGCGGCACCGCCCAGCGGATCTTCCCTTCGTCGCGGGTGAGGCAGACGACCTCGTTGTCATTGGCGAGGACGAAGATGAAGTCGCCGGCACACCATGGCTGGTGGCTGCTGGCCAGGTCCTGCTCCCAGACATGGTTGCCGGTGCGCAGGTCGATCGCCATCATCCGCCCGCTATGGCTGACCGCGAAGACCCGGCCGCGGTCGATCACGGGCCGGCCGTGGATGTCGGCCATCGCCGAGACCGCGTCGACATTGCGGCCGGAGGCAAGGTTCTCCGACCACAGCGAGCGGCCGTTCTGCACCTCGAGCGCAAAGAGCTCGCCCGAGCTGTAGGCGACGACGACGATCTCCCCCTCGACCGCCGGGCTGGCGTCGCCGAGCAGGCTCGCCGCCTCGGGAATTCCGTTGTGCGACCATTGCCGCTGCCCGTCGGCGGCCGAGAGCGCGATCAGCTCGTTATCGACGGTGACGACAAAGATGCGGTTGTCGACCACGGTCGGCGCGGCATGCACCGGCGCCGACACGGGCTTGCGCCAGACGATGTTGCCGTCGTTCGGGTCGAGCATCACCAGTTCGGCATAGCCGGTGGCGACGTAGAGCCGGTTGTTCCAGTAGCAGGGGCCGCCGCCGAAGGCGTTACCGTTCTGCTCTTCCGGCTTCAGGTCGACCCGCCAGAAGCGCTTGCCGCTGGCGGTGTCGAGGGCGCTCACCGTGACCCCGCCATCCATCGCGAACACCCGCTGTGCGGCGATGATCGGCTGCGACATGACCCGCGTGTAGCGCGACGAACCGTCGCCGATGCTGACCTCCCAGGCGCGTTTCACCTGGCGCGGCAGCGCCAGGTTGCCCATGTTGTGCGCGGGGTTGCCGCCCGGCTCCGGCCATTCGGGGTTGACCTTTACCGCCGGCAGCGTGACCGGGCGGTTGGCCACTGCGGGATCCGGCGCGATCGATTTTTCAAGCCCGAGCACCGAGATGCGCTCGCCGGGCAGGCGCGTCTTCTTCTTCTCGAACAGCGAGCAGCCGCCCGCGGTCAGCGAGGCGAGCAGCGCCGAGACGAATTGGCGGCGTTTCATGCGCGCAGTCGAAGGATCAGGGCGCCAGCACCGCGACCATTTCGGCAGCGCGGGTGCGCGCGCCTTGCGGGGCGGCGAGGTCGTCGGCGAGTTTTTTGTAGATGTCGAGGGCGGCCGCCTTGTCGCCGTTCTTGAGCTCGGCTGCCGCGGTAAGCTCGAGCGCGGTCGGGCGCCAGGCATTGCCGGTTTCGGTCAACGGTTTCAGCTTGTCGATCGTCGCCTGCGGCGTGCTGTCGGCGAAACCGGTCATCACCGACAGCAGCCGCGCCACGTCGCGCAGCTGCGGGTCGAGCTCGGACGACGCCGCCAGCCTGTCGTAATCGGCTATTGCGGTCTTGGTGTCCCCGCCGCGTGCGGCGAGATCGGCCGCCTCGAACATCGCCAGCGAGCCATAGCCGCCGCCCTCCGCGGCGACCGAAGCGAAGACCTTCGCCGCCTCGGCGTCCTTGCTCTCGCGCAGCATCGTCAGCGCCGCCGCGTATCGCGCCGACTCCGCCTGGCGCAGGCTCAGCTGATGATTGCGCCAGGCGACGACCCCGCCGGCGATCGCCAGCGCCGCGACCAGGGCGACGATGACGTAGCGGCCGTAGCGCTGCCACAGCTTCAACAGGTTGTCGCGGCGCAGTTCCTCGTCGATTTCCCGGAAGATGTCGCTCACGAAAACCCCGGCTGACGCGATGAGGCGGTGTGGCTAGCACATTTGCGCAGCAGAGGCGAGCCTGACGGCGCCGCACCGGGGTGCGACGCAAGACGGCTGGACGGTGCGCAGGAAATGGTCAAAATTACCGTCGCATGACAATCGGTGACGAGCGGCCATGAGCAGCAAGAGCGCGACGGTGGTGCCGCTCCGGGACTACCGCGCGGGACGCCGGCCGCAATTCTTCACCCGCTCCGAACTCAACCAACTGCTTGGCCTTTACAGCCGGAACGTGTCGCGCGGCGTGTGGCGCGACTATGCGATCGACCACCGCGACGGGCGCGCCTCGTTCTCGGTGTTCCGGCACACCCATGAGGCGGCGCTCTATACCATCGTCAAATTCGCATCGTCGCCGACGAGCCTCGCCGAGTTCGCGGTGATGAGCGGCCGGCAGCGGCTCCAGGCCGGGCCGACGCTCGCCGAGGCGCTCGACTACTTCCGCGGCAAGCTCAGCCTCGTCGCCAACTAGCGCGGCGCCGCTAGCCGATCCGGTCGGCGTGCGGCGGCGGCAGCATCGCTTCGAGCACCCCGTCGCGGCGGACGACGCCGTGCAGCAACGCCGCCGCGATGTGCATCGCGAGCAGCGCGTAGACGACGAACTCGCCGCCGAGATGGACCGCGATCGCCGCCTGCGACAGCCGCCCGCTCGGCGCGACGAGCGGCGGCAAGGTCACGACGCCGAACAGGCTCGGCGGACGACCGGCGGCACACAGGCTGACATACCCCGACAGCGGCATCGCGACGAACAGCAGCAACAGCGACGCATGGGTTGCGCGCGCCAGCAGCGCCTCGATGCGGCGCAGCACCGGCGAGAGCGGCGGCGGGCGACGCCCCAGCCGCCAGCTCGCCCACAGCGCCATCAGCGCGAGGATCACCAGGCCGAACGAGCCGTGAAGCGTGATCAGCAGGGCCTGCAGCCCACCCTGCCGCGGTGCGCCGACGACGCCCCAGCCGAGCAGCATCGTCACCACGACACAGATCGCATTGAGCCAGTGAAGGCGGCGCGCGACCCGGTCGTAGCACCGCGGCCGCCCGGCAGGCCCGGTCGCCGATGCGCCGGTCATTCGCTGCGCCCGAAATGCCGCTCGCCCTCGGCGAGCCGGCACCAGGCCTCGGCCAGCGCCAGCGGTGTCTCGAGCGCGGCGAGCCGCTCGCTGACCGGGCGCTCGCCGTGACCGCGCGCGGCGAGCGCGTCGAGCGCCGGCGCCTCGCAGCGGCTCCACAGATAGCGGATGCCGGGCGCCGGCGGGTCGAGCGCGGCGAACGCCTGCTCGACCGCCGCGAGCCGCTCCTCGACCGCGGCGACGCGCTCGCGCAGATCGTCGCGGACGAGCCCGGCGAGTTCGCGCAACGGCGTGTCGTCAGCAAGCGGAAACCGCCGCAGCGCGCGATCGAGCGCGGCGGTCAGCCGCAGCTTCGGCTCGGGCGGCTGCGGCGGGACCGGCGCCGCGGGCATCGCCCCCGGCGGCTCGCGGCGCAGCATCAGGCTATGGATCGCGTTGAGGATCAACCGCCACGACGGCGCCTCGAGCGCGCGATAATGCTTCAGCGTGTCGCTCATCGCGCTCTCGCCGAGGATCGGCAGATAGCGGGCGACATAGCCGTCGAAGGCGATGTATTTGCGGACGAGATCGCCCATCTCGGGGTTGGGCGAGAACAGCAGCGCGCGGCCGCGCCGGGTCTCGGCCCGCAGGATCGCCGCGTGCCCCGCCATCTCCTCGCGAAAGACGGTCTCGTGCAGCGGGTTGTCGATGAACAGGTGCCCCGGCATCACGAGCTGCTCGAAGCGCGCCGCGGTCGACACTGCGCGGTCGAGCTCGGCATAGACCGGGCCGTGGTAATACGGCATCTCCACGCTCGGCGGGCAGCCGAAACCGATGCTGTCGGCGCCGAGGCTGAGGCTCACCATGCCGACCCCGGTGCGCAGGTATTCGTGCGTGTAGACCGGCCGCACCGGCGCGGTATTGGTCCAGGCGGGCCGGCCCGACGAGAGGTAGAACGCGCCGCCGCCCGAGCCGATCGCCGCGCCGCCGGCGGTGAGGAACTCGCGCAGCGCCGCGTCGGCGCCACCGACGCTCTCGGCCGCGTCGAGCCCCCAGACCGAGAATTCGCCCGGCAGCACCGCGAGGTCGAAGCGGCCGAGCACACCGCCGGCGATGGCCGCGCCGTCGACCAGCTCGAAATCGAAGCCGAGCCGCGCCAGCGCCATCGCGTAATAGGCGAAGGACGGATAGGGCGCGCCGGCGCCCGCGACCAGCGCGATGCGCGGATGGGCGATCGCCACCGCGTCGTCGGGCAGCTCGTCGTCCCATGGCGCGAGCGAGACGCCGAACGCGGCGAGCCGGCTTTCCGTCGCCTCGTCCACCTCGCACAGGTAGTCGCCCGGCTCGTGCTTCGGGCCGGCGGCGCCGAGCCACCAAAGCGGGGCGCCGCGCGAGGCGATCCGGTTGGTCGCCAGCGCCATATCGAAGCCGTCGAGATTGCGCCGCCAGGCGAGGTGAACCAGCATCCGCTATGCCGGCGACGCGCGGCTCATTTCGGAAACGCGACCTCGACCCGGCCGAACCGGCCGAAATCGCCGACGATCCGCGCCCCCGGCTCGGCGAAGACGAGGCCGGTATGGCTGCCGGTGGTGACCACCGTACCCGGCGCAATGCCGCCACGGCTGTTCGCCAATACGACCGCGGCTACCAGCAGCTCGATCGGCGTGCCCGCCTGCAGCCCCGTGCAATCGGCAAAGTGCTTGCCGTCGGCGGTGACTTCGATCGGCGGGTGGACGAGGTCGATGCCGCCCCAGTCGCGCGCGGCGGGTCCGTAAACCAGCCCGCCATTCGAATAATTGTCGGCGAGAACCTGAAGCCGGTCGAGCGAGCGGAAATCCTGGTAGCGCGAATCGACGATCTCGATCGTCGGGTGCAGCGAGGCCGCGGCCAGCACCTCGTCGCGCGTGTAGGGCTGCGGGCGCGGCGGCAGCGGCGCATGGAACCGGAAGCCGATCTCGCATTCGACGCCGAGCAGCTTGAGGCTCCCGGCCGGGACGCTTGCCGGGGTCGGCGCCACGGTCGAGGCATAGATCGGCGCCGACCAGTGACCGCCTTGCGGCGAGATGCCGACCTTCCAGCCGCCGATCTTCTCGCCGAGCTTGGCGCGCACGGCATCCTGGACCGCGTAAGCCTCGGCTTCGGACTGCGGTATCGCATCGGGCGGAAGCGAGGCGATCGCCGCGCCTTTGCGGGCCGCCACCAGCGCCGCTGCGGCGCGCTCGATCTGCTCGGGGGTCATGCTCAGCGTCCTTCGAACTTGGGCTCGGTCTTGGCGAGAAACGCACGATAGCCGGTCGCGAAGTCGCGCGTCCCATAGCAGGCAAAGCCTTCGTCGCGCTCCTCGGCGCTCAGCGGCCGCGGGTCGGTGAGCCGGCGCGCGAACTTCTTGTGCCAGCGATGCACCAGCGGCGCTCCGGCGGCGATGCGCTGCGCCGCGGCGGCGGCCTCTTCGGTCACCTTGTCGTCCGGCACGACGCGGCTGACGAGGCCCTTCTGCAGCGCCTCGGCGGCACCGAAAACGCGCGCCTCGAGCAGGATCTCGAGCGCCGTCGCGCGACCGACCAGCGCCACCACCGCCGCCATCTCGTCATGCGCCATGACCAGCCCGAGCCGGCTCACCGGGGCGCCGAAGCGGCTGCCCTCCCCGCAGATGCGGATATCGCAGAGGCAGGCGATCTCGAGACCGCCGCCGACGCAGATGCCGTGGATCATCGCCACCAGCGGATGGCGACAGGCCTCCAGCGCATGCAGCGTGCCGTGCATCAGCGCGCCATAGGCGCGCGCCTGCTCGACATTGGCGCGCTCGGTCTCGAACTCGGCGATGTCGTTGCCCGGGCTGAACGCCTTCTCGCCGGCGCCGCGCAGCACGATGCAGCGCACCGCATCGTCGGCGTCGAGCGCTTCGACCGTCTCGCCGAGCCGGCGCCACAGCGACTTGGTGAGCGCGTTGAGCTTGTGCGGCCGGTTGAGCGTCAGCGTGACAACGCCGCCGTCGCGGGCGATCAGCAGCTCGTCGCTCATGCCGTCGCTCATGCCCGCCCGAGATAGCCGAGCGCCGCGGCCACCCCCTGCGGTTTGTGCGGCACGCCGGCCCGCGCCAGCCCCATCTCGACGCCGCACAACGTCCCGCACAGCATCAAATCGTTGAAGTGGCCGAGATGGCCGATGCGGAAGATCCGCCCCTTCATCTTGCCGAGCCCGGTGCCGAGCGACATGTCGAAGGCGTCGAGGATCGCGCTGCGCAGCCGGTCGGCGTCGTGCCCCTCGGGCATCACCACCGCGGTCAGCGAGTTCGAGTGCTCGCGCGGATCGAGGCACAGCGTCTCGAGGCCCCAGGCGGCGACCGCCTGGCGGGTCGCCTCGCCGTGCCGTGCGTGGCGGGCGAAGACGTTGTCGAGCCCCTCCTCGTCGAGCAGCATCTTGAGCGCCTCGCGCAGCCCGTAGAGCAGGTTGGTCCCCGGGGTATACGGGAAGAAGCCGGTGCTGCCGGTCTCCAGCATCGCCTGCCAGTCCCAATAGGAGCGCGGCAGCTTCGCCCCCTGCGACGCGGCGAGCGCCTTGTCGGAGACCGCGTTGAAGCCGAGCCCCGGCGGCAGCATCAGCCCCTTCTGCGAGCCACCGACGGTCACGTCGACGCGCCATTCGTCATGCCGGTAGTCGATCGAGGCGAGCGAGGAGATCGTATCGACCATGAACAGCGCCGGGTGGCGCGCGCGGTCGATCGCCTCGCGCACCGCGCCGACGCGGCTGGTGACGCCGGTCGAGGTCTCGTTGTGGACGATGCACACCGCCTTGACCCGGTGCTCGCGGTCGGCGGCGAGCTTCTCCTCGACCTGGGCCGGGTCGACCCCGTGCCGCCAATCGCCCGGCACGAACTCGATCTCGACGCCGAGCCGCGACGCCATCTGCCGCCACAGCGTCGCGAAATGCCCGGTCTCGAACATCAGCACGCGGTCGCCCGGCGACAGCGTGTTGACCAGCGCGGCTTCCCAGGCGCCGGTGCCCGAGGAGGGGTAGACGACCACGGTGCCGGCCGTCTGGAACACCCGCTTCATCCCGGCGACGATCTCGCGCCCGAGTTCGGCGAATTCCGGCCCGCGATGGTCGATCGTCGGAAAGCTCATCGCCTGCAGCACCCGGTCGGGCACGTTGGTCGGCCCCGGGATCTGCAGGAAATGCCGGCCGGTATGGAAGGGCGCGTTGCTTTTCATGCGGCTGAGCCCGTCGCTGCGTTGCGCGCAGTGTGGCGGCGAACGCCCCGCCGTACAAGCGCCGGCCGGCGGCGGCGGTCACGACCGGCGCGAGCTGGTCGACGCGATCGCCGCGGCCGGCTATCGGGTCGATTATTTCGCGGCCAAGGCCTGCGACATCCTGCGCGTCGTCGCCCGGCCGGCCGAGCTGATCGCGGCCGCCGGCCGGCTAGCGGGCGCGGAGGCTACCGTCAGCTCAAAGCCGCCGCGGCGTCACGCCGGCCGATCTGCCCGGCGTCGAGCGCCTGCAGCTGGTCGCGCTCGAAGGAGCTGGCGCGCCGGATCGTCGGCGAACAGCGCGCGAACTGCGCGGCGAACTGCTGGGCCTGGGCGGCATTGGCAAAGGAGATGCGATAGATCAGCCGGTCGAGGCGCCGGCCGGCCGGTGCGAACGCCACCGGCGCGCAACGGTTGAGGTCGAGCCAGCCGCGCAGTTCGGAAAACCATCCGGCGAGTGTCTCGTTTGCCGGTTTCTCGATCTCGACCAATAGCATCGGACGCCGCCCCTTCGCGCGCAGTGCGCATGCCGGAGCTTTGACCGAGGCTGCCGGGGCAATCTGCCCGGCACCGGTCATCTGTTACAATTTGTTGCCAAAAAGTTCGGCTATAGCAGGCGGTCCACCCTCTGGCGGTCGAGCCCGTAGCACTCGCAGGCGATCGCTTCGAGGCCGGCGCGATCGACGATCGTGATCTCGCCGCGGCGGTAGCGGATGAGGCCCGAGCGCTGCAATTCACCGGCCGCCTCGCTGATCCCCGAGCGTCGCACGCCGAGCATGGCGGCGAGGAATTCCTGGGTGAGCCGCAGCACCTGCGAGTCGGTGCGGTCGCTCGACATCAGCAGCCAGCGCGCGGTGCGCTGCTCGACCTGGTGGAGACGGTTGCACGCCGCGGTCTGGGCGCTGAGGTTCAGCAGGTCCTCGACGAAGCGCAGCAGGACCCGCCGCACCCGCGGATTGCCGTCGAACACCGCCTTGCATGCCGCCGCCGGAATGCGATAGGCCGAGCCCGGCAGCTGGATGACGACGTGCTGCGCCGAGACGCTGCCGCCGAGCAGCGCCGAGACGCCGATCAGGCCTTCCGGGCCGACCATGCCGACTTCGCTGCTGGCGCCGTCCTCCATCATCGTCAGCACCGAGACGAGGCCTTCCTCGACAAAGTAGACCTGGTCGAGCGGCGACCCGACCTCATAGACGATCTGCTTCTTCGGCAAGCCCACCAGCTGAAAATGGTCGGCGAGTTCGGCCAGGTCGGCGGGTGCAAGGGCATTCAGCAATCGGTTTCTTATTCTGCGATCCGAGGCCATCCGTATCCTCCCGCGCCCCTCGCGGGAGGCGCGCCGATATCTTGGTTGCGTGGCGTGCCGCTGCCGTGCCCAATGTACTGGGAGCGACACGGCGCGCTTGTCCGCTAGCGGACAGATATCGAAAAAAACAATCGAACCGCGAAAAGGCTCAGTCGCGCGAGAGTTCCCCCGCCGGTCGGATTCCATTTTCCGGCCATATTTGCGGTGTCGGCGCCGCCGGATCGGGGCGGCTTGCGGCGCCGCGAGCGGGCGGCGCCACGCTGCGATTTCTTGCGCGTTCCGGGGCGTTGCGGTCATATCCTCGCGCCGCGCACCGCGCGCCAGGAGCTGCGAGCCAGGACATGCCGCTCGACAACCCGCCTTCAACCAGACTCGAAACCCGGCTGCGCCGCGAAGTGAAGGGCGAGGTGCTGTTCGACGGGTTCAGCCGCGGCCGCTATGCGACCGACGCGTCGATCTATCAGATCGAGCCGGTCGGCGTCGTCGTCGCCAAGGACAAGGACGACATCGCGACCGCGATCCAGATCGCCCGCGAGGAAGGGGTGCCGGTGCTGCCGCGCGGCGGCGGCACCTCGCAATGCGGCCAGACCGTCAACCGGGCGCTGGTCGTCGAGTGCAGCAAATACCTGCAGGGCGTCGGCGAGGTCGACATCGCGGCGCAGCGCGTCAAGGTGCAGCCCGGTGTCGTCATGGAGCGGCTCAACGCGCGGCTGCGGCCTCATAAATTATGGTTCCCGGTCGACGTCTCGACTGGCGACCGGGCGACGATCGGCGGCATGACCGCCAACAATTCCTGCGGCGCGCGCTCGATCCGCTACGGCAACATGGTGCACAACGTGCGCGCGGTCGACGCGATCCTCGCCGACGGCAGCGCGGCGCATTTCGGCGAGGTGCCGGGCAATTTCGGCCCCGATGGACCCGATGCGGACGGCCAGCCCGAGCGCTACCGCGAGCTGGTGCAGCAGATGCGCGCCCTCTACCGGCGCGAGGCCGCCGAGATCGACGCGCGCATCCCCAAGCTGCTGCGCAAGGTCGGCGGCTACAACATCGACATGATCGCGCCCAAGGGACCCGACTCGAGCCACAACATGGCGCATCTGCTGGTCGGCTCGGAGGGCACCCTCGCCTTCTTCACAGCGATCGAGCTGGACCTCCAGCCGATCCCGCCGCACCGGGTCCTCGGCATCTGCCATTTCCCGAGCTTCTACAAGGCAATGGAAGCGACCCGGCAGATCGTCGAGCTGGGCCCGGCGGCGGTCGAGCTGGTCGACCGGACGATGATCGAACTGGCGCGCGACATCCCGATGTTCCGCGCCACGGTCGAGCGCTTCGTCCAGGGCGAGCCCGACGCGATCCTGCTCACCGAATTCGCCGGCCCCGACGCCGACGACAACCTGCGGCGCTTGCGCCAGCTCGTCGAGCTGATGGGCGATCTCGGCTTCCCCGACAGCGTCATCGAGGCGACCGACCCGGCCTTCCAGAGCGCGGTGTGGAACGTGCGCAAGGAGGGGCTCAACATCATGATGTCGATGAAAGGCGACGGAAAGCCGGTCTCCTTCATCGAGGATTGCGCGGTGGCGCTCGAAGACCTCGCCGAATACACCGACCGGCTTACCAGGGTCTTCCACAAGCACGGCACCTACGGCACCTGGTACGCCCATGCCTCGGTCGGCACGCTGCATGTCCGCCCGGTGCTCAACCTCAAGCAGGAGCTCGAGGCGAAAAAAATGCGCGAGATCGCGGAGGAAGCCTTCGCGATGGTGCGCGAATACAAGGGCTCGCATTCCGGCGAGCACGGCGACGGCATCGTCCGCTCGGAGTTCCACGCGCCGATGTTCGGCAGCCGCATCGTGCGCGCCTTCGAGGAGGTCAAGGACGCCTTCGACCCGCACGGCCTCTTCAACCCGGGCAAGATCGTGCGGCCGCCCAAGATGGACGACCGCAGCCTCTTCCGCTTCAAGCCCGACTACCGCCAGCTGCCGCTCGACACCGTCTTCGACTGGTCGGAATGGGGTGGTTTCGCCAGCGCCGCCGAGATGTGCAACAACAACGGCGCCTGCCGCAAATCCGACCCCGGCGTCATGTGCCCGAGCTACCGCGCGACCGGCGACGAGCAGCATTTGACGCGCGGCCGCGCGAACACGCTGCGTCTCGCCCTCTCGGGCCAGCTCGGCCCCGACGCGCTGACCTCGGACGCGATGGCCGAGACCATGGCGCTCTGCGTCTCGTGCAAGGGCTGCCGCCGGGAATGCCCGACCGGCGTCGACATGGCCAAGATGAAGCTCGAATTCCTCGCCCAGTACAGGAAGCGCCACAAGCCGACCCTGCGCGACCGGCTGATCGCCTATCTGCCGCGCTACGCGCCGTGGGCGGCGCGCCTCGCGCCGCTGCTCAACCTACGCCGGCCGAACGGGAGGCTGGCGGGGCTCGGCGAAAGCCTCCTCGGCCTCAGCGCCAGGCGGGCGCTGCCACGCTGGTCGCCAGCGCCCTATCGCGGCGCGACCGCCGCCGGCGCGGGGCGCGAAATCGTGCTCCTCGTCGACACCTTCAACCGCTATTTCGAGCCGGAGAACGCCGCGGCCGCCGAGCGGGTGCTGAGCCGCGCCGGCTATCGCGTCACGACGCCCGAGCCCGGCATCGGCCGACCGCTCTGTTGCGGCCGCACCTTCCTCGCCGCCGGCCTCATCGACGAGGCCAAGGCCGAGGCGCGCCGCACGATCGCCGCTCTCAAATCGGCGGTCGCCGCCGGCACGCCGATCGTCGGGCTGGAGCCGTCATGCCTGCTGACCTTGCGCGACGAATACCCGGCGCTGCTGCCCGGCGAGGAGACGAAGGCGCTCGCCGCACAGGCGCTGCTCTTCGAGGAATTCGTCGCGAGCGAACGCAAGGCCGGCCGATTCGCTCTGAAGCTCGCGGCGATGCCGGGCCGCGCCGCGCTGCTGCACGGGCATTGCCACCAGAAGGCGTTCGGCACCGCAGGCGCCGCCGCCGACGCGCTGAAGCTGATCCCCGAGCTTACGGTCGAGACCTTCGATTCGACCTGCTGCGGCATGGCCGGCGCCTTCGGCTACGAGGCCGAGCACCACGAGATGTCGCTCAAGATCGGCGAACTCGGCGTGCTGCCGAGGATGCGTGCCGCGGCGCCCGATACGCTGCTCGCCGCCTGCGGCACTTCCTGCCGCCACCAGATCGCCGACGGCGCCGGGCGCGAGGCGCGGCATATTGTGCGCATCCTCGACGCGGCGTCGTCCCCCTGAGCCTTTCTCGTTGTCATTCCTGCGAAAGCGGGAACCGATGAACGCCGGCTTTGCCAAAAATCTGCTGGAGCCAATGTTCATAGGTTCCGGTTTCGCCACTACGCGGCGCCCCGGAATGACGAAAATCAGCTAATACGCCTTGCCCTGCGGATAGGTGTCGAATCTCGGCACGGCCGGGTCGAGATGGTCCCAGGGCTGAGCGCTCTTGGCGAAGATATTGGCCTCGGGCCTGAACCAGCTCGGGTCGTCGAAGGTGGTGACGCGCAACCCCACCATGTCGGGCCGCGTCGAGACCTGGACATAGAGCGGCGTGCCGCAATCGCCGCAGAAGACCCGGCTGACCGCGTTGCCGGCGTCCGATTTGGCGACGTAGGTCCTGGGCGCGCCCTTAGTGATGCGGAACTCGGCCGCCGGCATGCGCACCGCCGCCACATGTGCGGCGCCGCTGTGCCGCTGACAGTCGCGGCAGTGGCATTGCAGCGAGAAGATCGGCTCGCCGCCGCTCTCGTAGCGCACCGCGCCGCACAGACAGCCGCCCGTTCGTCTCGCCGCCATCGCTTCCCTCCGCCGCTCCGTCGCGTCCCGCGGATTTCACCACAGCAGCTGGCGAGGTCCTACGCCGAAACCCTGCGCGCCCGGTGCCGCCGCGGTCATTTTGGGCGCTTCCCGCCGGACCGGGAACCGCTAGGATAGCGCATGTCGTCCGCCTCCGATGCGCCGCCGCTGCCCGAGCGCGCGCGCGCTTTTCTCGACTTCTGGTTTGGCGACCCGGCCGACCCGGCACGCCTTCATCACCGCGAGATCTGGTTCCGCAGCACGTCCCAATTCGACGCCGCGGTGCGCGCGGGGTTTGCCGGCGACCACGAGGCGGCGGTGCGCGGCGCGCTCGCGGGGTGGGAGGCGCAGCCGGAAGCGGCGCTGGCGCTGGTCATGCTGCTCGACCAGGTGCCGCGCAACATCTTCCGCTCGACGCCGCGCGCCTTCGCCAGCGACGCGCTCGCGCTGGCGACGACGCGGCGGGCGATGGAGCGCGGCTTCGACCAGGCGGTTCCCGATGCCTGGCGGCTCTTTTTCTACCTGCCGTTCGAGCATAGCGAGGCGCTCGCCGACCAGCGCCACGGGCTCGACCTGCTGCTGGCGCTGCCCCCGGTGCCGGGTCGCCCGGGCGACGGCCATATGACCCGGCTGCATCTCGAGATCATCGAGCGGTTCGGCCGCTTCCCGCACCGCAATGCGATCCTCGGCCGCGCCTCGACCGAGGACGAGCTGGCGTTCCTCGCCAGTTCGGAGCATCGCTTCGGCCAGCCCCACCCCGGGAGCGGCATCGTCTAAGGGCCAGGCAAACGGGCGAATTCGAACCCACCCCGATGCCGCTCCAGTTGCGGCGCCGCGGCAATCGCGCCAGCATGCCGCACCGATGCCGAAACGGCACGGAAACCCGGGGAGGAACCCATGTCATTACCAAGGCTTGCCGGCGGCGTTGCCGCCGTGCTGCTGGCGGCGGGCGGGCTCGGCGCCGCGCACGCCCAGCTGATGATCATCGGCAACGACCAGAAGCCGAGCTTTTCCGACGGCAAGGTGACGATCCAGGCGCCGGGTCACGACACGCTGTCGATCGTCGACCTGGCGAAGCCGGCGACGCCGCGCATCGTCGCCACCATCCCGCTCGACAACACGATCGTCGGCCCGCCGACCAATCTCGCGATCACGCCGGCGCGCGACATCGCGCTGGTCGCCGACACGGTGAAGGGCGCGGCGAAGGACAATGGCTTCACCACCGTGTCCGACAACCGGCTCTTCGTCGTCGACCTGAAAGCGAACCCGCCGGCGATCGCCGCGACGCTGACCCTCGGCACCGCGCCGACCGGTCTTGCCATCTCGCCCGACGGCAAATGGGCGCTCGTCGCCAATCGCGACGACGGGACGATCTCGGTGCTCTCGATCGCCGGCAAAGAGGTCAAGCTGGCCGACACGGTCACGGTCGGCACCGGCGCCGACCGGGTATCGGCGGTCGCGATCGCCCCTGACGGGAAGCGCGCGCTCGCGGTCAAGGCGGGCAGCGACAAGATCGCGGTGCTGACCATCGACAACGGCAAGGTCGCCTACAACAAGGACAACGACTTGCCGGCCAACAACTACCCGTACAACGTCGCGATCGCGCCGAACGGCCAGATCGCGCTGGTCGCCAATACCGGCGGCGGCGGGAGCTCCGACGGCAATGTCGACACCGTCAGCGTCATCGACATGACGGCGAACCCGATCCACATCGTCGACCACATCACGGTCGGCGACTCGCCCGAGGGGCTGGCGATCAGCCCGAAGGGCAATCTCGCCGTCACCGTCGAGGCGCGCGGCTCGAACCGCGCCAAGAGCACCTGGTACTACCACCCGGGCGGCGCGATCAGCGTGCTGCGGATCGACGGCAAGAAGGTCACGCGGGTCGGCGAGGTCTCGGTCGGCAGGCTGCCCGAGGCGGTCGTCTTCAGCCCCGACGGCGGCTACCTCTATGTCGGCAATTTCATGGATTCGGACTTGTCGGTGTTGCGCGTGAGCGGCGACCGGATTGTCGATACCGGGCACCGCTTCAAGCTGCCCGGCCAGCCGGCCTCCGCGCGCGGCGGCCCGCAATAGAGGCGGCGGTGCGCCCGGCCGGGCTGGCTCAGCGCTCGATCGAGCGCCGCGCGAGACCGGCGAGCAGCGTCAGGCTGGCCGAATAGTAGTCGTCCTTGTCGTCGATGCCGGCGGGCGGCGGCGGCTTGGGGTCGTGCCAGGTGCGCGCGAGCTGGATGATCGCCTGGAAGCCGGGCGGTGCCGCGAACGGCGCGAGACTGCCGTCCTTGACGTCGACCCAGGCCGGGATCGGCTTGTCGGTGAAGCCGTCCCAGAACCGCAGATCGGGGGCGAGGCGCGAGGCCGTCGCCTCGCTGCCCCAGATCAGATAGAGCGGAATGCGGATCGCGTCGAAGCCGAAGCGCGGCGGCTGGTCGGTGCCGGGGGCGATCTCGCCATCCGCCTTGATGCTGATCCAGTCGGGCGTCAGCTTCCATTCGCCAAACTGCGCCTTCGCCAGCAGGACAAGCCCGTCGCCGCGCAGCCGGCTCCATTGCGGCGACGGGTCGACCCGCAAGAACTCGTGGAACGCCGGGAAGATGTAGTAGGACGGGTTGACCATGACGGTGCCGTCCTTGGTCCGGAAGCCGTCGCTGCCCGGCAGCAGCACGAGACGGCCGGCGACCCGCTCGATCAGCTTGCTGCGGATCTCGGCAAGGATGCGGTGCGCGTCGCGCCGGTACTCGGGCGCGTGCCAGCGCCGGGCGGCGCGCGCCAGCGCCCAGGCGATCAGCATGTCGCCATCGGTGGCGTTGTTGGTGTCGGCGACATGCTGGTCGCTCGCCGGGTCCCAGCGCCAGGCGAAGAGCGCGCTTTGCGGGCGCCGCAGCTTGTCGCGCGTCCAGGTCCAGATGCGCCAGAAGGCGGCAGGGTCGTCGAACGACTCGGCGAAAAGCATCGCCCAGCCCTGCCCTTCGGTATGGCTGACTTCCTTGTTGCCGGTGTCGCGCACGCGCCCGTCGTCGCTGACGAAGCGGTCGCGGTACTTGGCCCACTCGCCGGCCAGCGGGTCGTCCTGCGCGCGGGCGAGCGACGGCACGACAAGCAGCGGCGCGACGAGCAGCAGCGCGATCAGCGCCCCGCGTCCGAACCACAGAATGCGCATTGCGACCTTACCGGCAGCGGCTATTCGTGCCGGCCGTAGTGAAAGACGAGCACGGCGCCGTGTGCCGCGCTCTGGCCCGCGAGCCGCGCACTGAACGAGGCCTCGCCGCCCTGATTGCCGAGCCACCCGGCATAGAGGCCTTCGAGGATCGGCACCATCCAGCTGCGCCGCTGCTCGTTCTGCGGCACCAGCGGATAGGCGCCGTGGGTGATCTCGATAAAGCTGCCGGCCTCGCGCAGCCGCATCCAGCCCCAGTCGATCCCCTCGAGGACGCTGTTGATGTCCGCTTCCAGCTCTTCGAGGCTGTCGCAGCGCTTGAGCGGCAGCAGGCGCGCCATCTTGAGGCCGATCGCCTCGAGAAACTGGTCGGCCTCGGCCGGATCGACGCGCTCCTCGAACTCGGCGAACATCGCCGCGATGAAATGCACCCACTGGCGCGAGCATTGCTGCCGCGCGTAGTAGTTGAGCGAGATCAGTTCCTCGTCGAGGGCCGGGCCGGCCATTCGGGTCTCCTGGTCTCTTGCGCGGCGCCACAGATAGCGCGCGGCGCGGGCATAACTCCAGCGCTATTTCGCGGAAAGCTCCGCCCGCAGCGAGGCCACCCAGCGCGCGTCCGCCTCGGCAACCGGTTCCTCGATCATCCGCTCGGGAATCTCCCAGACGATCGCGCGCGGCGGCGACTTGCGGAACGCGGAATCGGCGAAATAGGCGATCGCCGCATTGGCGACGCCGCCGCCGTCCTCGGCCCGGTTCTCGACCGGAGCGCCGAGCGCGAGCGACAGGAACGGCACGAAATTGGCGCGGCGCGAGAACGAGGTTCCGACCACGGCAAGCTGCGGCGGCGGGGTCTCGTCGAGCAGCCCGACATCGGCGGCGGCCGATTGCTCGACCACGCTCGCCGCCTCCTCGTCGCCCGGCGGACGCAGCGGATAGGGCACGCGGTCGAGCCCGGCGAGGCGGATCAGGTCCCCCACCCGCTCGCGCGGCGGCTCCCGCGACACGCGGAACTCGGCCTTTTGCGTCGGCGCGAGATCACCTGCGCGCAGCGCTTCGGCGACCGCGCCTGCCGCCGCTTGCGCACCGCGCTCGTTCCAGTGGGTATCGGTGCGGTAATAGAGCTCGCCGCCTGCCGCGCGCATTGCCGGCTCAAGCGCGACGACGCCGATCCCCGCGCCGGCGAGCCGCGCCGTGAAATCGCCAAGCCGGCCGGCGATCGACGCCGGGCGATCGACGCCGCACAGATCGGCGGCCTCGATGCGCGACTTGTCGGGCACCGGCGCGACGACGAGGCCGATGTGCCGCGCCTTCAGATAGGCCGCGACAGCCTCGACCATCTCGACATGCCGCGCTGCATTCGCCGCGCGGCCGGGGTGGAGCACGAGCTCGTCGGTGAGGAAAAGCCAGTTGTCGCAGCCGCGCCGCACGCGTGCTCCGAGATCGCCGGTGGCGAGCCAGCCTGCGACACGGTCGACCGTTACAAGCGGGTCTTCCAGCGGGTTCGCATGCTGCAGGAAACGGCCGATCGCGGCAGTCGCACCGCCATCGGCCGCCGCCGACCAGGAGATGTCCTGCGCCGGCCATTCGGCACGCTTGAAAACCAGCGTGTAGAGGCTCGACCCCAGGCCGCAGAGCAGGATTGCGAGCAGCGCAACGCCGGGCAGCAGCTGCGGGCGGATGCGGAACGGCAGGGCGCGCGCCGGGGAGCGCGGCGGCGACCGGGGCGGCGCAAGCGGCTCGATCGGGATCGTCATCGCCTCGCCCTAGAACTGGAAATAGAGGAAGGGCACGGTCTGGTGTCCCATCATCACCGCGATCGCGTAGAGGAAGAGCGCGATCGGCCACAGCGCCTCCCACCACTCGCCGGTCGCGGCGAAGCGCGGCGAGAGACGCGCCCTGACCGCCGGCCAGAACACCACCGCGACGGCGACCCCGATCCACAGGACGTGCAGCGGACGCAGCGTCAGGATCATCGGGTCGCTGATCGCGAACCCGTTGAGCCCGATCTGCCCCGACAGCATCGCCAGCGTGCCGTCCCAGCTCGTCGCGCGGAACGGCGTCCAGGCGAACAGCACGGTCAAGAGCGTCAGCGGGTAGGACAGCGCCGACACCATCCACAGGCCGCGCTGGTTCCAGAACCGGCCGACCGCGAGCGCAGCGCCGTGGATCACGCCCCACAGCAGGAACGACCAGCTCGCGCCGTGCCACAGCCCGCCGATCGCCATGGTGAGGAGGAGGTTGGTGTAGGTGCGCACGTCGCCGTAGCGGTTGCCGCCCAGCGAGATGTAGAGGTAGTCGCGCAGCCACGAGGACAGGCTGATGTGCCAGCGCCGCCAGAAATCCTGGATGGTCAGCGCCAGGTAGGGGTCGCGGAAGTTCTCGGGGTATTTGAAGCCGAGCATCCGGCCGAGGCCGATCGCCATCGCGCTGTAGCCGGCGAAATCGAAGAAGATCTGGAAGGCGAAGCAGATATTGCCGAGCCAGGCGTCGACAAAGCTCGGCTGCGCCAGGTCGAACGCGGCCTCGACCACCGGCGCCAGCGTGTCGGCGATCAGCACCTTGACGGCGAAGCCGAGCATGAAGCGGCGCGCGCCGATCGACAGGTCCTCGAAGGTGATCTGCCGCTCGATCAGCGCCTTGTCCACCCAGGAATAGCGGATGATCGGCCCCGCGATCAGGTGCGGGAACATGTCGAGATAGGCGGCGAAGCTGATGAAGCTCGGCTCGGCCGCGACGGTGCGGCGGCGCACGTCGATCAGGTAGGAGACCGCCTGCAGCACCGTGAACGACAGCGCGATCGGCAGGATCACGTTGCTCCACGGGATGGGCCCGAGCCGGAGCGCCTGCAGCGCCTCGTTGCCGGTGTGGACCAGGAGGTTGGCGTATTTGAACCAGGCGAGGCAGCCGAGGATGACGACGACGCCGCCGACCAGGATGTGGCGCTGCCGCGCGACATTGCCCTGCTCGACGGCGCGGCCGATCTCGCGCCCGAGCAGCCAGGCGACGAAGGTGATGCCGACGATCAGCAGCAGGAAGGCCGGCTTCCACCAGGCATAGAACATCCAGCTGCCGCAGCAGAGGGTCAGGTTGCGCGTGGCCCCCGGCGTCGCGAGATAGGCGATGAAGAACAACGGCAGGAAGAGCGCGAGAAACTCGACGGACGAGAAGACCATGACCGCCCGCCCCTTCCGCTACGGTCGGTACGGCGCCTGCTCGTCGCGCTGCGCCACGACCGCGGGCCCGGCGCTGCCGGCCACGACGAAGATGCTGTAGCGGTCGCCGGCGTTGAGCTGACCGAGCTTGGCCGGCGTCGCATGCGCCGGGTCGCCGCAGGCAACCGCGAGCGCCGCGTTGACCGGGTTGACGAGGCGGCGCCCGACGGCGTCCGGCGCGATGTCGGCGATCACCGGCTGGTGGTTCTCGCCGGCGACGAGCTGCGCCTGGGCGCAGGCCTTGTCGCCGTTGAACAGCCCGAGCGAGGATTTGAGCGCGTTGAAATCGGTCGGGGTCTCGCGGAACACGGCGAGGGCGATCCCGTCGCCGCCCTCGGGGACCACCGCCACGGTGACGAACTCGTTGGCCTTAAGGGTGAGATCGATCGGCTTCGTCGCCTCGCCGAACTGCGCCGACCCGGTCAGCGCCACCCCCGGCGTGACCGGATCGAAGGCGCGCACGCGCTGCGCGTCGTCGGCCGGGATCGCGATTTTCGCGGCGGGCGAGACGATCGTGACCTCGTGCGCCGCCAGGTTGACGAAGCGCAGATAGGCGACGCCGTTGGGCGGGCCGCTGGGATAGAGCCGGCCATCGGCCGCCGACGCGGCGCCGTGTCCGAGCGCCACTGCGGCGACCGCCAGACAGGCGGCCGCGGCGCGGGAGCGCGGCCTCACGGGCGTCGCGCCAGCTGCGGCGCCCACTGGTCGAGCGAGGCGGTGATGTCGGCACCCCACGCCCTGTAGCCGGCCGATGTCAGATGCTGGCCGTCGATCGTCGGCCATTCGCCTTCCTTCGAAAACTGCGTCGAGTCGATGAAGCGGCACGGCGCCACCGCAGTCGCCAGGAACTCCGACATCTCCTTGACGCGCGAGAAGGTCTTGTGGAACGAGGTCCCCTCGCTGCCCCAGGGCGGGCCGACCCAGACGCAGGGGATGTTGGCCGCGGCGATGCGGCCGGTGAGCGCGTGGACCTGCTGATAGATCCAGCCGCGCGGGAAGTCGTGCTGGCCGTAGCCGGCCATCGTATCGCCCATCTCGACGACGATCAGGTTCGGGTGCGACTTGGCGATCAGCGGGTCGATCTGATAGGTCGGCGCGCCGGCGGTGCGGTTGATCTCCGGCCCCTCCTTGCCGTGGCGCTCGGCCTTGCCGCAGGAGACGATGCCCGGATAGACCCAGTCGCCGGCATTGGCGCCGCACATCCCGTAGGTGTCGACGGTGGCGCCCTGCGCGACGAGATCGTCATGCAGCGTGGTGATCAGATAGTCGCGGGTCACCATGTGGCTGTCGCCGATGACCAGCACCGCAAGCCCGGCAAGAAGCGCATTCATGAGCGAGTTTTCTCCTGAGACCGGCCGAAAACTGTGGTGAGGTAACGCATTCCCCAGCACCGGTAAAGTAAGCGGCGCGCCCTAAGCCATGGTTAAGACCGCGGGTTACCCGCCTCCGAGGATACGCAACCGGAGGTCGTCGAGCCGCGACAACAGCCCCGCGTCGCGGCTCGCGTCGTGCTCCCCCGCCAAGCCCCCCGTGGCACGCAGCGGGCGCGACGGCCCTCAGCGCGAGGCGACGCGGCCGTTGAGCTGGACCACCGCGTCGGCGATGTCCTGCCCCCAGGCCCTGTAGCCGCTCGCAGTCAGGTGCTGGCCGTCGGTGGTCGGCCAGGGCGCGCCGGGCTCGAAGCGCAGCGAGTCGACATAGCGGCAGGGCGCCACCGATTGCGAGAGGAACTGCGACAGTTCGCGCACGCGGTCGTCGGCCTTGTGATAGGGCGAATTGACGTTGCCGTAGACCGGCCCGACCCAGATGCAGGACGCCTTCGCCGCGGCGATCCGCTGCGCCAGCGCATGCGTCTGGTCGTAGATCCAGGCTTTCGGCAGCTGCGCGTCGCCGTAGCCGCCCATCGCGTCGGCGGCCTCGACGATCACCAGATTGGGGTGGTGCTTCTCGAGCAGCTCGCTGACCTGCCAGGTGTAGGCCTGCTTGCCCATCTCGGCCATGACCGCGCCGTGGTCGTGCCGCTCGGCGCGGCCGCACGATACGGTCGTCCGCTCGAGCCAGGCATCGGGATTGGCGCCGCACATCCCATAGGAATGGACGACCGCCCCCTGGGCTTCGAGCGCGTCGTGCAGCCCCGAGATCAGGTAGTCGCGACCCGCCATGTGGCTGTCGCCGAGCACCAGGATCGTCAGTCCCGCCAAAGCCATATTCATGCCGTGCTCTCCTTCTCGTCGGGCGGCACCCGCGGCCGCCGCGGCAAATCCACTGGCAGCTAAACAAAGCCGCGTAAATTTCTTCTGAACGGCGGCGAAGCTTTCAGGAATACTTTGTCGCCGAGCGGATCGATTTACCGTCAGAGGCGCCGGTCACCCCCGGATGGACTCGCACCGGGGTGGCGCCGGCTGTCGCTTCGATGGTCGAAGCCAGCGCCCCGACCGGCGCCGGGTGACCGATGCCGGACGCTAACGGGACGACAGCGAGATGATCTGGCCGCTCAGGCGCACCGTCGCATCGGCGATGTCGGCCGCCCACAGACGATAGCTGTCCGGCGTCAGATGCTCGCCGTCATAGGTCGGCCACTGACCCGGCTGCGAGAACCGCAGCGAGTCGATATAGCGGCACGGATAGACGATCTGCGACAGGTAGGACGACAGCTCCTGGACGCGCGCGTAGCTCTTGTTCGAGGCGCCGCCCTCGCTGCCCCAGGGCGGCCCGACCCAGATGCAGGGCAGGTGGTGCGCGGCGATCGGCTTTAGCATCTCCTGGACCTCGAAGGAGATCCAATCCTTGGGCAGCGCCGGCAGGATGCCGTACCCGCCCATGTTGTCGCCCTGCTCGACGAGCAGCAGGTTGGGGTGGTGCTGCTCGATCAGCTTTTCGAGCGACCAGGTCTTGACCTTGGGGCTCTTGTCGATGATCGGCAGGTCGGCGTTGTGGCGCT
>DATJOB010000448.1:0-2601 GCA_035507475.1 Allostellaceae bacterium | reverse complement strand
CTGCGAAGCTGGGCGGGTCTGTGCGACCTCAGCCCCGACTACAGCCCGATCCTCGGCAAGACCGAGGTCGAGAACTTCCACGTCAGCGCGGGCTGGGGCACGTACGGCTTCAAGGCTGCCCCGATCGTCGGCAAGACGCTGGCGGAATTGGTCGCGACCGGACGTACGCCGGAGCTGATCGCACCGTTCGAGGTCGAGCGGTTCTACCGAGACAAGCTCGTATCCGAGCTTGCGGCCGCGGCCGTCAGCCACTAGAAGGGAACCGGACAGCATGGACACAAGCATTGAGGAGGCGACGACGATGAAAAGCAGCCTCGAGATCGCTCAGGAAGCCGAGCTCCTTCCGATCGGCGAGATCGCCGAGCGCGCCGGACTCGATGCGGACGAGATCGAGCCATACGGGCGCTACAAGGCGAAGATCGCGCTGTCGGTGCTCGAGCGCCTCAAGGACCGACCCGACGGCAAGGTGATCTGCGTCACCGGGATGACGCCGACGAGGGCCGGGGAGGGCAAGACCACCACGCTCGTCGGGCTCACACAGGGGCTCGGCGTGATCGGCAAGAACCCGGTGGCGTGCCTGCGCGAAGCGTCGCTCGGTCCGGTGTTCGGGATCAAGGGCGGCGCGGCCGGCGGCGGACTCACCCAGGTCGTCCCGATGGAGGACCTGAACCTGCACTTCACCGGCGACATCCACGCGATCGGCGCGGCCAACAACCTGCTCGCGGCGATGATCGACGCGTCGATCCTCCACGGCAACCCGCATCAGATCGACGCGCTGCGGATTCCCTGGCGCCGCGCGGTCGACATGAACGACCGGGCGCTGCGCGACATCGCGGTCGGCCTCGGCGGCCGGGCCAACGGCTACCCGCGCGAGACCGGCTTCGACATCACGGCGGCCTCCGAGGTGATGGCGATCATGGCGGTCGCGCGCGACCTCCAGGACCTGCGCCAGCGCATGTCGCGGGTCACCGCCGCGTACTCGTTCGACGGCGGCAAGGCGATCACCGCCGAGGATCTCGGCGCGGCGGGCGCGATGACCGTGCTGCTCAAGGACGCGATCAAGCCGAACCTCGTGCAGACGCTCGAGGGCCAGCCGGTGCTCATGCACTGCGGCCCGTTCGCGAACATCGCCCACGGCAACAACTCGCTGATCGCCGACCTGATCGGCATGAAGCTCGGCGACTATGTCGTAACCGAATCCGGGTTCGGCGCCGACATGGGCATGGAGAAGTTCTTCGACATCGTCTGCCGGTTCGGCAAGCTGACGCCGTCAGCCGCCGTGCTCGTGACCACCGTGCGCGCGATCAAGCACCACGCCGGGCTCGACGACGATCCGCGCGCCGAGCGCTCGGCGGCGCTTCAGGCGATCGAGACTGGCTTCGGCAACGTTCGCCGCCACCTCAACACGATCGCCACGTTCGGCGTGCCCGCGGTGGTGGCGGTCAACCGGCGGCCCGGTGACACCAACGAGGAGATCGAGTTGGTCAAGCGCCTCGCGCTCGAGGCCGGCGCGTTCGCGGCCGAGGCCAACGAGGGCTTCACCAAGGGCGGCGCGGGCGTCGCCGACCTCGCCTCAGCGGTCGTCGAGGCCTGCGAGCAGCCGAACAGCTTTCACCAGCTGTATCAGGACGACGAGCCGATCCAGGACAAGATCGAGACGGTGGCCAAGCAGGTGTACGGCGCCAAGGACGTGTACTTCTATCCCGAGGCGGAGGCCAAGCTCACGCAGTTCACCCGCGAGGGTCTCGGCCACTTCCCGGTGTGCATGGCCAAGACCCACCTGTCGCTGTCGGCGGACCCCTCGCTTCTGAACGCGCCCGAGAACTTCACGCTGCCGGTCCGGGACATCCGCGCCTATACGGGCGCGGGCTGGCTCGTGCCGTTGTGTGGCGACGTCATGCAGATGCCGGGGCTCGGCAAGACCCCGGCGGCGCTCAACATCGACATCGACTCCGAGGGTCGGACCGTCGGCCTTTTCTAACCGCCCATTCGGGGAGCTGCTCGACGAGATCGCGGCGCGGACGCCGGCGCCCGGCGGCGGGTCGAGCGCGGCGTGCGCATGCGCGATCGCGGCTGCGCTGGTCGAGATGGCGGCGGCGTTCAGCCCGGACCGGAAATCGGTGGCGCGCCGTGCCGGCGAGTTGCGGGCCCGGGCGCTCGAGCTGGCCGAGATCGAGCTTCATGCGTACGAGCCGGTGCTCGAGGCGCTGCGTCTGGCGCACGATGATCCCGGGCGAGCCGAGCGGGTCGAGGCCGCGCAGGTCACGGCCTCGCAGTCGCCGCTCGCGATCGCCGGCGTCGCGGCCGAGCTGGCCGGGCTCGCGGCGGGGCTGGCTCGCACCAGAAATCGTAATCTCGCAGGCGATGCGATCGCCGGCGCGGTGCTCGCCGAGGCGGCTGCTCAGGCCGCCGCCCGGCTCGTCACGATCAACTTGACCGAAGGCGCCGCTGTCAGCGAGGCGACCGAATTTGCCCTCCGAGCGCTGAAAGCGCGCCAGGAAGCGTTAAATTGAATACAGAGCCCAACTCTGAAAGGGAGAAATGCGCGCTCGAACTCGACTGACCCAACCGCTCGTCCGTCGCGACGGGGAGCTGTGCCCG
>DATJOB010000447.1:0-4991 GCA_035507475.1 Allostellaceae bacterium | reverse complement strand
CGAGATCAGCATGTGGATCGGCGCCAGCCGCTGCCATGCCATCGGGATCATCATCAGGCGGCCGTGCCAGAAGGCGAGGATGAACGGCCGGTTGGCGTCGCGCAGCCGGCGCGGATGCTCGGCGCCCTCGACGCTCCACCGGTTGGTGCGGTAGACGAAGCGGATATAGAGGTGGATCGCGTAGCAAAGCACGCGGCGCAGCCGCTCGCTGCGCACGAACTGCCGCAGCCGGCGGCGCAGCGCGTTCATCCCGGCGGCGCCCCTGCGGCGGCGAGCGCCGGCGCGGCGAGCTCCTCGGGCGCGAACTGGGTCTCGTAGAGCCGGGCGTAAAGCCCGCCGCGCGCCAAGAGCTGCGCATGCCGCCCGCTCTCGACGATGCGGCCGCGATCCATGACGCAGATCAGATCGGCGCCGACGATCGTCGACAGGCGATGCGCGATGACCAGCGTCGTGCGTCCCTGCATCAGCCGCTTGAGCGCGGCCTGGACCTGGCGCTCGCTCTCGTTGTCGAGCGCCGAGGTCGCCTCGTCGAGCAGCAGGATCGGCGCGTCCTTGAGCATCGCCCGGGCGATCGCGAGGCGCTGGCGCTGCCCGCCCGAGAGCCGCATGCCGTGCTCGCCGACCAGCGTGTCGTAGCCCTGCGGCAGCTCGGCGATAAAGCCGGCGGCGCCGGCTGCCATCGCCGCCGCCTCGATCTCGTCCGGGCTGGCGCTGAGCCGGCCGTAGGCGATGTTGGCGCGCACCGTGTCGTCGAACAGGCTCGCCTCCTGCGCCACCAGCGCCAGCGCCGCGCGCAGCGAGACGAGGGTCAGCGTGCGCAGGTCCTGGCCGTCGATCGCGATGCCGCCGGCCGCGACGTCGTAGAAGCGCGGGATCAGGTTGAGGACGGTCGATTTGCCGGCGCCCGACGGGCCGACCAGCGCGACCGTGCTGCCCGCCGGCACGGTGAAGGTGATGTCGTCGAGCGCCACCGCATTCGGCTGGTAGCCGAAGCGCACGCCGTCGAAGCGGATTTCGCCGCCGGCGATGGCGAGCGGCCGGGCGCCGGGCCGGTCGCCGACCTCGGGCTCGACGTCGAGCACCTCGAAGACGCGCTGTGCCGCGGCGAGGCCCTCCTGCAGCGAGGCGTTGAGGTTGGCAAGGCTCTTGAGCGGCTGGTAGGCGAGCAGCAGCGCGGTGATGAACGAGAAGAAGGCGCCCGGGGTGCGGGCGTCGTGGATCACCTGGTAGCCGCCATAGGCGATCACCACCGCGACCGCCGCCCCGCCCAGCGCCTCCATCATCGGCGAGGCCCGCGAGCGCGTCCGGTTGGCACGGTCGATCAGTCGGAAGATGCGCTCGAAGAGCGCCGCGGCGCGGCCTTCCTCGTAGGCCTCCATGCCGTAGGCCTTGACGTGCCGCGCGCCCTGGAAGGTCTGGCTGAGCAGCGTCGTCAGCTGGCCGAACTCCACTTGGGTGTTGGCCGAGACCCGGCGCATCCGCCGGCCGATCCCGACGATCGGGCGGATCGCCAGCGGGAAGGCGAAGCAGGCGATCAGCGCCAGGGTCCAGTCCTGGTAGAACATCAGCCCCATCAGGAACACGACGGTCAGCGCGTCCTTGCCGATCGCCGCCAGCACGTTGGCCGCGGCGTTGCGCAGCAGCACCACGTCGTTGGTGAAGCGCGAGATCAGCGTGCCGCTGGCATTGGCGTTGAAATAGGCGAGGTCGGCGCGGATCAGCCGGGCATAGAGCGCGTTCTGCACGTCGGCGATGACGCGCTGGCCGACCCGGCTCATCAGCACCGCCTCGCCGTAATCGGCGAATCCCTTGAGGATCGCCAGGACGAGGGCCGCCCCGGCGATCACCAGCAGCAGGTTCGCCTCGCGCGCGACGAAGATGCGGTCGAGCATCGGCTGCATCAGCCAGGCGCGCAGCGCCGTGCTGCCGGCGCCGACGCCCATGCAGGCGAAGGCGAGCAGAATGACGCCGAGATGCCGCCGAATGAACTGGCTTGCCAGCCGCCGCACCAGCGCCATCGTCGGCGCCCCGCCGTCGGCCGTGCCCGATCTGCCCCGCATAAACCCCTGGCCGCCGTTTATCGAAAATCGGCCGCGTGTTGACGGCCGGCCGCTGCCGCGCTGCGCTCTAGCCCGCGCCGGCGAGCCCCGTCAACGCCGCTCCCCAGTTTATTCGATGTTACTCTTCGATGGCAGCCCCGTGCGTCCGTTGCGCGGCTGGTCTCGGAGGGCTCGCGCGGCTCACGCGCCGGCGACGGTCAGGTTGTCGATGCGCAGCGTCGGCGCGTCTGCGCCGGTCTTGAATTCGAGGTCGTTGGCCGCGACGAGATGCAGGAACATGTCCTTGAGGTTGCCGGCCACGGTCATCTCGCTGACCGGGAAGGCGATCTCGCCGTTCTCGATCCAGAAGCCGGCGGCGCCGCGGCTGTAGTCGCCGGTGACGCCGTTGACGCCCATGCCCATCAGCTCGGCGACGTAGAACCCGCTCTTGACGTCGGCGTAGAGCTCGGCCGGCGTTTGCCGGCCCGGCTCGATCCACACATTGGTGGCGGCCGGCGAGGGCGGCGAGGCGGTGCCGCGCGCCGCGTGCCCGGTCGTCGTCATGCCGAGCTGGCGCGCCGAGCGCAGGTCGAGAAGCCAGGTGGTCAGCACGCCGTTCTCGATCAGCGCGCGGCGCCGGTTGGCGATGCCTTCGCCGTCGAACGGCCGCGAGCGCATGCCGCGGCGGCGGTGCGGGTCCTCGACGATCGTGATCGCCTCGGGAAAGATGCGCTGGCCGAGCCGATCCTTGAGGAAGCTGGTGCCGCGCGCGATCGACGGGCCCGATATCGCGCCCAGAAGGTGCGAGATGAAGCTGCGTGCGACGCGCGGGTCGAACACCACCGGCACCTTGCAGGTCGGCATCTTGCGCGCGCCGAGCCGCCGCACCGCGCGCTCCCCCGCCTCGCGGCCGATCGCCTCCGGCGAACGCAGGTCAGCGCCGTAGACGGCGCTGGCGAAGTCGTAATCGCGCTCCATCGCGGTCCCGGTGCCGGCGATCACCGAGGCGCTGACGCCGTGGCTGGAGCCGGTATAGGAGCCGGCAAAGCCGTTCGAGGCGACGAGCGCGACGCGTGAGCGGCCCCAGCCGGCATCGGCGCCCTCCGAATTGGTGACGCCCTCGACGGCGAGCGCGGTCTCCTCGGCCGCGCGGGCGCGCTCGATCAGCGTCTCGGCGCTCGGCTCGGCGGGGTCGAGCATGTCGAGCGCCGGCCAGCTCCGGGCGATCTCATCGGGTCCGGCGAGCCCGCAATACGGGTCCTCGGGGATCGCGCGCGCCATCTGCACCGCGCGCTCGACCAGCTCGCCCAGCGCCTTCGGCGCGCGGTCGCTCGACGAGACCATCGCCTGCTGCTTGCCGATGAGGACGCGCAGCCCGAGGTCCTGGCTTTCCGAGCGCTCGAGCTTCTCGGTCTTGCCGAGCCGCCTGGTATGCGACAGCGAGGTGCCCGCGACCGCCACCGCATCGGCGGCGTCGGCACCGGCCTTCTTCGCCCTGGCGATCAGCTCGGCGAGCAGGTCGAGGACGTCTTGCGCGTCGTTGTCGGGCATCGCTACTCCTAAAACCTTGCCGCGGCGGACTTATCTCGGCGGCAGCCGGGGCCGAGACCGGGCCTCGACCGGCTTTCGCCGGGATGACGACCGAAATCGACTATGTCGGTGCAAACGCCCTCATTTCCAGATCGGCTTGCCGCTGCCGGGCAGGCCGTAACGCGGCCATTTCTGCGTCACCTCCTCGACGACCGCGTCGACCATGCGGATCGGCGTGCCCCACGGGCGCTCGGTCTCGGGGGGCAGCTTGGTGGTGGCGTCGAGGCCGATCTTGCCGCCGAGCCCCGATTGCGGCGAGGCGAAGTCGAGATAGTCGATCGCGGTGTGGTCGACGAGGGTCACGTCGCGCACCGGGTCCATGCGGGTCGAGATCGCCCACATCACGTCCTTCCAGTCGCGCACCGCGATGTCCGCGTCCACCACGATCACGAACTTGGTGTACATGAACTGGCGCAGAAACGACCAGATGCCGAACATGATCCGCTTGGCGTGGCCGGGATAGCTCTTGCGGATCGCGACGACCGCGATGCGGTAGGAGCAACCCTCCGGCGGCAGCCAGAAATCGACGATCTCCGGGAATTGCTGCTGCAGCAGCGGCACGAACACCTCGTTGAGCGCTTCGCCGAGGATCGAGGGCTCGTCGGGCGGCCGTCCGGTGAAGGTCGAGAGGTAGATCGGGTCGCGCCGCATGGTGATCGCCGAGAGGCGGAACACCGGGAACGGCTCGACCGCGTTGTAATAGCCGGTGTGGTCGCCATAGGGGCCTTCGTCGCCGTATTCGTCGAGCGAGACATGGCCTTCGAGCACGATCTCGGCCTCCGCCGGAACCTTGAGCGGCACCGTCTTGCAGTCGACGAGCTCGACCCGCCTGCCGCGCAAGAGGCCGGCGAACTGGTATTCCGACAGGGTGTCGGGCACCGGCGTCACCGCGGCGATGATCGTGCCCGGGTCGGCGCCGATCACCACTGCGGCCGGCAATGGCTCGCGCTTCGCCGCTGCCCAGCGCTGGTGATGCTGGGCGCCGCCGCGGTGTCTGAGCCAGCGCATCAGCGTCCGGTCGCGCCCGAGCACCTGCAACCGATAGATGCCGAGATTGTAGGAGTCACGCCTGTCCGCGTCGGGATGGGGACCCCGGGTGACGACCAGCGGCCAGGTGATCAGCGGCGCCGGTTCGCCCGGCCAACAGGTCTGCACCGGCAACAGGCCGAGGTCGATGTCGCCGCCGGTCAGCACGATTTCCTGGCACGGCGCGGCGGCGACGCTCTTCGGCCGCATCGCCATCACCGTCTTGAGCAAAGGCAGCATGTCGAGCGCTTCGCGCCATCCGCCGGGCGGCTCCGGCTGTTTGAGGAAGGCCAGGGTCTCGCCGATCTCGCGCAACTGGCCCGGCTGCCTGTCCAT
>DATJOB010000446.1:0-9619 GCA_035507475.1 Allostellaceae bacterium | reverse complement strand
TTGCCGCCGGCGGCGGCATCCCCGCGCCGCGCCGCTCGACCGGCGGGCTCGCCGGCGCGCCCGGCGCCGGCCGCCCGCCTTGCAGCGCGACGCCGGCGTAATAGTTCCACACCGTTGCGATGACCCCGGTGTCGTCGCCATGCGGCACCTTGGCGTCGGGCCACGGCAGCGTGACCTTGTCGAAGGTCAGCGCGTGGCAGCTTTCGCACTGGTTCTTGTAGGTGATCGGCAGGAAGGTGCGGCCGCTCGGGTCGGCGACGTGGCAGTCGGCGCAGACCATTTCCTTGTAGTGCAGCGCCGGGAAGCCGCCCTTCACGAGATGCGCGGCGTGCGAGAACTTGAGGCCCGGATGGTCCATCGGCGGCGGGGTCGAGCCGAGCTCGACGCGCTGCGTCGTCCCCTTGGCGGCGTCGGCGACCAGCGTCACGCGGAACTGCGGATGGCCCTTGGGGAAGCCGTGGACGTCGTTGACGCCGGCGGCGGGCACGGCCTCCTTGAGGTCGCGGTGGCAGTCGAGGCACAGCCCGGAGGAGCTCACGACGCTGCCGGCGATGCCGCGATGCTCGGTATGGCACGCGATGCAGCGCTCCTCGCTGAGCTTTTTCCCGACCGAGCCGAGCTGGACGCCGTGCGGAACATGGCTGCCGATGTCGCCGTGGCACGCCAGGCAGGCCTTGTCGGCGACGCGGGTGAAGCCGCCTTCGTGGCAGCTCTTGCAGTCGGCGGCGAAGAACCGGTGCGCGTTGGAAAAATCCCCGGCGTTCCACGACAGCCCGATGACCTGCGGCGCCACCGGGTTCTTCGCGCCCTTCTGCCACGGCCGCATCGCGCCGCTGCTGAAGACGATGATCGGGACGGCGAGGCAGACCACCGCGACGACGAGGAAGCCGGTCCACGCATAGCGCCGCTTGCTCGCCCCGGTGTGCTCGAGGCCGATATGCGCCGCCGGTCCGTGGTCGCCCGCCGCCGCGGCCGCCTGGACCAGCTCGATCTGGACCGCGCCGTCGCAGCCCTCCGGCGGCTCCAGCACTTCGAGCCGGTAGGGGCCGATGCGGATCTCGTCGCCCTGCTTGAGGCTGGCGGTGTCGACCAGCCTGCCGTTGACCTCGAGCGGCGAGCTGTCGAGCCGCTCGATCGCCAGCCCGCCGTCGCGCGGCACCAGCGCGGCGACGTGCAGCCCGACGCGGATATCGGCGAGCGGCACCTCGTTGTCGGTGCCGCGGCCGAGCCCGACGCGCAGCGCGCTGACGCGCTGCGACCGGCGCATTACCGCGGTTCCCCGGCGGCTGAGGAAGGTGATCTCAACCTCCATAAGCCCCGCCGCGATAGCGCAGGTTCGGGATCAGTCGGGGGCGGATGACCACGCTCACGACGCACTCGGGCGCTACAGGAAGAAAATCGAGATGATGTGCGCGCTAAGCGCCGCGATCAGCGCGAAGGTCAGCGGCACGTGGAAATAGAGCCAAACGTCCATCAGCGCCTTGTAGCGGACGTCGCGGCGCAGCTGGGCGACGATGATCGACTTCTCCTCAAGCTTGGCGCGCAGCTGGCGCCAAGCTTCGTCGTCGAGCTTGGCGAGGGCGCCGCCGCGCGCTCCGACAAAGGCGAGCGCCCGCGCGGTGCCGCATGACGGATAGCGCCCCGACGCCTGGCGCCACATCGAGCCGCCGACCGGCGTGTTCTCGACCGCGCCGCGGATCGCCGCCGCGGTGGCGTCGTCGAGCGGCAGCGCGGCGCGGCGCAGCTCGGCGTCGACCGCGACGATCCGCGCCAGCATCTGCCCCATCGTCAGGTTCTCGCGGTTGTCGGTCATCAGCCGCGGATAGTGCGCGTAGGCGAAGACGCCGTAGATGCCGCTGAAGATGACGATGCACATCAGCGTGTAGGCAAGGGTGTGGATGTTCCAGCCGAAATGGAAGGCGGTGTGCAGCGTGGCGATGACGAGCAGCGCGAGACCGAGATAGACATGCGCCGAAAGGCGGCGCGCGAGGCGGCTCGGATCTTCCTCCGGGTGGGCCTCGGCGGCGGCCGCCGCCTCGCCGTGGCCGTGCACGTATTTGCGCTCCGGGTTGTAGGTGCGCTTGCGGTAGCCAAACCAGGTGAGCCACAGGATCAGCAGCGCGCCCACCGTCCCCAGCGTGTAACCGGCCCAGCCGCCGCCGTAGCGCCCCGCATAGGGCACCACCGCGATGTAGAGCACCGTCGCCACGACGACCGCCGCCAGCGCGATCTTCAGATAGCGAAAATTGTCGTAGGCGAGGAACGAGACGTGCCGGGCGAGCCGGCCGCCGCGGGTCGTGTAGGCGGCGGTGTCGCTGACGCTCATCGCGGAGCCTGCCGCATGACTTCGATGAACTGCGCCGGGTTGACGCGGATCGCCGCGCCGGTCGGGCAGGCGCGCACGCAGGCCGGGCCGGCGAGCCCCTTGCACATGTCGCACTTGACCGCGTGCGCCGAGCCGTGCCGGTGCTTCATCCCCTCCGGCGACTTGTCCTCACCGGGGCCGGGGCCGGCGCCGAACAGCAGCCAGCGCCACAGGCTCGGCTTCTCCTCCGGCATCGCCGCCATCTGGATGACGCCGTAGGGGCAATAGTTCTTGCAGTTGCCGCAGCCGATGCACTGGTCGTTGATGAACACCTCGCCATTGGCGGCGCGATGGATCGCATCGGGCGGGCAGTCGGTCATGCAATGCGGGTCTTCGCAGTGCCGGCACGAGGTCGGCACGTGGACCATCGCGAAAGTCGGTCCGGCCTCGCGGTTGAGCCGGCTGATCCCGTGATGCGTCTCGGCGCAGGCCTTCTCGCAATTGTCGCAGCGCACGCAGAGCGATTCGTCGATCAGCAGCACGTCGGTGCCTTCGCCCATGCCCTCGCGCACGAGGAAGGTGATAAGGTCGCCCGCCTCGGCGTTGCGCTGCATGATGTCGCGGTCGCGCACCCGCTTCTCGATCTCGTCCTGGACGCGCTTGCTGAGCGCGGGGTCGCGGTCGAGCAGCTTGCGGAACACCGAGCTGTCGATGCGGATCGCCTCGGTGGTGCTCGCCGCGGTGATCGTCGCGATGCGCGGCTGGTTGGTCAGCAGCGCCATCTCGCCGACATAGTTTCCGGCGGCGACGTAGTTGAGCACGACGTCCTTGCCGGCGACCTTCTTCGACACCGTGACCGACCCCTTGCGGATCAGGTAGACCGAGTTGTCCTCGGTGTCGCCTTCGGTGATCAGCACCTCGTCGCGGTTCTTCGAGACGACCTGCGCGGTCGCCACCACCTCGCTCAGCAGGTCGTCGTCGATATGCGGCGCCAGGAACGTCTTGATCTGGCGGATCACCGCGGCGTCCTCGATCGCCTTCTTGACCGAGGCCTCGGAGCGCTCGAGCCGCAGCATCGTGTTGCGGTCGACCTCGAAGAGCAGCGCCGCCTTGGTGGCGACCACCGTCGCGGTCCGCCTGCGCCCCGAGATGAGGCCCATCTCGCCGAAGAACTGGCCCGGCCCGAGCCGCACCACCTCCTCCGGGTTGGTCGGATTGATGCGGATGCCGACCTCGCCGTCGAGCACCGTCCACAGCGAGTTCGTCGAATCGCCGCGCTCGAACACGACCTCGCCGGGCTGCATGTAGTAGAGCCCGGCGTGGATGACGAATTCGCGCACCTGCACCGGCTGCAGCTGGCTGAACATCGGCGCGCGCGCCTGGATGTGGCCGATCAGCTCGGCGCCGGTGATGGCGCTCTTGCCCGGGTCGAGCAGGCGCACGATCTCCGGCGTCAGCTTCGCCTGGATCAGCGGCTCGTCGGCCGGCGGGATCTGGTTGCCGAGGATGTACTCGACGACCTCGAACCCCTGGTTGAGGCAGTTCTTGATGAGCGGATAGCCGCCCAGCGCGCCGATGATGTAGAGGCCCTTGATCTGCGATTCGTAGGTCTCGGAGACCTGCGGCAGGCCGCTCGTCTTGATGTTGCAGCGCTCGAGGAAGCGGCTCGGCGGCTGCGCGCCGATGCGCGCGATGACGCGGTCGCACGGCACGTTGACCACCGCACCGTCGGTGCTGCGCAGCACCAGGACGCCGGGCTGCACCTCCTCGGTCTTGACGTTCTTGACGTGGTTGATCGAGCCCGGCTCGTCGGGCTCCTTGTTGATCGCGGCGAGGATCAGCTGGCGGTTCGCTGGCTTGGCGCGCGGGAACTCGTCGCTGGTGTTGATCAGGTAAATCTCGTTGTTGGTGGCGAGCGCGAGCGCGTTCTCGATGCCGGCGTCGCCGACCCCGATCACCGCGATCTTCTCGCCCTGGTATTCGTCGGGGTCGTCGAGCTGGTACTGCACCATCGGCCGGTCGGTCTCCGGCGCCTTGGCGTCGGCGCCGGGGATGCGCAGCGTGTTGAGGTTGCCCTGCACGCCGATCGCCAGCACCACGTACTCGGTGGTGAGCTTCTCGCCGCCGGTCAGCTCGACGGTGAAATTGCCCGCTTCGCCGGTGATCGCGTTGACCTCGGCGCGATAGCGGATATTGGCGCCCGATTCGGTCGCCGAATTGGTCCAGCTGTCGATGACCTCTTCGCGCGATTCCTGCTTGAAGTCGAGCTCCAGCCCCTGCTGCGGCGGCAGCTCGTCGGGCGTCGCCATGACCAGCTTGCGTTTCTGGTACTTGTAGATCGTGTCGTTGAGGTGGTCGGTGCGCTCCAGCAGGACGTGCGGCACGCCACGCTTCGCCGCGTGTACCGCGGCCGCCAAACCGGCCGGCCCCGAGCCGGCGATAACGATCTTGAAATCAGCCACGTACTTCTCGCGATAAAAGGGTTGGCGGGCGTTCCCGGCCGCCCCCCGGCGGCCGACGCCCCTTCCCCCATCCCAAGCGCATGAAATCTATCAAGCAGGGACTCCGAGGGGTAGAGCAAATTGCAGGCCTTAGAGCCGGTTGCCGGCTTCGGGCGGGCAGTGCAGGCTGTTGAGAGGGCCTGCGTAATCGCCGCCGCCGCGGCGGCGCGGAGCCGGCGAGGGAGTGCGCGCCGATGTCGGTTACGGACGGGAAGATCGCGTTATACGCTAGCGTCGGCAATGAGTTGACGCATTACGCGGTCGATGTCGACGGCGCCGCGCTGAGCCGCCGCGGCACAATCGATCTCCCGGCCAACGTGCAATATGCTTGGCCGCACGCGACGCGGCGAGTTCTCTATGTCGCGACCAGCGACGGCGCCTCGGGCATGGGCGCGGCGGGCAGCAGTCACCATCTGACGGCGCTGCGGATCGACCCCGATTCGGGGGCGCTGTCGCGGCACGGCGAATCGGTGCCGCTGCCGAGCCGGCCGATCCACATGGCGACCGACATCCCGAGCGAGCATGCGCTCGTCGCCTTCAACAACCCGAGCGCGCTGCGCGTCTACCGCATCGCGCCGGATGGGACGCCCGGTCCCGAGATGGCGCAGCCGGGACCGGTCGACGCCGGCATTTTCGCGCATCAGGTGCGGGCGACGCCGGATAATACCCGGGTCATCCTCGTCGCGCGCGGCCACGATGCGGCCGCCGGCCGGCCGGAGGAGCCGGGCGCGCTCAAGGTCTTCGACTACCGCGACGGCGTGCTGACCGGCGCCGCCTCGATCGCCCCCGGCGGCGGCTACGGCTTCGGGCCGCGCCATCTCGACTTCCATCCGACGCGGCCCTGGCTCTACGTCGCGCTCGAACGGCAGAACCGGCTCGACATGTTCCCGATGGCGAGCGGGCGCCCGGCCGCCGTGCCGGCGTTTTCGGCGACGACGCTGTCGCGGCCGGTGCCGCCGGGCGCGCGGCAGGCGGTCGGCACCGTGCATGTCGATCCCGCCGGCCGCTTCGTCTATGTCGCGAACCGTGCTTCGACCGCGGTCGAACGCGGCGGCCGCGCGGTTTTCGCCGGCGGCGAGAACACGCTCGCGGTCTTCGCCATCGACCCGGCGAGCGGCGAACCGCACCCGGTCCAGCACGCCGAGACGCACGGCATCCATTGCCGCACGTTCCACATCGATCCGACCGGCCGGCTGCTGGTCGCGGCGCATATCCAGGGGATCGCGCTCGCCGACGGCTCGACGGTGCCGTGCTGCCTGTCGGTGTTCCGCATCGGCGACGACGGCCGCCTCGATTTCGCCCGCAGATACGATGTCGACACCGCGGGCGGCCGGACGATGTGGTGGATGGGGATGGTCGGGCTCTAGACTCCGCCGGCCCTATTCCGCGAGATGCGCGGTGTCGTTCCACAGCCGGAGCACCGGCTCGTCCTCGCTATGCTCGTAGGTGAGCGCGCTGAGGCTGGTGGTGCTGAGCATCAGATAATGCCCGCCGGCGGCGCCGAAGCCGAGCCAGGTGCCGGCCAGCGCGCGCAGGAAATGGCCGCTCGAAAAGCACAGCACGTCGCCGTTCACCGCGCACAGCTTGGCGATCACGCCCTTGGCCCGCGCGGTGACCTGGTCGACCGACTCGCCGCCCGGCGCGCCGTGCTTGAAGAGCTGCCAGTCCGGCCGCTGCTTGTGGATGTCGTGCGTCTTGACCCCCTCGTAATCGCCGTAATTCCACTCGACGAGGTCGGGCATGATCTCGACCCGGTCGCCGAACCCGGCGAGCTCGCAGGTCCGCCGCGCGCGCTGCAGCGGGCTGGAGAAGACCCGGGCGAATTGCATCTTGCCGAGCCGCGGCGCCAGCTTGCGCGCGAGCTCCTCGCCATGCGGCGTCAGCGGCAGGTCGGTCAGCCCGGTGTGCTGGCCGGACAGGCTCCATTCGGTCTCGCCGTGGCGTGCGAGCCAGATCGTCGGATGCGGCATGATCTCCCTCCCCTGAGCGGCCCGTCGCTGCCGTGACCCCGTTGCTGCCGTGCCCCCTTGCTGCTGTGACATTGCGCGCGCGATGCGTCAATCCAAAGACGCGCGCGCCACGAGCGCTCGTGTAGGATCGGCGGAGCGAGACCGGAGGAAGCGACGATGAGCGACGAACTGCCGACCGCGGCGCGGGTCGCCGATCCCGGCATCCGCGCGCTCTACCGCATCGAGAACCGCTGGCAGGCCTGGCTCGACGTCGAGGCCGCGCTCGCCAAGGCGCAGGCCGCGCTCGGCATCATCCCGCCGGCGGCGGCCGCGGCGATCGCCGAGGCGGCGCATTACGAGCTGCTGGACCGCGCCCGGCTCGACGAGGGCTTCGCACGCACCGGCCATACCATCGTGCCGCTGGTCTGGGAGCTGGCGCGCGTCGTCGGCGAGCCGCATGGCGGCTGGGTGCATTGGGGCGCGACGACGCAGAACATCACCCAGACCGGCGACCTCCTGGTGCTGCGCCAGGCGCATCGCGTGATCCTCGGGCTGATCGCCGACGCGCTCGACGCCGCGGCCGACCTCGCCGAGCGCGCCGCCGACATGCCGATCGCCGGGCGCACCCACGGCCAGCACGCGGTGCCGGCGACCTTCGGCTACAAGGTCGCGGTCTGGATCGACGAGCTCGCCCGCCACGTCGAGCGCTTCCGCGAGGCAGCGCCGCGCATCTTCGTCGCGATGCTCGGCGGCGGCGCCGGCACCTTCGCCTCGCTCGGCGAGCTGGGGCCGAAGGTCCAGGCCGGGATCGCGCATGAGCTCGGCTTCGGCTCGATGCGCGTGCCGGCGCGCGTGATCCTCGACCACCTCGCCGAGAATATCTGCCTCTTCGGCATGCTGGCGGCGAGCTGCGGGCGCATCGGCCGCGAGATCTACACGCTGATGAAGACCGAGTTCGGCGAGGTCGAGGAGCCGGTGCCGCCCGGCACCGTCGGCAGCTCGACCATGCCGCAGAAGCGCAACCCGAAACTGTGCCAGGACATCATCGCCGCGGCGGCCGAGATCCGCGCGCTGGTGCCGCTCGGGCTCGAGGCGATGATGACCGAGCACGAGGCCGACCGCACCACCAGCCTGATGATCGACGCCGCCGAGAGCCGGGCCTGCGTCGCGGCCGGCGACATGCTGAGCCGGCTCGTCGCGGTGCTGCGCGGGCTCAAGCTCGATCCCGACCGGATGCGCGCCAATCTCGACCTCGGCGGCGGGCTCATCATGGCCGAGGCGGTGATGCTCGATCTCGGCCAGGCGCTCGGCCGCCAGCACGCGCACGACATCGTCTACGAGGCGGCGATGGCCGCGGCGGTCGAGCGCAAGCCGTTCGCCGAGCTGCTCGCAGCCGACCCGCGCGTCACCGCGCATCTCGGCGCCGCGGCGATCGGCCGGCTGCTCGACCCGACCGCCTATACCGGTCTGTGCGGAAGGATGGCGCGGGAAGGCGCCGAGCGGGCGCGCGACACCGCGGCCGCGATCAGATCGCGCTGAAACCGAAGCTCAGGGAGGAGAGGGCCTTGCGGCCCGAAGCCCTGGATGCCGGGCAGTCTAAATCCCGGGCCGTCTAGATCCCGGGCCGTCTAGATCCCAGGTCGGGCGAGGCCGAGCAGCATGCCGAGCGGGGCGGCCATCATCGACATCAGGAGAGCGATCGCGAGCGCACGCTCGGCCGGAGACCATTTACGCCAATCCGCCATCCAATCACGCATCGCCCGTAGCCCTTCAACGCCCGCAACACCGACACGACATATGATAAGCAAACCTTCTAAAACATTGGTGAACGCCACGCCTGCGGTGCATTGACGCATCGCACCGGAACAAGACAACGGGAGGCTCCGCCATGCCGACTTACATCGCCCTCGCCAACTGGACCGACCGGGGCGCCCAGCAGGTCAAGGAATCGCCGCAGCGCGTCGATCTGGCGCGCAAGGCGCTCGATGAGATGGGCGGACGGTTCCATTCGCTCTACATGACGCTCGGCGACTACGACCTCGTCCTCACCTACGAAGCGCCGGACGATGCGGTTGCAGCGCGGTTTATGTTGATGCTGGGAAAACTCGGCACGGTGCGCACGCGGACCCTGAAAGCGTTTCCCGAGGCCGCCTATCGCGAGATCATCAACTCGCTGCGTTGACGGATCGCCAGCCTGTTACGGGCGATTTACCTCTTTCGCCTGGAACAGGTGCGACATTTTGTCCTAAACTCGCCGGCCACGGCCGCGGCGCGGCCGGTGTGAATGGAGATCCCCCATGAACGTCCACACGATCCTGCGCACCAAGGGCAAGTCGGTGGTGACGATCCATCCCGACGCCACCGTCGAGCGCGCCATCACGGTGCTGCGTCTGCGCGGCATCGGCGCGCTCGTCGTCAGCGACGACGGCGAAGCCGTCATGGGCATCGTGTCGGAGCGCGACATCGTCGACGCGCTCGGCCGCTACGGCAGCGAGCTGCTCGCGGTCCCGGTTGCCGAGATCATGGCGTGCCCGGTGGTGACCTGCGAGCCCGACGACAGCGTCGCCGAGTTGATGGCGGAGATGACCAATCGCAGGATGCGCCACTTCCCGGTGATCGAGGACGGCCGGCTCTGCGGCATCGTCAGCATCGGCGACCTGGTCAAGAGCCGGCTCGACGAGATCGAGTACGAGGCGCATTCGCTGCGCTCGTTCATCGCCGGGGCGGCATAGCCGGCGCGCCGCCGGACGGCGCCGCGGCGGGAGCTAGGCACCGATATCGATGTGGTGGACGATCGCGAAGATCGTCATCCCGAGCGCGACCGCGGCGAGCGGCAGGATGACCTGGATCGCCGCCGTGCTGCC
>DATJOB010000445.1:0-2756 GCA_035507475.1 Allostellaceae bacterium | reverse complement strand
CGCGCAGCCGGCCGCGCTCGTCTTTCGCGGCGTTCGGGAACAGCTGCGCCTTTTCGATGTCCTTGACGGTGATCAGCCCGGTGCAGCGATAAGCGTCGTCGACCACCAGCACTTTCTCGATGCGGTGCTGGTGCAGCAGGCGCTTCGCCTCGTCCTTGTCGACCCCCTCGCGCACCGTGATCAGCTCGCGGGTCATCAGCTCGCTCACCGGCTGGCGCGGGTCGCTGGCGAAGCGCACGTCGCGGTTGGTCAGGATGCCGACCAGCTTGCCGCTGCCTTCGACCACCGGGATGCCGGAGATCCTGAAATCCGCCATCAGCTTCAGCGCGTCGGCCAGGGTCTCGTTGGGGTGGATGGTCACCGGGTTGACCACCATCCCGGCCTCGAACTTCTTGACCTTGCGCACCTCGGCCGCCTGCTGCTCGATCGGCAGGTTGCGGTGGATGACGCCGAGCCCGCCGGCCTGCGCCATGGCGATCGCCAGCGCGCCCTCGGTCACCGTGTCCATCGCCGCCGAGACCAGCGGGATGCCGAGCTCGATCTCGCGGGTGATGCGCGTTCTGGTGTCGGTGTCGCCCGGCAGGATGCTCGACGCGGCCGGGACCAGCATCACGTCGTCGAAAGTGAACGCTTGCCGGATTTCCATGCCATCTCCTCGATCGGATGGCGGCGCACTATGACACCGAAGCGGTCGGGGCGAAATATCGCACCGCAGGAGCGAGAGATATGGGGCGTCACGGGCGACCGCGAAACCCCCGGGCGACGACATAGGTCTCCGCCGATTCGGCTCGGCTCGCCGCCGGCTTGGCGTGACGCACCGTCGCGAAGGCCGCTTTGAGGGCGGCGAGCAGCTCGCCGGTCGCGCCGCCCTGGAACACCTTGGCGACGAAGGCCCCGCCCGGCTTGAGCAGGGTCTGCGCCAGGGCCAGCGCCTCCTCGGCCAGCCCGACGACGCGCAGATGGTCGGTCGCCGCGTGCCCGGTCGCCGGCGCCGCCATGTCGGAAAGCACCAGATCGGCGGGGCCGCCGAGCGCGGCGCGGAGCTGCGCCGCGACTGCGGGATCGCGCAGGTCGCCGCGCAGCAGCGTCGCGCCGGGGAGCGCCGCGGTCTCCGACAGGTCGATGCCGACGACCCGCCCGGTGCGGCCGACGCGCTCGGCCGCGACCTGGCTCCAGCCGCCCGGCGCGCAGCCGAGGTCGACGACGCGCATCCCCGGCGCCAGCAGCCCGAAGCGCTGGTCCAGCTGCTCGAGCTTGAAGGCGGCGCGCGACCGGTAGCCCTGGCGCCGCGCTGCCGCGACGTACGGGTCGTTGAGCTGGCGGGCGAGCCATTCGGTCGACGAGGCCTTGCGTCGCCGCGCCCGGTGCGGCCGCACCGTCAGCTGCCGCCCGCCGGTTTTCCCCGTCCGCGCCATTCGCTCAGTGCCGGTCCTTCAATGCCGGGCGCCGCCGCTCATCAGGTCGAACAGGATGCCCTCGCGGATGCCGCGATCGGCGACGCGCAGCTCGCCGATCGGCCAGGTCGCGCAGATCGCGTCGAGGATCGCGCAGCCCGACAGCACCAGGTCGGCGCGCTCGCGTCCGACGCAGGGGCTGGCCGCGCGCCCGGCGAGGTCGAGCCCGGCGAGATGGCGCGACACCTTGTCGATCTGGCTGAAGGTCAGCGTGCTGCCGTCGACCATCGCGCGGATATAGCGCGGCAGCGCGAGATGGATGCCGGCGAGCGTCGTCACCGTGCCCGAGCTGCCGATCATCTGCACCCGCCGCGCCGCGATCTGGTGGCGAATGCGGTGATGGCGCTCGAACGGGGCAAGCGCCGCCTCGGCCTCCTCGACCATCGCGCGGTAGATCGCGGGCGTCACCTCGATCCCGCCGAACCGCTCGGTAAAGGTCACGACACCGAACGGCAGCGAGGTCGAGCCGAAGATCTCGGGGCGCGCCGGCCGGCGCGCGCCGCGGCGATGGCCCTGGCGCAGCCAGACGATCTCGGTCGAGCCGCCGCCGATGTCGAAGACGATCCCGTAGGGCCGGTGCGGGTGGAGCAGCGGCGCGCAGCCGGAGACCACCAGCCGCGCCTCCTCCGCGGTGGTGATGATCTCGAGCTCGATCCCGGTCTCGTCCCGGACGCGGTCGAGAAACCCGCCGCAATTGGCGGCGCGCCGGCAGGCCTCGGTGGCGACCGCGCGGCCCGCCGCGACGCCGCGATGGGCGATCTTTGCGGCGCAGACGCGCAGCGCATCGAGCGTGCGCTCCATCGCCGCGACGGACAGCACGCCCGAGGCCTCAAGGCCCTCGCCGAGCCGGACGATCCGCGAAAAGGCGTCGACCACGCGAAAGCCGAACCCGGTCGACCGGGCGATCAGCAGCCGGCAATTGTTGGTGCCGAGGTCGAGCGCGGCGAAATTCGGCGCCTGGGCACGCGCAGCGGCGCCGCTCCCCGCCGCAGCCGGGAGCGCCGGGGCCGCGCCGTTCGTCGACTTGGCGGCCCTCGCGTTGACGGTCCCTGGGTTAACGGCCATTGCCCGCCGCCCTGGTCATCGCCAAATCGTAGCGCACAACCGCGCCAAGGCCAAAACAAGGCTGGCGCCGGCCGCAAGACCGGAGCCCAAACCGGGTCGCGCCGGCTACCCAAGCCCGGCGGGCTGTGATATCAGAACGCCCGCCGCACTGCGCCACGGTGCGCGGTCGACCCCAGGCTGGTGGGGGATCGTCTAACGGTAGGACAGCGGACTCTGACTCCGCCAGTCTAGGTTCGA
>DATJOB010000444.1:0-3970 GCA_035507475.1 Allostellaceae bacterium | reverse complement strand
CCTTGGCGGTCGTGTCGACGACCATCTGCTTGTAGCGCGGGTCGGCGCGCGACTCCTCGGTCGCGATGAAGCGCGTCCCCATGTAGGCGAGATCGGCGCCGAGCGCGGTCGCCGCCAGCACCGCGCGGCCGGTCGTGATCGCGCCCGACAGAATCACGGTGCCGTCGAAGATGCGGCGTACCTCGGGCAGCAGCGCGAACGGGCTGAGCGGCCCGGCGTGGCCGCCCGCGCCGGCGCACACCAGGATCAGGCCGTCGACGCCGCCTTCGAGCGCCTTCTCGGCGTGCCGCAGGCTGATCACGTCGTGGAACACCAGTCCGCCGTAGGAATGCGCCGCGGCCACCACGTCCGGGTTCGGCGGCCTGAGGCTCGTGATGATGATCGGCACGCGGTGCTTCAGGCACACCGCCATGTCGTGCTCGAGCCGCTCGTTCGAGCCGTGCACGATCTGGTTGACCGCGAACGGTGCGGCGGGGCGCTCGGGATGCGCGGCGTCGTGCTGCGCGAGGGCGTCCTCGATCTGCACCAGCCATTCCTCGAGAACGTCCTGCGGCCGCGCATTGAGCGCCGGGAAGCTGCCGACGATGCCGGCGCGGCATTGCGCGATCACGAGCTCGGGGCCCGAGACCAGGAACATCGGCGCGCCGATCACCGGCAGGCGCAGGCGGCCTTTCAACAACTCGGGCAACGGCATCGGGCGGGTCCCCGTTTCGGCGTCGAGCGCAACAGTCTGGAGCAAGCCGGCGGGGCCGGCTAGCATGACGCAGCAACGGAGGGGAAGCGCCGCATGAGCATCAAGGGCAAGGCCTACATCGGCGGGATCTACGAGCATCCCACGCGCAAGGCCGACGACAAGACATTGGCCCAGCTGCACGCCGAGGTCGCCAAGGGCGCGATCGAGGATGCGGGCCTCAGCCACAAGGACATCGACGGCTATTTCTGCGCCGGCGACGCGCCCGGCCGCGGCGTGCTGTCGATGGTCGACTATCTCGGCCTCAAGCCGAAGCACGTCGACGGCACCGACGCCGGCGGCACGTCCTACCTCATGCATATCGGCCACGCCGCCGAGGCGATCGCCGCCGGCAAATGCTCGGTCGCGCTGATCACGCTCGCGGGTCGGCCGCGCGCCGAGGGCCAGGCGACCGGCACCGCGCCGCGCACCGCGACGTCCGACACGCCCGAGGGCTCGTTCGAGTACCCCTATGGCCCGGCGACCGCCAACATGTACGCGCTGTGCGCGCAGCGCCACATGTACGAGTACGGCACGACCAGCGAGCAGCTCGCCTGGGTCAAGGTCGCGGCGTCGCATCACGCGCAATACAATCCGCACGCCATGCTGCGCGACGTCGTGACGGTCGAGGACGTCGTGAACTCGCCGATGATCGCCGACCCGCTGCACCGGCTCGATTGCTGCGTCATCAGCGACGGCGGCGGCGCGATCATCGTGGTCTCGCCCGAGGTGGCCAAGAGCCTCAAGCGTCCGAAGGTCAAGATCATCGGCCAGGGCGAGGCGGTGAAGCATCCGATGGGTGGCAAGATCGATCTGACCTTCTCGGGCGCGGCGTGGTCGGGTCCGGTGGCGTTCGGCGAGGCCGGCATCAAGCCGTCCGACATCAAGTACGCGTCGATCTATGACAGCTTCACGATCACGGTCGTGATGCAGCTCGAGGACCTGGGCTTCTGCGAGAAGGGCAAGGGCGGCCGCTTCGTCGCCGACGGCAATCTGATCGCGGGCACCGGCAAGCTGCCCTTCAACACCGACGGCGGCGGGCTGTGCAGCAACCACCCGGCCAACCGCGGCGGCCTCACGAAAGTGCTCGAGGCGGTGCGTCAGCTGCGCGGCGAGGCGCATCCGAAGGTGCAGGTGAAGAACTGCGATCTCGCGCTGGCGCACGGCACCGGCGGCACCCTGTCGAGCCGCCACGGCAGCTCGACCGTCATCATGGAGAGGGAGTAAGCGTCATGGCCATGGCACCCGACCGCAAGATCCCGGCGCCGACGCCCAATCTCGAGACCCAGGCTTACTGGGACGCCGCCGCCAAGGGCAAGCTCGTGCTGAAATACTGCACGGCATGCAAGCAGCACCATCACTACCCGCGCGCGATCTGCCCGCACTGCTTCAGCGACAAGACCGAGTGGCGCGACGCGTCCGGCAAGGGCACGATCTACAGCTACACGGTGATGCGCCGCGCGCCCGTGCCCTACGCGATCGCCTACGTCACGCTCGATGAGGGCATCGCGATGCTGACCAACATCGTCGATTGCGATTTCGATCAGCTGAAGATCGGTCAGAAGGTCAGCGTCGTCTTCAAGCCGACCGACGGCGGAGCGCCGATGCCGATGTTCAAGCCCGCGTAACTTGCGGCAATTTCGCAGAAAGTTTTCGCGCTAATCTCGCGCAAGCTTTCGCATTTGTAATGAATGATTTAACCCCTCGCGCCGTATCATCGCGATACGGTTGCGAGGGGAGGATGTCGTGTTGCGATGCGGCGGGTTCAGGTGGAGCCTCGTTGCGAGCGCGCGTGCGGTTTCCTGGATCGGCTTCGGATTTCTGTGCAGCGATCTCGCGGCGTTGGCGCCACCGGCTGAAGCGCGCCCCGTCATCCACGCGTCCTACTATCCGTATCATCCTCGCTACTATTACCCGCGTACCGTCTACGTCGTTCCGCGCTACTACGCTCCGCCGACCTACTACTACGCGCCGCCCTATCCGCCGCCCGTGAGCTACGCGCCGCCGCCCGCCTACTATCCGCCGCAAGCCTACGCGCCGCCGTCCTACGCACCACCGCCGCAAGCTTACGCGCCGCCGTCCTACGCACCGTCGCCGCAAGCTTACGCGCCGCCGACCTATACGCCGCCACCGCAGGCGTACGCGGCGCCGTCCTATACGCCGCCCTCGCAATCCTACGCGCCACCGGCCTACGCGCCGCCGCCATTGGCCGCGCCGCCGGCAGACGTGCCACCGCAAGCCAACGCCGTCCCGCCGCCCAGCGCGCCGCCACCGCCGGCGCTGACGCCGGTTCCGCCGCTCGGGTCATCGCCGGCGCCGGACGCCAGCGCGGCGCCGCCGCCATCCGCCGCGCCCGAGTCGGCGGCGCCGCCGGTTGCCGCGCCGCCGGTCGCTACGCCGCCGATGGTCGAGAGCGCGCCCGAGGCCGCGCCTGCGCCGCCCCCGGCGGTGCCGCCGACTCCCTTGTCGATTGCGCCGCCGCACGCCGCCGCGCCGTCGGCGTCGCCGGCCCCGCCGCAAGCATCGGCCGCGCCGTCATCGAGCGCTCCGATCGTCGCGCCGGGGCCGGGCGACGACGTCCTGAACGCCGCGCCGCCGGCGCGGCCCGTGCCGCCGCTCGGTCAGTCGTCCAGCTTGTCGCCGGATCGCTCGCAGGAGGTGGCGTCGCTTCCGCCCGATCCGCCCGGGATGCGTTACTTGCCCGATCATCCCGGCGCGCCGGGAACCAATGCAGGCGTCCCGCGCGGCGCCAAGCCGGCGGCGCGCGATGCCAAGCCGGTGCCGCCGGTGGCGCAATCGACCCGCACCGATCCGCCCAGCATGGGCTACCTCCCGGCGTCGCCGCCGCCGCCGCGCGCGTTCGTCGAGGTAGAGCCGCCGCCGCTGGCCGCGCCGCGCGACCCGGTGCTCGCCTCCCGTCTGCCGCCGCCAGGCTGAGCTGGTCCAGCGACATCAGCACCCTCTGCTCATGTCGCAAAAAATCTGCGACACCCGGTTCATGAGCTTCGGTATCGAACCCATGGCGACATGGACGGGGGACCCTTTGCCGGGATCCTCGATCGGGGGAGAGCCTGCATTCGACCTGCCAATTGTAGGACGCGGCGCCGTCAGGGCGCGGCCGCGCGTGCCGCGGCGACGAACGCCGCCACCGCGTCGAGATCCTTGCCGGTGCCGTCGGCGCGATCGGTGCGGGTCTTCGAGTCGACGCCGAACGGGCGCACCGCGCGGATCGCCGCCGCC
>DATJOB010000443.1:0-8152 GCA_035507475.1 Allostellaceae bacterium | reverse complement strand
CGAGACGATCCGCGCGCTTTCCGGCCAGCATTTCGTGCCGATCGTCACGCATGGCCGCAGGGTGATCCACGATTCGTGGAACATCGCCTGCTACCTCGAAGACAATTACCCCGATCGCCCTGCGCTGTTCGCCGGTCCCGGCGGCCGGGGTCCCGCCTATTTCATCAACCAATGGGCCGCGACGACGCTCGGCGTCGCGATCCGCCGGCTGATCGCCGCCGATTTCATCGCCTGTCTCGATCCTGGCGACCGCGCCTATTACCGCGCCTCGCGCGAGGCGATGTTCGGCTGCACGTTGGAGGAATATTGCGCCGACCGGCCGCGCTGGCGGGCCGAATTCGCCGCGGTAACGCAACCGCTCGAGCAGACCTTGTCGGCTCAACCCTACGTCGCCGGCGACGCACCGGGCTACGCCGACTACATCCTGTTCTCGGTCTTCCAGTACGCCCGGCTCGGCTGCCCCGACGAATTTCTCGACGAAGGCAGCGCGCTGCGCCGTTGGCGCGACGGTCTCGTCCGGGCCTTCGACGGGCTGGGCGACCGTTACCCGGGATATCCTGCGCGCGGCTAGGGCCATTAGTAGCGCAGAGCGGGTATGACACTACCGCTAATAGATGCAGATGCCGTTTTTTTATGCTATAGAGCAAGATATCGGCAATCGGGGGATGCCGATTCCTGAAAAGGGGGAGACCAATGGACACAGTCGGTCACGTAAAGTCGTGGATCGCGGGGTTGACCGATATCGGCCTGATGCTGCTGGCGCTGGCGATCGTCGCGGCGCTGCTGGTCGGCGAACGGATGCCGTTCTTCAGCGGTGTCGTCGGCAACATCATCGGCATGGTCGGCCAGCTCGGCAGCAACGGGCTCGTCGGGCTTATCTCGCTGGGCATCATCCTCTGGCTGTTCGCCCACCGGCACGCGAACTAGGCATGGGACAGGCGGCGGGGCGGCACGCTCCGCCGCCGCGTTCGGCATGAAGTATCTCGCGCAACTGCGCAGCGCCGGTTGGGCCGCGATCGAGGCGGCGTTCCTGGTGATCGTCCTCTGCCTGCTGCTCGACATCATCATCGGCAGCCAGCCGGCCTCGTTCATCTCCCAGGTCGCGACGAACGCCACCGCCTTTCTGCAGCGTCTGCCGCCCGGCCTCGTCGTCGGGCTGGCGCTCGTCGTCGCCGTCTACGGGTTTCTCAAGGCGCGCCTGCCGCGCTGAGCGAAGCGCCGGGCTCACGCCTCCGAGGCGGCGAACAACGGCATCGGCTGCATCGCTCCCGGCAGCGCGCCGGCGCCGTGCTCGGCAAGGCGCAGCCCCGCGCCGGCGACCAGGTTCCTGACCGCCTGCGAAACCAGAACCTCGCCGGGTTGCGCGGCATCGGCGATGCGCCCGGCGAGCGTGCCGCCGTCGTCGACCGCGGCGCCTGCCGCCACTTCGCCGCAATGCACGCCCGCCGCGATGCCGACCCCCGCGTCCCGTAGCCGCGCGGCGATCGCCAGCCCGCAACGGATGGCACGCGCCGGTCCGTCGAACGCCGCGAGCGACGCATCCGGTCGCAGGGCGCGTCCGCCGAACCGGCCGAGCTCGGCGCGCACCGCCTGGGCGGCGGCAGCAGCCGGGGCGCGCAGCGCGAGCAGCGTCGCGAAGGCGCGATCGGGCGGTGCGGCCGCCGGCAGCGTGGCGACAAAGCGCTCGACCTCGGCGATCACCCGGTCGCGGTCGCCGAGATAGGGCAGGTGGTCGCTGCCGGGCAGCTCGACATAGCGCGCCGCCGGCAGCTGCGCCGCGAGCTGCCGGCTGTTGGCGACGGCGATGCGCCGGTCGCCGGCGCGGTGGAGCAGCAAGGCCGGCACGCGCACCGCGGCAAGCGCGGGGGTGATGTCGCTGTCGCGGTCGATCCGCAGCAGCGCTGCGGCGGTCGCGGCGCTAGCGCTCTGCCGCTCGAACCGCGCCCAGGCGCGACGGAACGCCTGGTCGGCGGCGCGGCTCGGCGCGACCGTCGGCGGCGCCGTCGCGGCGCCCCAGGCGCGCCGGACGAGATCGAAGCGCGCCTCGACCTGGGCCGCGGGCCAGGCGCGCGACGGGCTGTGGACGAAGGCGCCGTAGAGCGCCAGCCCGCGCACCCGCGTCGGATGGGTCGCGGCGAACAGCAGGCTCATCATCCCGCCCTCGGAATCGCCGAAGATCGCGACGCGCGATGCGCCGGCCGCCTCCATCACCGCGACCAGGTCGTCCATCCGGGTTTCGAGGCCGGGCACCCCCTTGTCGCGATCGGAGAGGCCGGTGCCGCGCTTGTCGAACAGGATGAGCCGGGAGAACCGCGCCAGGCCTTCGAGGAACCGCGCGTGGTCCGGATCGTCCCAGGCCAGCGCCAGATGCGAGACGAGCCCCGGCACCAGCACGAGGTCGACCGGGCCCTCGCCGAGGACCTGATAGGCGATGCGCGCCTCGCCGTTGCGGGCATGGCTTGTCTCCGGGCGTGGCATGCGGCGACGTTAGCCGCTCCCCCGGGGCGGACCAAATCTTTCGCGAGTCGCGGATCGCGCGGAGCCGTGCCGGGGCGAATCGGCGATTCGCCGGGTTTGCGGCGGAGTCGATCTGGCCCGGGTTTTTCTCAACCGTTAATAACCACGCAAATGCAGTAGGTTAACGGAATATGACCACAACAGCTTGAGGCCGGCCTTGCCCTAGGCCCATGATGACCTCGCCGTCGACCCGGCAGCGAGGCGAGGGGTTCGATGACCGCCTTGGGGGAGGCCGTCATCATCGGTAGCGCCTTTGGGGGAAGGCTCTCCACCCCCGCCTCGCACGGTCGGCCGGTCTCAAAGAACATGGGCGGAGAGCCGAGGTATCGAGCGCGTCGGTAGCTCGTCGCTTTCCCTGCGTCCTTCGCGTCAAGGCGTGTTTTTCGGCTTCGCCGCGGCGCCGCGTCATATAGGTTGGCCCGACCAGTTTCGGGAGCCAGCATGAGCCATCTGATCATCACCGGCGGGCGCATCGTCGATCCCGCGAACGGACGCGACGAGGTCGGCGATGTCGCGTTCGCGGACGGCAAGGTCGCCGCGGTCGGGCGCGAGTTGCCGCGCGCCGGCGCCGAAATCGTCGATGCCGCGGGCAAGCTCGTGGTCCCCGGCCTGGTCGACCTGCACACCCATGTCTACTGGGGCGGCACCTCGCTCGGCGTCGACGCCGCGGCGATCGCCAAGACCAGCGGCACCACCACCTATGTCGACGCCGGCAGCGCCGGGCCGGGCAACTTCCACGGCTTCCGCCGCCATGTGATCGAGCCGTCGCCGGTACGCATCCTGCCGATCATCAACGTCTCGCATGCCGGCATCTTCGCGTTCTCGGCGACCGTGATGGTCGGCGAATGCGCCGATCTGCGGCTGCTCGACCCGCGCGAGTGCGTGCGCGTCATCGAGGCCAACCGCGACCTCATCGTCGGCGACAAGGTGCGCGTCGGGCGCACCGCCGGCGGCAGTTCGGGGGTGGCGCCGCTCGATATCGCGCTCGAAGTCGCCGCCGAAGTCGGGCTCCCGGTGATGGCGCATCTCGACCATCCGCCGCCGTCGCGGCTCGAAGTGCTGTCGCGGCTGCGCCGGGGCGACATCCTCACCCACTGCTTCCGTCCGTTCCCCAACGCGCCGGCGGCGCCCGACGGCCGGGTGCGCGAGGAGGTCGCTGCGGCGCGCGAGCGCGGCGTCGTCTTCGACATCGGCCATGGCGGCGGCTCGTTCGGCTTCCGCACCGCCGAGGCGATGCTCGCCGCCGGCTTCGCGCCCGACGTCATCAGCAGCGATATCCACGCGCTCAGCGTCAACGGCCCGGCCTTCGACCAGATCACGACGATGGCGAAGCTGCTCTCGCTCGGCATGCCGCTGGTCGAGGTGATCCGCGCCGGCACCTGCAATGCGGCGTCAGCGGTCGGGCGCGGCGATATCGGCCATTTTTCGCCGGGCGCGGTGGGCGATGCGACGATCGTCGAGCTGATCGAGGGCGCGTTCGACTATCGCGACGTGTTGGGCGAGACGCGACGGGGCCGCTGGAGGCTGGCGCCGCACGGCGTGGTGGTCGGCGGCGCCTGGTGGCGCCCCGCCTGAGCAAGGCGCACCGGCTGGTGCCGAGCCGGGCCGCAGGCCCCGGCGCACCTCGCGGCTACTTGGCCGCGCGCAAGGCGTCGGTGTCGCGGTAGATCTGCAGCCGGGTCACCCGCAGCCCGGGGACGCCGTAGCGGTCGATCGACCGCTGCCAGGCGAGGAACTCCTCGACCGACAGGTTGTAGCGCCGGCAGGCCTCCTGCAGGCTGAGCGCGCCGCTGCGCACCGCAGCGACGACGACCGCCTTGCGGCGCACGACCCAGCGCTTGGTGTTGGGCGAAGGCAGCTCGACGGTGGGGGCAGGGGGGAACGCCGAGACCTCGAAGGGATCGATATTGGCCATGATTTGCGAACGCGGGGGTTGCTGTTGCCGAAAAAATACCCCGCACAACTTAATGAAACACTAAACCGCTCCAGTAATTACTTATAGTTAAATCCAGATAACTGCCGTTCAAATCTTGGTAAAAATGCGATCCACTGGTTAATCAACAAGTAACCTGAGAGACCGGTTAATTGGTCAAGGATTCGCAAGTGATCTATTTACATTCGGCAGTTGTCGCGAATACCGTGGAGCATTGGGCAAGCGCGAGGGCAGAAGCGGCGGGCAAACCCCGGCGAAATCTTCATGGTTGCATGTGATTCTGACGGTTGATCGACCGCGGCCCGATTCATATACTCCGCCGCCGTTCGGCCATGGGGCTTCGGGGAGCAGGATGCGTCCACCACTGCCGCAGAATTATCGTCCGTCGGAAGACGAAGAATTCATGAGCCCGTTACAGGTAGAGTATTTTCGACAAAAGCTGCTGCGCTGGCGCGCCGAACTTCTCGCCGATTCGTCGGAGACCCTGCGTCATTTGCAGGAAGAGAGCCTGCTGAAGCCGGATTTGACGGATCGCGCATCGCTCGAGACAGAGCGGGCGATCGAGCTGCGCACCCGCGACCGCGAGCGCAAGCTGATCTCCAAGATCGACGCCGCGCTGTCGCGTCTCGACTCGGGCACCTATGGATATTGCGAGGAAACCGACGAGCCTATCGGCATCCGGCGGCTCGAGGCGCGGCCCATCGCGACGCTGTCGATCGAGGCGCAGGAGCGCCACGAGCGGATGGAGCGCACCCACCGCGACGACTGACGGCGGCCCGGCTCCCCTGCCGCGGTAAGCCTTCCTTCACCTTCCGTTAGCGCAACGCGCCCGACAATGCGTTAGAATGGCCGGGTCCGCAGCGGACCGGCCGAAACCGCATCGAGGCTGCGTCGATGGTCGCCTACAGCGAAGCCGCCCGACGCCTGCGCCGCTGGGGCACGGGACGCGGCCGCGGCGCCTGGGTCGTCGTCTTGGCGCAGGCGGCGGTGATCCTCGGGGCGATCGGTGTCGGCATCGCGATCCTGTTTGCCGCCGAGGTGATCTCCGGCGTCAAGGTGCTGGCGACGGTGGTGGCGCTGGCCGCGCTGGCCGGGGTCATCGGCGTCGCCGCGCTCGCCGCGCACTGGCTGCACGACCGCTTCGAGGGCCGTGTCGACATCTTGAGCCAGGCACTGGAAGCCTCGCCCGACGCGCAGCTGATCGTCGGGCCCGACGGGCGCGTCGCCTACGCCAACACCGCCTTTACCAGCCAGTTCGCGCCGAGCGGCGGCGCGCCGCTCGACCGCCTCGCCGTCGCGGTCGCCGACCTCGAGGCGGGCATCGACTTCCAGCGCCTGCGCAGCCAGGCGGTGGCCTGCGCCCGCGCGATCGCCGCGGTGCCGCTGCGCGACGCGCGCGGCGGCGCGTCGGGCTGGTTCAACGTCGCGGTCAACCCGATCCCGGGCCGTCCCGGCTACAGCTTCTGGCACATCCAGGACATCACCGCGCGCCACGAGATGGAGCGGGTGATCCGCGACGAGCGCAACCGCCTCATCGATTTCCTCGACGAGGCGCCGATCGGCTTCTATTCGGTCGACGCCGACGGCCGCTTCCTGTTCGTCAACCCGACACTGGCGCGCTGGCTCGGCGCGACGCCCGCCGAGCTGGTCGGCGGCAACCTGCGGCTGGCCGATTTCCTTGCGGCGCCGCCCAGCGCCGGGGCGCTGCCCTCGGACCCGTTCGGCGGCCGCGCCGGCGACGCGCAGCGCGGCGAGGTCGTGCTGAAGAGCCGCGACGGGCGCATCGTCCATGCCTGGATCGGGCAGAGCGTCATCGGCGCCGGCGACGAGCTGCGCACCCACTCGATCGTCCGCGACCTGACCCCGGAGCGCGAATGGGAGGCGGCGCTGCGCCTGTCGCGCGAGCGCTTCCAGCGGTTCTTCGCCAGCGCCCCGGTCGGCATCGCGCTGATCGACCGCTTCGGCCGCCTTGAGGAGGCGAACCGCGCCCTTGCCGAGCTGTTTGGCACGCTACAGAGCGACCTGATCGGCCAGCCGTTGATCGGCTTTGTCAGCGAGGACGACCGCCGCGAGCTCGCGGTCAAGCTCGCCGCCGCCGCCGAGGGCGCGGCACCGCCGGGCCCGGTCGAGGTTCGCCTCAAGGGGGTGCGCGACAAGACCAGCGTCGTCTTCCTCGGCCGGCTCGACGGCGCCGAGGGCGATGGCGGGCTGATGCTGCACTTCATCGACGTGACCGAGCAGAAGAACCTCGAGGTCCAGTTCGCGCAATCGCAGAAGATGCAGGCGGTCGGCCAGCTCGCCGGCGGCGTCGCGCATGATTTCAATAACCTGCTGACCGCGATGATCGGCTTCTGCGACCTCCTCCTGATGCGCTTCAAGCCGGGCGACCCGAGCTTCGCCGACATCATGCAGATCAAGCAGAACGCCAACCGCGCCGCCAACCTGGTGCGCCAGCTGCTCGCCTTCTCGCGGCAACAGACATTGCAGCCGCGCATCCTCGACATCACCGACGTGCTGGTCGAGCTGTCGCACCTGCTGCGCCGGCTGATCGGCGAGAACATCGAATTGAAGGTCGTGCACGGCCGCGACCTGGGCCTCGCCAAGGTCGACCAGGGCCAACTCGAGCAGGTCATCATCAACCTCGCGGTCAACGCGCGCGACGCGATGCCGGGCGGCGGCACGCTGACCATCCGCACCGCCAACCATACCCAGGCGGGGCCGATGCGTCGCGGCGCCGAGACCATGCCGGCGGGCAATTACCTGCTGATCGAGGTCGCCGACACGGGCATGGGCATCCCCAAGGAGAATCTCGAGCGCATCTTCGAGCCGTTCTTCTCGACCAAGGAGGTCGGCTCGGGCACCGGGCTCGGCCTCTCCACGGTCTACGGCATCGTCAAGCAGACCGGCGGCTTCATCTTTGTCGACAGCGCCAAGGGTGCCGGCGCCACCTTCCAGATTTACCTGCCGCGCCACCAGCAGAGCGAGGCCGCGGCTGCGGCGCGCAGCGAAGCCGGCGAGGCCCCGGCGGTGCACGACCTGACCGGGATCGGCACCGTGATGCTGGTCGAGGACGAGGATCCGGTGCGCATCTTCGGCGCCCGCGCGCTGCGCAACAAGGGCTACACCGTGCTCGAAGCGAAGAGCGGCGAGGCGGCGCTCGAGCTGATGGGCACCACCGCCGACCCGATCGACCTGCTGATCACCGACGTGGTGATGCCCAAGATGGACGGGCCGGGCCTCGTGCGCGAGGTGCGCGAGACCCATCCCGAGATGAAGGTCATCTTCATCTCGGGCTACACCGAGGATTCGTTCCGCCAGCGCCTCGACAGCGACAGCAACATCCACTTCCTGCCGAAGCCGTTCAGCCTCAAGCAGCTCGCGACCAAGGTGAAGGAGGTGATCAGCGGCGAGACGGTCTAGCCGCGCCCGTCGCCCAGGTCAGCAGCCGGGCAGCAGCCGGTCAGCAGCGATAGGGGTGCCAATAGCACCAGCCCCAGCCGGGACCGGGGCCGTAGCACCCACCGAGCGCCACGCCCAGCACCACGATCACGCCGAGCGCGCGCAGCCGCGAGAAGCGCGCCCGTTTCGCTTCGTTGCCCTTGGTCATCGCCAAAACCCGCCTCATTCGCCGTGTCCGGACGTTCGCCCGCCCCGTGGATGATACGCAGCGCGACGCCGCCGGCTCCCCGCGCCGCCGGGTGC
>DATJOB010000442.1:0-2697 GCA_035507475.1 Allostellaceae bacterium | reverse complement strand
CGGGCGGCAAGGTCGCGAAGATCGACCGTATCGAATGGCTCTATATCCCCGACGGCGCGACCGCTTCGGCGGCGCTCAAGGCGGGCGAGGCCGACTGGTACGAGCAGCCGACCTCGGACATGCTGCCGGTCTTCGCCGGCGACCCCAACGTCAAGGTCGCGATCGTCGATCCGCTCGGCAATGTCGGCGTGCTGCGCTTCAACCATCTCCAGCCGCCGTTCGACAACCCGAAGATGCGCGAGGCGGTGCTCAACCTCGTCGACCAGAAGGAATACATGGCCGCCGTTGCCGGCGACGAGAAATACTGGAAGACCTGCGTCGCGATCTTTGTCTGCGGCGGGCCGTTCGAGACCACGGCCGGCGCCGACGAGCTGCTGCACGGCCCCAACCTCGAGAAGGCCAAGGCGCTGATCAAGCAGGCCGGCTACAAGGGCGAGAAGATCGTCCTGTTGTCGGCGACCGATCAGCCGATCGTCCAGGCACAGGCGCTGGTCACCCAGCAGGCGCTGACCAAGGCCGGGATCAATGTCGAGTTCGCCGCCAGCGATTGGGGCACGCTGATCACCCGTCGCGCCTCGAAGGAGCCGATCGACAAAGGCGGCTGGAACCTCTTCCACACCTGGACCAGCGCGCCCGACAACCTGTCGCCGGCTTTGAACGCGGCGGTGCGCGGCAATGACGGCAAGGCCTGGTTCGGCTGGCCCGACGACCCCAAGGTCGAGAGCCTCATCAGCGACTGGTTCAAGGCGCCCGATTTCGAGGCGCAGAAAAAACTCGCCAGCGACATCCAGGTCGAGGCCTACAGCAACGAATTCCCCTATGTGCCGACCGGGCAGTTCGTGATCCCGACCGCCTATCGCTCGAACATCGAGGGGGTGATCAGCTCGCCCATTCCGTTCTTCTGGAACGTCGACAAGATGTGAGGCGCGCTTCGCCAGGGCCGCTCCGGCGCGATTCGCCAGGGCCGCGGCGCGCTTTGGCTGTTGCATCGAAAGCCGGCCGTTTCATCCGGCCGGTTAACCCGGCTTTATCGGTTTCGCCGTCAGGCTGTGTGAAACTGCCCTGACGGGAACTCTTGCGCATGATGAGCGTTCATGGCGCCCTCGCCGTTGCCGCGGTCGGCGCGCTGCTGGCGAGCTGTGCGGCGCGGCCGGTCGCGCTCGAACCCGGCCGCGTCGGCGATGTCGCTCGCATCACGCTGGCTCCGGCCGGCTGGGGCGAGCTTGCCGGCTGGTCCGGCGACCGGGTCGCCGAGGCGGTGCCGGCGTTCCTGCGCTCCTGCGACCGGATCGCCAGCAAGGCCGCGGGCGCGCAAGCAGCCGACGGGGCGCCGCTCGACCCGCGGGCGACCGAAGCGAGCTTCGGCCGGGTGCGCGATTGGCGCCCGCTGTGCCGGGTTGCGGCCGGGCTGCCGGCCGGCGACGACGCGGCGGCACGGCGTTTCTTCGAGGCGAATTTCGTGCCGGTGCTGGTCGCCAGCAAGGGCGGCAGCACGGGCCTGTTCACCGGCTATTGGGAGGTCGAGCTGCCCGGCTCGCGCACCCAGGAGGGCCCCTACCAGTACCCGGTCTACCGCAAGCCGGCCGACCTCACCGACAAGCCCTATCTCGAGCGCGGCGCCATCGAGGACGGCGCGCTCGCCGGCAAGGGGCTCGAAGTTGCCTGGCTGCAGAGCCCGGACGACGTGTTCGTGCTGCAGATGCAGGGCTCGGGCCGCATCCGCCTGCCGGACGGCAGCACGATGCGGCTGGTCTACGAGGCGAACAACCACCGGCCCTTCGTCAATGTGTATCAGATGCTGCTCGACGGCGGCGAGATCGCGCCCGCGCAATTCTCGGAGAAGAGCGTGCGCGGCTGGATGCGCGACCATCCCGACCAGGCCAAGGAGCTGCGCCGCAAGGACCCGCTCTACGTGTTCTTCCGCGAGCTGAAGGGCGACGGCCCGGTCGGCTACGAGGGCGCGGTGCTGACCGCCGAGCGCAGCCTGGCGGTCGACCACCGCTACATCCCCTTGGGGGCGCCGCTGTGGCTCGACGTGCACGACAAGTACCGCCCGGTCGCGGTGCAGCGCCTCGTCGTCGCGCAGGATACCGGCGATGGCATCGTCGGCCCGCTGCGCGGCGATTTCTACTGGGGCAGCGGCACCGCGGCGGCGGCGCGCGGCAGCGACTTCTATGCCGAGGGGCGGTACTGGATGCTGCTGCCGCGGGCGGTCGCGACCAAGATGGTCGCCGCGCTGAACTAGCGAGCTATCCGATAAGGTCACCGCGCCGCCCCGAGCGGCGCCTTGCGCAGGAAGTCGAAATCGCAGCCCCTGTCCGCCTGCAGTACCTGCTCGCGGTAGAGCCGGGCATAGCCGCGCGCGGGCACCGGCGACGGCGCCGCCGGCCGGCGCGCCAGCTCGTCGGGCGGCACCAGCAGGTCGATCCGCCGCTCCTTGACCGAGAGGCGGATGCGGTCGCCGTTCCTGACCTTGGCGAGCGGCCCGCCCGAGGCCGCGTCGGGCGTGACGTGCAGCACGATCGAGCCGTAGGCGGTGCCGCTCATCCGCGCGTCGGAGATGCGCACCATGTCCTTGATCCCGGCGCGCGCCAGCTTTTGCGGGATCGGCAGGTAGCCGGCCTCGGGCATACCCGACGGGGAGAGCGGCCCGGCGTTCTGCAACACCAGAAAATCGTCGGGCGTGACGTCCAGATC
>DATJOB010000441.1:0-4105 GCA_035507475.1 Allostellaceae bacterium | reverse complement strand
CCGCGCTATCGCCGCAGCCCGCGCTATCGCCGCAGCCCTCGCTATCGCCGCAGATAGACGGTGCCGTCCTCGACCCTGATCTCGTAGGCCGGGACGTCGGCCGATACGGGGCCGTCGATCAGCTTGCCGGTGCGCACGTCGAATTGCGCAAAATGCAGCGGGCATTCGATCGCATAGCCGTCGAGCCGGCCGCGCGACAGCGGTGCGTTGCGATGGCCGCAGACGTCGCGCAACGCATAGAAGCAGCCCTCGACATTGGCGAGCACGATACGCTCGCGCTCGACCGCGACGAACGTCATCTCGCCGGGCGCGAGGTCGCCCACCTTGGCGACCGCGACAAAGCCTTCTTCCATGCGACGATCCGCGACGCTGTTACGTGCGATGGCAGGGCGCCCCTCCCGCGGGCTTTGACCCGCGGGTCCACGTCCTCCCGCTCAGCGCCGGCAGGACGGGGAGGGCCGGGGCCGGCCCGGCCAGGGGCACCGAACGCGAGAGGCTAAGCCGCCAGCTCGAAGCCGAACATCGAGGCCGCGTTCGCCGAGGTGATCTTCTGCAGGTCGATCTCGGGAACGCCCTTGAACATGCGCTGGATGAATTGCTGCGAGCGCGGGAAGGTCGCCTCGGCATGCGGGTAGTCGCTGCCCCACAGCTTGTTGTCGACGCCGATATGCTCGCGCAGCTGCACCCCGAGATCGTCCTCCATGAACTCGACGAACATGTTCTTCTTCCAGTAGTCGCTCGGCATCAGCCCCTGTTCGGAGCGCCAGCCCTTGGTGAATACCGGGCGCTCGACATAGGTGAAATCCATCTGTTTCAGCCAATGCGGAATCCACGCCGCCTCGTGCTCGACCGAGCCGATCTTGAGACCGGGGAACTTGTCGAACACCCCGGCGAACACCATCGAGCCGAGCGAATAGCGCACCCAGTAGTCGGTCGTCGAACGCCCGGCCCCGGTCAGCTCGGTCACGTCCATCGTGAACTCGTTGGCCGGGACGTTGTTGCGCGGCGTGCCGATATGCATCAGCAGCGGGTGGTTGAGCTCCTGCGCGGTTGCCCAGAAGCGGTCGTAGACCGGGCTCGAATAGGGCTTGCCGGGCTGCGGCGCGACCGGAATGAACGAGCCGACGATCCCCATCTTGACGCAGCGCTCGAGCTCGGCGGCCGCGGCGTCGGGATCGTCGACGTTGAGCATCGCGATGCCCTTGAGGCGGTCGGGATGCGGCTTGCAGAAATCGGCGATCCAGTCGTTGTAGACGCGGCAGATCTCGCTCAGCAGCTCGCTGTCGGGCACGCGGTACCAGAAGAGGCCCTGGCTCGGCTGCAGCACCGAGCCCCATATGCCGTCCTCCTCGTTCTCGACGAGCATCGCGTCGGCGTTGTAGGCGCCCTTGCGCACATCCTCCCAGATGCCGAGGAAGTCGATCTGCGACGGGTCCTCGAAGCGCTGACCGGCCTGCATCACCGCGCCCAGCGTGCCGACCTGCTGGCCCTCGAGCATCCAGGCGTCGTATTCGCGCCCGGTCGGCGTCTTGCGCCGCTCCATGTGCGGCGCCCGCTGGCGCAGCTTGGGCGAGAAGCGCTCGGTGTACATGTCCGGCGGCTCGACGATGTGGGAGTCCGCCGAAATCAGTTTCCACGACGCCATCGTTGACCTCCTCTGTGCCGGACGCTGCCGGGATAAACCTGGGCTTGGACTGGCTCCCTTTCGGGGATTTCTTGGTCTTGCCTGGTTGCCGCGGGACGGCGGTCGTCGCCGCCCGGTTTTGCTGCGTGACGGTAAGACGCGCCCCGAGACCCGTCAAGAAGTCGTAGCGCTGGCTTATCTACCCCGCGGCGCGGTCAGCGGGTGCGGTTGTAGGTGTAGTCCTCGCGCTCGCCGGCGCCGAGGCGCAAGCCCTCGGGGAGCGGCGGGCGCGCCGCCTGGAGCTTGGCGTGCGCGTCGAGCGCCGCCTGGTCCTCCCACAATTCGAGCAGCGTCAGCCGGTCGGGGTCGAGCGCACTCTGGAACACCTCGAACTGCAGGCAGCCCTTGTCGCCGGCCGAGACCTCGCAGCGCGCCTTCATCGCCTGCGCCAGCGCGCTGCCCTTGCCGGGCGCCGCGCTCATCTGGATCACGAGACGCACGGACATCGTTTTTCTCCTCGCTCGAAAACATCGGCCCGCCCCAGAGCATGGCCGGCCCAGAGCATGGCCGGCCCAGAGCATGGAGAGCCGCACCCGACCGGGTCAACGAAAATGGCCGGACGAAATCCGCCGCCGGGGGCGCGAGCCGCGCCTGCATTGAGCCGGACGCAAGGCGGGTTGCGCGCGGCGCGGTTGCGGCGGCCGGAAAAGCATGGCTAACCTTATCATCAGTCAGCGAGGGAAGCGGGGCCATGGCCGGGTGGAGCGAGCGGCGGGTTGACCTGGGCGGGCTCAAGCTCAATGTCGCGCGCGGCGGCGCCGGCCGCCCGCTGCTGGTGCTGCACCACGATATCGGCACCCCGGACCGGCTGCCGTTCTACGAGGCGCTCGCCGACCGCTTCGACGTCATCGTGCCGACCCACCCCGGCTACGGCGAGAAGTCGGAGCGCGCCTCCTGGCTGCGCCACACGCGCGATCTGGCCGCGCTCTACCAATGGCTGCTGGCCGAGCTCGGGGTCGAGCGCGCGAGCCTTGTCGGGCTCGGCTTCGGCGGCTGGGTCGCCGCCGAGATGGCGGCGCTCGCGCCGCGCGACTTCTACCGCCTCGTGCTGGTCGGCGCGATGGGCATTAAGCCGCCCGGCGGCGAGATCATGGATCAGGCGATCGTCAGCTATATCGACTACGCCAGGGCCGGGTTTCACGACCAGGCGGCGTTTGCCCGCGTCTACGGCGACGTCACGACCGACCAGCTGGTCGACTGGGATCTGTGCCGCGAGATGAGCTTCCGCATCGCCTGGAAGCCCTACATGTACAACCCGGCGCTGCCCAACCTGCTCGGCGGGGTGCGCGCGCCGGCGCTCGTCGTCTGGGGCGACGACGACCAGATCGTGCCGCAGAGCGCCGGCGAGGTCTATGCGAGGTCGCTGCCGCAGGCGCGCTTCGAGATCGTGCGCGACGCCGGGCATTGCGTCGACATGGAGCAGCCCGAGGCGCTCGCCCGTCTCGTCACCGGATTTCTCGAGGAGAACTGAACCGCCTCATCGTCTTTCCCGCGACGGCGGGAACCCAGGGGCGAGCGACGGAACGGTTACCCTGGACCCCCGCATCAGCGGGGGAGACGAAGGAAAGATCGTCGGCAGGCAGAACCAGCCAGGGACGGCGCGACGCCGGCAAGGAGTAAAGCCATGCACGTGATGTATTTCACCGAGCAGCCGATGTCCGCCTATCCCTCCGACATCGGGCTGGAGACCGGACATACGGCGCTGCTGTTCTCAAACAAGCACTTCGACCCGGTTGCCGGCAGCCGGCTCTATAACCAGTACCTCGAGCATTACATCTACGCCGAGGAGCAGGGCGTCGAAGGCTTCATGCTCAACGAGCATCATAACGCGCCGTTCTGCATGCAGGCCAAGTGCAACGTCTTTGCCTCGATCCTCGCCGCGGTGACCAAGAAGGCGAAGATCGTCCTCCTCGGCAACCCGCTGCCCTTGGCCGAGAACCCGGTCCGGCTCGCCGAGGAGCTGGCGATGATCGACATGATCTCGAAGGGCCGGCTGGTCTCGGGCTTTGTGCGCGGCGGCGGCCAGGAGCAGCTCGCCACCGGGGTCAACCCGGCGTTCAACCGCGAGCGCTTCGAGGAGGCGCACGATCTCGTCGTCGCCGCGTGGAGCCGCGAGGGACCGTTCCGCTGGGAGGGCACGCATTACCAGCACCGCGTCGTCAACCCGTGGGCGGTGCCGCTGCAAAAGCCCTATCCACGGGTCTGGATCCCCGGCGTCTTGAGCCAGGAGACGATCATCTGGGCGGCGAAGCAGCGCTATCCGTATATCGCGCTCAACACCTCGATCGAGGCGACCAAGAAGATCTGGGAGCTCTACGACAAGGTCGCGCTCGAGACCGGCTACGAGTCGGGGCCGGAGAACCGCGGCTACCTGCAGCAGGTCCACGTCTCCGACAGCGAGGAGAAGGCCGAGAAGAACGC
>DATJOB010000440.1:0-12301 GCA_035507475.1 Allostellaceae bacterium | reverse complement strand
CGAGCACCGGGTAACGACCGTCGAGCCTGATCGCCGGCACCAGCGCCTTGACCTCGGCGGGGCCGAGATACTCGGCGTCGATCCCGTTCAGCCAGTTGGCGCGGCCGCGCCGGCCGATCTCCTGCAGGTCGTGGACATGATGCGCGAGATGCAGCAGCCCGCGCGGGCTGTACATGACGTTGAAGTTCAAGTCGCGGCTGAGGCCCGCCCATAACCCGACCGCGTGATCGTAGAGCGCGGCGCTCTCGTCCATCAGGTAGTTCGAGCGGATGATCGTCGTGTTGCGTCCGGTATTGCCGCCGCCGAGCCAGCCCTTCTCGACGACCGCGACGCGCGAGATGCCGAACTCCTTGGCGAGGTAGTAGGCGGTGGCGAGGCCGTGCCCGCCGCCGCCGACGATCACCGCGTCGTAGCCGGGCTGCGGCGACGGGCTGCGCCACGCGCGCGGCCAACCGCGATGGCCGGTCAGCGCGTTGCGCGCCAGGCTGAGGATCGAGTAGCCGCGCATCGCCGCCGCCGTCAGCCGCGCGGCGCGACCTCGATGTAGCCCGGCGCGACCTTGACGTCGACGAGCGCGACGCCGCCCGCCTCGACGCAGTCGAGCGCGCTGCGCAGCACCGCGACCAGCTCGGCCGGATCGCGCACCGGGCCGAAGCCGGTCGCGCCCTGGCCGCGCGCCAGCGTCGCGAGATCGGGCTCGGGATCGGCGATGCGCTGGCCGATCCAGCGGTTCGCCACCGGACGGCTGCGCGCCCGCGCCATGCGGTCCTGGTGCAGCTCGTCGTTGAAGAACGAGTTGTTGTTGGCGACGACGATCAGCACCGGGATGCGGTAGTGCGCGGCGGTCCATAGCGCGGTGATGCCCATCAGCGTGTCGCCGTCGCCGAGCACCGCGATGGGCAGCCGTCCGCCGCCGCCCGCGGCGTCGCGCAGCCCCAGCGCGGCGCCGACCGCCATGCCCGGGCCGGCGCCGATCCCGCCGCCGCCGTCGCCGCCCAGCATGTCGAGCGGATGCGCGACCTCCCAGGTGCCGCCGGTCCAGGCGAGCGGCGTGCGGATCACGCAGGCGCGGCGGCCGAGCAGCGCCGCGCGCAACCCGGCGGCGAGCATCGCCGGGGTGATCGCCTCGCCGCGCAGCGGCGGCGCGGGCGGCGGGACCGTCGGCGCGCGGCCCGGCCAACTCGGCGTGCGTGGCCCGAGCAGCGGCAGGATCGCCGCGACCGCGATATCGGGCTCGACCGCAAGGTGGATGTCGGCCGGCGGAAGGCCCTGGTAATCCATGCTCCAGCCGTTGTGCAGCTGGTGGTCGAGCGAGACGAGGACGATCTTGGCCGAAGGCGGCTCGCCGCCGAGCGCCGCCTTCAGCGTGCCGGCGAGGTCGACCCAGTCGAGGCTGACGATGACATCGGCCTCGCGCAGCAGCGCGCAGGCGTCCGGGCTCGGGTTGTTGCCCGCCGGCGGCCCCTGCAGCCGGTGCCGCGACGGGAAGGTCGCGCCGGTCTTGGGGTCGGTCAGCACCACCGCGCCGACCGTCTCGGCGAGCGCGACGCGGCGCGCCCACGCCGCCTCGCTGCGCTCGGCTCGGCCGACGAGGAGCAGCGGGCGCTGCGCCCGCGACAACAGCTCGGCCGTCGCTGCCGCCGCTGCGGGATCGGCCGCGGCGGGGACCGGCGGGCGGAACCGCGCGGCGTTCGGCAGCGCCGGCAGCGCCTCGAGCTTCGTCTCCTGCAGCGCCGCGTCGAAGCAGACATAGACCGGGCCGCAGGGCGGCGTCGTCGCGATCTTGTAGGCGCGCAGCACCGCCTCCGGCACCGCGCCGATCGAACCCGGCTGATCGTCCCATTTCGTGTAGTTGCGGATCAGCGCGCCCTGGTCGGCAGCGGTATGGATCCAGTCGATCCAGGGGCGCCGCCGGTCGGCGGCGACCGGACCGGTCGCCCCGAAGAGCAGCACCGGCACCCGATCGCACCACGCGTTGAACACCGCCATCGTCGCGTGCATCAGCCCGACATTGCTGTGGACGATCGCGCCCATCGGCTTGCCCGCAACCTTGGCGTAGCCCTGCGCGATCGCCACCGCGTGCTCCTCGTGCAGGCACAGGAGCATTTGCGGGTCGGCATTGCCGAGCAGGTTGACGAGGCTGTCGTGCAGGCCGCGATACGACGCGCCGGGGTTGAGCGCGACATAGCGCAGCCCGACCTCGCGGAGCATCAACGCCATCACGTCGCTGCCCCAGTAGTCGCCGCTGTCGTTGGCGAGGGCCGGCCGCTCGACCGCGGCCGGCCCCTGTCCTGCGTCGTTCATCATGCACCCTGCCGTTGCGGCCCGCCGGGCTCAGCCGAGCCCGGCCGTGCCGCCGGCATTCGAACCGCCGGGCAACCTAGCAGCGGGCGCACCAGCAGCGGTATGGGCCACAGACATAGTGCCAGCCCCAGGCGCAGCGCCCGCGCCCGCCGCAGGCCGCCGGGTGGATCGGCGTGTAGGCGCCGGCTTGCGGCACCGCGCCGGCCGGGGCCGCCGCCCGCGCGTGCCATCCGGCAACGCCGGCCAGCGCGACACCGGCCGTCACGGCGACAGCGACAATGAGCTTACGCATGGCTTTTTCCTCCCTCCACCAAATGGGCGAGCGAGGATCGCATGTCTTCCCGCGGAGCGCCATAGCGGGCGGGCGGATCGGCGCGCCGCCGGCCGGCGCCCTGCGCCCCTCGGCAAAGAGGCCGGGACCGGCTATCGCGCCGGCTCCGGCCTCCCTCGAAAGACCGTATCCGGGCGGCTTAGCAGGCCGCGCACCAGCAGCGGTTCGGGCCGCAGACCCAATGCCAGCCGGGGGCACAATGCACGTCGCGCCCGCCGCAGGCCGCCGGGTGGATCGGGGTATAGGCGCCGGCTTGCGGCACGGCGCCGGCGGGGGCGGCGGCTCTGGCGTGCCATGCGGCGACGCCGGCCAGCGCGACGCTGGCGCTCAACACAACAGCAACGACAACCTTACGCATGGCTCGCCTCTCCCTTTACCCAAATGGGAGAACGAGAATGGCATTTCTTCGCCTGATGCGCCATAGCGCCGCGCGGCGGAAGGTCGCTCGCAGGCCGCGTCAGGCAACGGCGAAGCCGCGATAGCCGTCGGCCGCGACCGCGGCGCAGGTCTCGCGGTAGCGGGCCATGCCCCCGGCATAGGGCATGAAGACGCGCGGCTTGCCCGGGACGTTCGCGCCGAGATACCAGGAGTGCTTGGCCTGCGGCAGCAGCGTGGCGTTCGCCGCATCGTTGACGTGGGACACCCAGTGCTCGACCGCGTCAGGCGCGGGCTCGATGCGCTCGAGGCCGCGCTCGCGCATATAGGCGATGCAGCCGGTGATCCATTCGACATGCTGCTCGATCGCGACCGGCATGTTGCAGAGCACCGACGGACTCCCCGGCCCGGTGATCGTGAACAGGTTGGGGAAGCCGGCGATCTGCAGCCCGAGATAGGTGCGCGGTCCGGCCTGCCAGGCCTCGCTCAAGGGGACGCCGTCGCGGCCATGCAGGCCGAGCCGCAGCAGCGGGCCGGTCATCGCGTCGAAGCCGGTGGCGAAGACGATGATGTCGAGCGCGTGCTCCGTCCCGTCGCGGGTCTGGATGCCGCGCTCGGTGATGCACTCGATCGGGGTCGCGCGCAGGTCGACCAGCGCGACGTTTGCGCGGTTGAACGTCTCGAAATAGCCGGTGTCGATCGGCGGCCGCTTGGTGGCGAAGGGATGGTCGATATTCGCCAGGATCGCCGCGGTCGCCGGGTCTTCGACCACCTCGCAGATCTTGCGGCGGATGAAGTCGGCGGCGGTGTCGTTCGCCGCCTTGTCGACGAGGAGGTCGCGGAACGCGGCGCGGAACTGCAGCCCGCCCTTCGCCCATGCCGCCTCGTAGATCGCCTCGCGCTCCGCGGCCGGCACGGCCAGCGCCGAGCGGTCGGCGATGGTGAACGGATGCCCGTTCGGCGTCGCCTGCATGGTGCGGCGCAGTTCGCCCGTGCTCGCCTTCGACCAGCGCTTGAAATCGTCGGTGAGCGGGGCGTTGCGCGCCGGGATGCTGTAATTGGCGGTGCGCTGGAAGACGGTCAGATGCGCCGCCTCGCGGGCGATCACCGGCGCAGCCTGGATGCCGGTCGATCCGGTGCCGATCATGCCGACGCGCTTGCCGGTGAAGTCGACGCCTTCGTGCGGCCATTGCCCGGTGTGGTACCAGGCGCCGGCGAAGCGCTCGAGGCCGGCGATCTGCGGAATGTTGGCCGAGGACAGGCAGCCGACCGCGGTGACGAGAAAGCGCGCGTCGTAGCGCTCGCCGCGCTCGGTCGTCACCCGCCAGCGATTGGCGTCGGCGTCGTAATGCGCGGCGCCGACGCGGGCGCCGAAGCTGATGTCACGCCGTAGGTCGAACCGGTCGGCGACGTGGTTGAGGTAGCGCAGGATCTCCGGCTGCTCGGGATAGCGCTCCGACCAGGTCCAGTCCTGCAGCAGCTCGTCGGAGAAATAGTAGGCATAGGAATGGCTCTCGGAATCGCAGCGCGCGCCGGGATAGCGGTTCCAGTACCAGGTGCCGCCGACCCCGTCGCCCGCCTCGAGCAGCCGCACCGACAGGCCGAGCCGGTCGCGCAGGCAGAGCAGCTGGTAAAGCCCAGAGAAGCCGGCGCCGACGACCAGCGCGTCGAAGCTGCGCTCGGCGACGGCTAAAGGCGCGGCGGTGGCTGAATGGGTCCGAGGCATGAGGGCTCCGACAACAGATCGCAGATCGTGGGCCGCGCCCGGCTATTGCGCGGCGCTGGCCAGCGCTCCGGGTCCGGCATGGAGGAAGCGGTCGAGCACGCGTCCCGGCCCCCTGGCGAGCGGCGCGTAATCCTTGCCGTCGAACACCCGGATGCCGTTGACAAAAACCCCGTGGACGCCGATCGGGTCGCGCAGCGTGCGGGTCGCGCCCGCCGGCAGGTCGTTGGCCCGGCGCGGCGCCGAGACGTGAACCGTCGCGGGATCGAACAGCATCAGGTCGGCGCAGGCGCCGACCGCGATCCGGCCGCGGTCGGGGATGCCGTAGAGCCCGGCCTGGTGGCTGGTCAGCCGCCGCACCCCCTCGGCCAGGTCGAAGACGCCGCGCTCGCGCACCCAATGGCCGAGGAAATAGAGCCCGAACCCGGCGTCGCAGAGATACATCAGGTGCGCGCCCGCGTCGGAGAGCGCGATGACCCCCGCCTTGTGCTTGACCAGCGGCTCGACGCCGTCGTCGACCGCGTTGAGGAAACGGCCGACGAACCCGGTATCGAGGTCTTCTTCGAGGCCGAGATCGAGAAAGGTGTCGAGCGGGTCGCGGTTGCTGCCGCGGACGATGTCGGCGATCGAACGGTTGGCGAGGCCGGCATTCGCGGCTTTCGCCGGAGCGGCGACGATGACGCGGTCCCAGTTCCCCTGGAAGATCGTGCCCGGCTTCGGGTTGCGCAGATTGTCGCGGAAGCTGTCGCGCCAGCTCTGGTCCTGGAACACGGTTTTGAGCTGGTCGCGGTCGTAGGCCTTGATCGGGTCGAAGGCCGGATGGCTGTAGAACGGGTAGGCGCTCGCCAGGGTGAAATCGAACGACAGCGGCTGGCAGGTGAACTGGAGATAGACCTCCTGCCCGCGCGCCTGCGCCGCGGCGGCGGCCTCGAACACGCCGAGCCCGCGCTCCGGGTATTGCTCGTTGTAGAAGGCGATCCCGGTCGTCATAAAGATGCGGCGACCGTGGCGGCCGGCGATCCCGGCGATCGTGTCGACCGGCACCGTGCCCGACGCGATCTCGACAACGCCGCGGCCCGGCCCGCCCATCGCCTCGACCAGCGCCTCGAACTCGGCGATCTCGCTGATCGTCGAAGGCATCGGGATGCCGCCCCAGCCGGAATGGTTCGGCGAGTACGACGCGCCGAGCCCGATCGCACCCAGCTCCATCGCCTCGCCGACGAGCCGCTTCATTTCCGCCAGCTCGGTCGCGGTCGGCGTCTTGCGCACCGAGGCGTCCTCGCCCATCACCGCGGTGCGCACCGCCGAATGGCCGACCAGCACGGCGACGTTGGCGAAGGGACCGCAGCGCCGCACCGCTTCGAGGTACTCGCCGAAGCTCTGGAAGCGCCAGTCGATCCCGGCGCGCAGCGCGTCGATGTCCATGCCCTCGACGACCGCGAGGTTGCGCATGATCAGGTCGCGCAGCGGCGGCGGGCTCGGCACGATGCCAAAGCCGCAATTGCCGGTGACCACGGTGGTGACGCCGAGCGACGGTGACGGCGACAAGGTCGGGTCCCAGGTCACCTGCGCGTCGTAATGGGTGTGGATGTCGATGATGCCGGGCATCAGGGCGAGCCCGCCGGCGTCGACGGTTTCGCCCGCGGCTCCAGCGACCTCGCCGAGCGCGGCGATCCGCCCGTCCTTGACCGCGACGTCGCCGCGCACCGGGTCGCGACCGAGGCCGTCGAACACCGTCGCGCCGCGGATCACCAGGTCGTACATGTCGCCTCCCTTCGCCGGTCGGGCCCGGCAGGCGACATCGTAAGCCAGGGTTACTACTTTCCGTCATGCCTTCGCTGCATGGCGCCAAGCGGAGGCGCAAGCGCGCGGCAGGGCGACGAGGCTGGTAGGCCCGGCAGGACTCGAACCTGCGACAGCGCCGTTATGAGCGGCGAGTTCTAACCAGCTGAACTACGGGCCCACCGCCCGCAACATAGCGCATCCCGGCGCAGGCCGGGACCCATCGATCAATCGATCGAGAGCGGATAAATGGATCTCGGCTTTCGCCGGGGTGGCGCGGTGGTGCGGCGCCCTCGGCTTAGGTGTCGAGGAAGCTGCGCAGCTTGCGCGAGCGGCTCGGGTGCTTGAGCTTTCGGAGCGCCTTCGCCTCGATCTGGCGGATGCGCTCGCGCGTCACCGAGAATTGCTGGCCGACCTCTTCCAATGTGTGGTCGGTGTTCATGCCGATGCCGAAGCGCATGCGCAGGACGCGCTCCTCGCGCGCGGTGAGCGAGGCGAGGACCCGCGTCGTCGTCTCGCGCAGATTGGCCTGGATCGCCGCGTCGACCGGCAGCACCGCGTTCTTGTCCTCGATGAAGTCGCCGAGATGGCTGTCCTCCTCATCGCCGATCGGCGTTTCGAGGCTGATCGGCTCCTTGGCGATCTTCAGCACCTTGCGGACCTTTTCCAGCGGCATCGCCAGCTTGTCGGCGAGTTCCTCGGGGGTCGGCTCGCGGCCGATCTCGTGCAGCATCTGGCGCGAGGTGCGCACCAGCTTGTTGATCGTCTCGATCATGTGGACCGGGATGCGGATGGTGCGCGCCTGGTCGGCGATCGAGCGGGTGATCGCCTGGCGGATCCACCAGGTCGCATAGGTCGAGAATTTGTAGCCGCGGCGGTACTCGAATTTGTCGACCGCCTTCATCAGCCCGATATTCCCCTCCTGGATCAGGTCGAGGAATTGCAGCCCGCGATTGGTGTATTTCTTGGCGATCGAGATGACGAGGCGCAGGTTGGCTTCGACCATCTCCTTCTTGGCCCGGCTGGCCTCGCGCTCGCCGCGCTGCACGGTCTGGACGACGCGGCGGAACTCGGCGATCGGCAGCTTCGACTCGCCGGCGATCTTGGCGATCGCGGTGCGGTGCTTGAAGATCTCGTCGCGGTAGCGCTCGACAAAGCGGTCCCAGCCGCGGCCGGTCTGCCGGCCGGCGCGCTCGAACCAATCGCCCGCCAGCTCGTCGCCCATGTAGAACTGGAGGAACTCGGGGCGCTTGACCCCCGACGTCTCGGCGAGGCGCAGCAGCCTGCCCTCTTCGCCGACCAGCCGGCGATTGAGGTCGTAGAGCTGCTCGACCAGATGCTCGATCCGCGTGTTGTTGAAGCGGATCTTCTGCAAGGACTCGATTGCCTCGTCCTTCAGCTTGTCGTAGCGCCGATCGGTCGCCCGCGGCAGCGCGACGCCCTTGACCAGCGCGGCGATGCGCTGGTCCTGCAGCTTATTGAGCTTTTTGTGGATGTCGGCGATCTGGTCGAAGATCGCGACGACGCCGGGCCGCAGCTGGGCCTCCATCGTCGCCAGCGAGACCGAGCTTTCCTCGCCCTCGCCTTCGGCGTCCTCGCCGTCGATCTCGGCGCCGTCGGCGACGACTTCCTCCTCGGCCTCGGCCTCGGCTTCGCCCTCGTCGTCGAGCGCGCCCTCGGCCGGGGCCGGAGCGACCAGCGCGACGGCGGCGTCGGCGGGATCGATCGCCGCGGCGGCATAGGTCGCGTCGAGGTCGATGATGTCGCGCAGCAGCATCTTTCCTTCATTGAGGGCGTCGCGCCACAGCATCAGCGCGCGCACCGTCAGCGGATTTTCGCACAGCCCGCCGATCATCATCTCGCGTCCCGCCTCGATGCGCTTGGCGATGGCGATCTCGCCCTCGCGCGACAGCAGCTCGACCGAGCCCATCTCGCGCAGGTACATCCGCACGGGATCGTCGGTGCGGCCGATATCGTCGTCGTCGAGATTGCCGCGCACTTCGGCGTCGCCGTCGTCGCTCTCGGCGGCGGCCGGCTCCTCGGCGTCCTCGTTCTCGACGACGTTGATGCCGAGCTCGGAGAGCATCGTCATCGTGTCCTCGATCTGCTCCGAGGACACCTGGTCGGTCGGCAAGGCGGCGTTCAGTTCGTCGTAGGTCAGGTAGCCGCGCTCCTTGCCGCGTGCCACCATCTTCTTGATCGCGACCGCGATCTGGTCGAGCAGCGGGGCCTCCGCCGCCTCTTCCCGGGTCTCGGCCGTGTCCGCCACGCTCGCCACTTTGCTCGCCATTCCACCGTCCCTAGGCCATGGGTTGGTTCCGGCCGCGGCCGGACATCCTGTCGCTCGCCCGCAGGCTAGCGGAAAACCGTTCTCCTACCCTTAGGAAGGAAACTCATCTTTCCTACCCTCAGGAAGGGAACTCGTCTTCCGCAAAACCCTCCTGCGCCTCCCGTCCCTGCATCGCCAGAAAGCGCTCCCACGCATCGGGCGACAACTCCCGCGCCAGCGCGTCGGCGGCGCTCGCGAGCTCGCTGCGGTCGGCGCCGCGCACCATCCGCGCCACGTGCTGCCAGCCGAGACGCACCGCCCCGGCATCGCTCGCGCGCGCCAGGAACCCGGCGTGATCGGCCAATGCTGCCAGGACCGTGTCCACGGTCAAGGCGAACCCGTTCTGCCCTAGGTGTAGACGAAGCGCTTCGGCGTCAAGCCCCGGAAACAGCACCTCCGCCTCCAGAATCGCGCGGCGCAGCCGGTCGAGCTCGGGCTCGGGAAAATCGAGCGCGGCGATGTCCTCATGGGCCTCGACGATGAGGAACGGGTGCTCGAGCAGCATGCCGATCAGGATTTCGCGCTGGCGCCGGCCGGGCGCGGGCGGCGGCGGCGGCGCCCCGGCATGCGGCGCCGGGGCCGGCAGGCCCGGCGCCCGCGCTGCGCGGCGCCCGCGCTCGCCCGCGGCAGGGCGGCCGAGCGCGAACAGCCGGTCGCGCAGAAAGCGGCGGTATTCGCCTTGCACCGCGCGGTCGGCGATCGTCCCGACATGCGCCATCACCCGGCGCTCGAGATCGGCCCGGCGCTCGGGCGTATCGAGCGGCCGCACGTCGCGCTCCGCGGTCCACAGCATGTCGGCGAGCGGCCGGGCCGCGCGCAGCAGCTCCTCGAACGCCGCGGCGCCGGAGCCGCCGATCAGCGAATCCGGGTCCTCGCCCGCGGGCAGCGCGGCGAAGCGCAGCGAGCGGCCGGGCTGCAGCAGCGGCAGCGCGCGGTTGAGCGCGCGCAGCGCGGCGCGCTGGCCCGCCGCGTCGCCGTCGAAGCACAGCACCGGTTCGGGGGCGAGGCGCCACAACTCGGCGAGATGCGCCTCGGTCAGCGCCGTGCCGAGCGGCGCCACGGCGGTGCCGAACCCGGCGCGGTGCAGCGCGATCACGTCCATATAGCCTTCGGTGACGATCGCGCCGGCGCCGCCGGCGTCGAGCTCGCGCGGCGCATTGGCGCGCGCGAAGGACAGGCCGTAGAGCACCCGCCCTTTGGCGAACAGCGGGTGTTCGGGCGAGTTGAGATATTTCGGCTGGGCGTCGCCGAGCGTGCGGCCGCCGAAGGCGATGATCCGCCCGGCGCGATCGCCGATCGGGAAGATCACCCGCTCGCGGAAATAATCGTAAGGCTCGCCGCCGTAATCCGAGGCGTGCAGCAGCCCCGCCTCCAGCAGCAGCGGCACGGGAAATTCGGGCGTCAGCGCGCGACGCAGCGCGGCGCGGTCGTCGCCGGCCCAGCCGAGACGGAAGCGGCGCATCGTTTCCTCGTCGAGCCCGCGCCGCGCGAGATAGTCGCGGCCGCGCGCCCCGCCCGGCGCCCAAAGCTGCCGCTCGTAGAATTGCGCCGCGGCGGCCAGCGCTTCGAGCAGCGTCTTCTGGCGCTGCGCCTTCTCGCGCTCCTGCGGCGTTTGTTGCGGCACCGCGATGCCGGCGATGCCGGCCAGCCGCTCGATCGCCTCGATGAAGTCGAGATTGTCGGCGCGCATCACGAAGCCGATCGCATCGCCGTGCGCGCCGCAGCCGAAGCAGTGGTAGAAGCCCTTGTCCTCGACGACGTAGAAGGACGGCGTCTTCTCGTTGTGGAACGGGCAGAGGCCGCCGTATTCGCGACCCTTGCGGACGAGCCGCACGCGCCGGCCGACCAGCTCGGCAAGCGAGACGCGCGCCCTGAGCTCGTCGAGGAAGCCCGGCGGGAAGGCCATCCCGCATGTTAGCGGTCATTGCCGGCGGAGCGAAGCGATCTCCTGCCGTCGCAGCGGCGGCTACGAGAGCAGCCGCTTCACGGCCGCGCCGGCTTGCGCCATGTCGAGCACCCCGGCATGGCGCTCGCGCAGCAGCCCCATGACCTTGCCCATGTCCTTGAGCCCCGCCGCCCCCGATTCGGCGATCGCGGCGCGCGCCGCCGCCTCGGTCGCAGCCTCGTCCATCTGCTGCGGCAGGAACGATTCGATGACCGCGATCTCTTCGCTCTCCTGCTGCGCCAGCTCCGGCCGGTTGCCCTTCTGGTAGAGCTCGATCGATTCGCGCCGCTGCTTGATCATGCCCTGCATCAGACGCTGGATCTCGGCCTCGCCGATTCCCGCGGCGTTGCCGGAGGGCCGCGCCTCGATGTCCTTCTGCTTGAGCGCGGCGAGGATCAGCCGCACCGTCGACAAGGTGCGGGTATCCTTGGCGCGCAGCGCCGTTTTCATCCGTTCGGTCAGGGCCTCGCGCAACATCGTCCCGCTCCTGCGCTCGCGGCATCCAGCGAGCCTACCCGCTTCGCCGTCGCTGCAAAGCGATATCAGCCATGTTCCGATAAGCTATTGAAATGCCGATATGTTCATGACGGCGCCGCTTGACAAGCCAAGCCGCACCTTTATCTTTGCCGAAATTGGGCGCCGCGCCTCGCCGCGGCGGCTTAAAATCCGGCAGGATCCATTTTCGATGACCGACCCCGACGCGGCGAGCCCGATGCCGCGACCGCCCGACTGCAACGCGGCCCTGGTGCTGGCGGATGGGACGGTGTTTTGGGGCCGCGGGATCGGCGCGCCGGGCCGCGCGGTCGGCGAGGTGTGCTTCAACACCGCGATGACCGGCTATCAGGAAATCCTGACCGACCCCTCCTATGCCGGGCAGATCATCACCTTCACCTTCCCGCATATCGGCAATGTCGGCACCAACCCCGAGGACATCGAGACCACGACCCCGGCGGCGCGCGGGCTGGTGATCCGCGAGCCGATCACCGCGCCCGCCAACTACCGGGCGACGCAGGGGCTCGACGCCTGGCTCGGATCGCACGGCATGACCGGGTTGTGCGGCGTCGACACGCGCCGCCTGACCCGGCTGATCCGCGAGCGGGGCGCGCCGAGCGGGGTCGTCGCCTACGACCCGCAGGGCCGGCTCGACATCGCTGCGATGCGCGAGGAGGCCGCGGCCTGGCCGGGGCTCGAAGGCATGGATTTGGCGCGCGACGTCACCTGCCGCCAGACTTACGAATGGGACGAGACCGCCTGGACCCGCGAGCGCGGCTACGGCCGGCAGGACGGGCCGCGCTTCCACGTCGTCGCCGTCGATTACGGGGCCAAGCGCAACATCCTCAGGATGCTGGCGGCGGAAGGCTGCCGCGTGACGGTGGTGCCGGCGACCGCCACCGCCGAGGAGATCATGCGCCACGCGCCGGACGGCGTGTTCCTGTCGAACGGGCCAGGCGACCCGGCCGCGACCGGCGAATACGCGGTGCCGGTGCTGCGCCGGCTGATCGACCGGGGGGT
>DATJOB010000439.1:0-5749 GCA_035507475.1 Allostellaceae bacterium | reverse complement strand
GCCTCGAACAGATCGACGGGTTCGTCTCGATCGAGCGTTTCCAGAGCCTCAGCGAGCCGGGCAAGGTGCTGTCGCTGTCGTTCTGGCGCGACGAGGCGGCGATCGCCGCCTGGCGCCAGCTCGAGGAGCATCGCGCGGCGCAGGCCAAGGGCCGCGGCGAGCTGTTCCGCGACTACCGCCTGCGCATCGCCGCCGTGATCCGCGACTACGGCATGACCGAGCGCGGCGAGGCGCCGGCCGACAGTAGGGCGCGGCACGGCTAGCGAACCGTCATCCCGGCTTTCGCGGGAGCGGCGGGGAAGACGGCTACTCCGCCGCCTTGGCCAAGCCCTCGGCCGAAGCGCGCAGCTTCTCCATCTCCTCCCAGTTGGTGTAGCGGGTAAAGCCGTTCGCGTCGAAGAACAGCACCGGGCCGGTGCAGATGAAGAGATAGGTCGTGTCCTCGAGCGCGGTGGTCGCGTCGTGCAGCACCCCCGACGGCTCGTAGACATAGTCGCCGGCGTTGAGCGTGCCGTCGCGCACCTGCAGCTTGCCCGAGACGATCCAGACATGGGCGCCGCCCAAATGCTTGTGCGGCGGCGCGGCATAGCCCTTCTTCCAGTGGTGCAGCGAGGCCCAGCTGCCGGTCTCGCGGCCGATCCATAGCACCTTGACCTTCGACAGCGGCGTCCGTTCGATCCACGGCGCCTCGGCGCGGATCAGCGTGTCCTGGATGTCCTGGAACACCGGGCGGATGTCCTGCGGCAGCGGCATGGCTCACCTCCTCTCAGAATTTCTCCTGTCCCGTCACCCGATGCGGGTCGGGGAAATCGCGGTAGAGCGCAAAGAATACGTCCTGCACTTTCGAGTTGACCGCATGATGAAAGCTCTCGACCGGGTCGTCGCGCGACGAAACTCGCTCAAAAGCGTTGTCCATTTGCGATAAATTGTGGAAGTCGAGGGTGATATGCCACTCCGGCAAGTGCGGCGGCCCCAATCCCAACTTGCGGCGGGTGATGCGATACCCCGCGAGATCACCGGCACTCTTGAGGTGCTCAAGATACGCGCGCGCCGCCAGCGCGAACTCAAGGTCGCGTATATCCGGCTTGAGGCTGCACCAGATGTGGTAGACGTCCATCGCGGCCTCCGGCGCCGGTCGCGGCGGCGACCGACGGCGCCTTCCGCCCGCGCCCGGCGGAAGACCGGCGACGCCGCCTAAGCGGGCGCTCAGGGATAACGGGATACGTCGGTCGCCTTCTCGGTGATGAATTCGAGGAGCGCCGGCTTGCCGTCCTTGGTCGCCGCGATGCCGCGCTTGATCGCCTCCTTGATCTGGCCCGGCTCGGTGACGCGCTCGCCATAGCCGCCGAGCGCCTTGGCGAAATCGGCGTAGTTCCCGCTGATATCGGTCGAGCGGTATTTCTCGGTCGAGATCGGCATCACCTTCAGCTCGATCGCCATCGAGAAATTGTTCGACAGGATCGACAGGATCGGCAGGCGCTCGCGCACCGCGGTCTCGAAATCCATGCCGGTGAAGCCGATCGCCGCGTCGCCCCAGAAATTGACGCAGAGCTTGTCGGGGTGGGCGAGCTTGGCGCCCATCGCCAACCCTAGGCCGTAACCGAGCTGGGTGGTCTTGCCCCAGCCGAGATAGGAGAGCGGGGTCTCGCTGACCCAGAACGGCGAGATCTGGTCGCGCGGACTGCCGGCGTCGTGGGTGATGATCGTGTTCTTGACGTCGACCGTGTGGAGCAGGTCCCAGACGACGCGGTAGGGCGAGATCGGCGCGCTGTCGGCGGTGAGCCGGTGCATCCACTTGCCGAGCCATTCCTCGCGATGCGAGCGGATCTCGCGGGTCACCGAGGCGAGCCGGTCGCGCGGCTGGCCCTTCAGGCGGTCCTTGACCTCGGCGAGCACGAGATCGAGCGTCAACCCGGCATCGCCCACCGCGGCGAGGTCGACCGGCACGTCCTTGTTGATCGCATAGGGATCGACGGTCGCGTGGGCGATCTTCTTGCCCTTCGGCATCGCGGTGGCAAAGCTCGACCGGCTGAAGCTGCAGCCGATGCCGAAGACGAGGTCGGCGTTCTGCAGGGAGTGCCAGAGATGGCCGCCGATGCCGATACCGCCCGAGCCCAGGGACAGCGGGTGGTTTTCCGGGAAGGCGCTCTTGCCGCCGAGCGTCGTCATCACCGGCGCTTCGAGCAGTTCGGCGAGCGCCTTCAGCTGCGGCCAGGCCTTCGAGTAATGCACGCCCTGCCCGGCGACCAGCACCGGCCGCTGCGCAGCGACGAGCGCCTCGGCGATCTGCGACACCGACTGCGAGTCGGGCGCGCTCTTGAGCCGCGGCGTGGTCTTGTATTCCGCGACCAGCTCGTCAGGGACCTCGCTGCGCAGGATGTCGGTCGGGAACTCGACGAGCACCGGGCCCGGCCGGCCGTTCTTGACCGCCGTGAAGGCGCGCCGCATCGCCTCGACCGTCGCGTCGGCGACGGTGACCTGCTCGCACAGCTTGGTGACGTGGCGGAAATTGAGCGCCGCGCTGAAGTTCGGGTGGATCTGGTTGAGGTTGCGCGCGTAGCCGGCAGGCAGCACCACCACCGGCGTCGAGTCGCCGTAGGATTGCGCGACGCCGCCGAAGGCGTTCTCGGTGCCCGGCCCGTGCTGCATGACGAAGACGCCGATCTTGTCGGCCGAGGTGGTCTTGGCGATCGCGTCGCACATATGCAGGCCGATGCGCTCCTGGCGCACCATGATGGTGCGGATGTCGGCCGCGGCGGCGCCTTCGATGATCGGGTTCACCGGGTAGCCGATCAGCCACTCGACCCCTTCCCGCTTGAGGATCTGGGCGATTGCGTTGATGACCTGCATCGGAGTCTCCTGGGCGCTGGCTGATCGTTGACCGCGAGCTTACGGCAACAGGCCCGGCGACGTATACACCGGCTCGTCGCGCCGCGCTCAGAGGTCGGTGCTGGTGTCCTCGCCGGGGAACAGCACCGCCCGGCTCCAGCCCGACCATTCGCCCGGCTTCGGGTTGCTCGGATAGCGGTCGTGGCGCCAGCAGGCGTTGGTGCCGTTCGGCACCTTGAAGGTCTTCGTCTGGTCCATGCGCATGACGAAGGTCTGATTGTTGAGCAGATCGGGCCCGCTGGCATCGCAATCGCCGGCACGGGTCACGACGAGCTGGACGTTGACGTGCTCCCAGGCGGTGTTACGCAGCGTGAGCTTGGAATAATCCCTGGGCCCCGACGAACACGCCGCGAGGCCGAGCAACAGCGGGGCAAAGAGCCGAAGCCGCATGGGCCGATCCCCCCGATTGGCCGGTCAGCGCGGCCTTCCTAGCGCATTTCCGGCCGCGACGGGACCGCCATTTCGCCGCGCCCGCCGGTCAATAGGGCCGGTCGCCCTTGATCTGGGTGCGATGCATGACGCGGCGCGCCGCCGGGTCGAAGGCATCGCGGCGATGCATGACGCAGCGATTGTCCCACAGGATCAGGTCGCCGGCCTGCCACTGCTGATACCAGGCGAGCTCGCGCTTCGTCGCGTGCTCCCACAGCGCGTCGAGCAGCGCCTCGCTCTCGGCGAGCGGTAGCCCCTGGATATAGGCGTTGCGGCGGCGGCCGAGGAAGAGCGCACGCCGCCCGGTGCTCGGATGGGTGCGGACGAGCGGGTGCACCGCGCCGACCGTGTGGCTCGGATCGGGCGCGTCGACAAAGCCGCGGCGCAGCTCGCCGGCGCTGTTGCGGCTGGCGTCGTGGATGCACTGACGGCCCTCGACCGCGCGGCGCAGCTCGTCCGGCAGCGTCTCGAACGCGCGATACATATTGCAGAAGCCGGTGTCGCCGCCCGCGGCCGGCACCTCCAGCGCGTAAAGCGCCGACGCCATCGGCGGCTCGTCGACATACGACATGTCGGTGTGCCAGAGCGCTTCGTAATTGCCGAGCTGGCCGATCGGCTGGCCGTTTTCGACGACGTTCGAGACGACCATGACATAGTCCCGCCCCTCGGGGGCATCGTTGGTCGCCGCGACCGGCGCCCAATCGAGCTCGCCGAACTGGCGGCTGAACCGCATCAGGTCGTCGTCGGACAGCTTCTGGCCGCGAAAGCGCAGCACCAGGTGTTCGCCCCACGCCGCCTTGATCGCCGCGGTCGTCGCGGCGTCGAGCGGCGCCGCGAGATCGGCGCCCTCGACATCGGCGGCGAGCGCCGCCCCGGTCGCCCGCACCCGCAGCCCCTGCCGTTCCATCACCGTCGCCATCGCACGCGCCCTCCCGAGCCCGGTTTCCGCTAAGCTTGCCGCGTCGGGCGCGCCGGTGCAAACGCTCTTGCGCAGCCGCCACGGCGCGCGGCTGGGGGAGGCGCATCGGTGGATCTGACCTGCTATCTGCATCCCGGCTGGGAACCGTTGATCCGCCCGGCCGAGGCGACCCGCGACTGGATGACGGCGACGCCGGAATCGTTCGCCTATCGCTGCCTGCCGCTCGACATCGCCAATGCGCATGGCTGGGAGATCCTGTGGCCGTTCGGCTTCAGCGCGTGCTGGGCCGGCGGCAGCGGCAGCGATGCCGTCGTCATCCATGTCCCGCCCGACGCCGACCCCAACCGCATGCCGGTCTCGCTGTTCGGCCAGGGGGTGCTGACCTTCCACATCCAGGGCCTGTTCCGCACCGCCCCCGGCTGGAACCTGTGGGTCGGCGGGTCGCCCAACCGGCCGAAGGACGGCATCTACCCGTTGACCGGGATCGTCGAGACCGACTGGGCGCCCTACACCTTCACGATGAACTGGCGCTTCACCCGGCCGAACCACTGGGTGCATTTCGCGGCCGGCGAGCCGATCTGCTTCGTGTTCCCGGTCGCGCGCGGCTATCTCGAAGCGGTCGAGCCGCGCTTCGCGCCGATGGAGAGCGCACCCGAGGTGCTGCGCCAGTTCACCGAATGGAGCCGGTCGCGCAACGCGTTCCACGAGAAGATGGCGCGCGACGCGCCGCGATCGGGTGCCGACAAATGGCAGAAGGACTATTACCGCGGCGTCGACGCCGACAGCCGGACCGGCGCGGCCGATCATCAGACAAAGCTGCGATTGCGCGGGTTCACCGGGTCGACCGGCGCGCCCGTTGCGGCAGCATCGCCACCAGCACCCGATCGCGCCGGATGAAATGATGCGACAGCGCCGCCGCGGCATGGAGCCCGATGAGGACCAACAGCGCCTCGGCGCAGAGCGCGTGCGCCTCGTGCAGCTGCCGCGCCAGCGCCCGGTCGGGTCCGATCGCGGGAGGCAGGCGAAAGAGGAAGAACAGGTCGACCGGCTGGCCGCGCGCGCTCGTCTGCAACAAGCCGAGCAGCGGCTGCAAGATGAGCAGCGCGTAGAGCAGCCCCTCGGTGCCGCGCGCCGCGAGCTTTTGCCAGCGCGGCAGCGCGCTCGGCAGCGGCGGGATGCGCGCGCCGCTCCGCCAGGCGAGCCGGGCCGCGGTCAGCGCCAGCACCGCCAGCCCGAGCGAGCGGTGCAACTGCATCACCGGCCGCGACCATTCGCCGGCGAGCCCGGAATGCGCGGTCCATGCCGCGGCGAAGACGGCGGCGATCAGCACCAGGGTCGCCCAATGGATCGCCTGCATCACCGCGTCGTAGCGCGCTGCCGGCTCTGTCGTCGCATCCATCGCGGCCCTCCTCCGTCCTGGTAGGACCGCGATCGGCCGGCGGTTATTCGCGCGCGGCGGCTTCGCGCCATGCCATTGATCGGGCCGGGCACCGCCGCTAGGTTGCCGGCGGA
>DATJOB010000438.1:0-24922 GCA_035507475.1 Allostellaceae bacterium | reverse complement strand
TCAGCACGTCGGGCCCGTCATGCGGGAAGTTGGCGTACTGGCCGGGTACCATCGAGGTCCAGCGCGGCATTTCGGCTGCCTGCTGCGGGTCGAGGCCGAAATCGATCATCGCCGAGGCGATCTGGAAATTGATCTGCACCTGGTTGTCGGCGCCCGGCGTGCCGAACGCCGCCCACAGCCGGCCGTCCTTGAGCGCGAGCGGCGGGTTCATCGTGTGCCGCACCCGGCGACCCGGCCGCAGATGGTTCGGGTGGCCGGGGTCGAGGTGCCAATAGGCCATGCGGTTGTTGAGCAGGATGCCGGTGTCGCCCGCGGTGACCCCCGAGCCCCAGGCGCTGTTGATGCTCTGGATGCCGGAGACCGCGTTGCCGTCGGCGTCGGCGGTGCAGAAATAGGTGGTGTCGCCGGCCGCTTCGGCGACCGCCCGGGTCGGCGCGGCCCGGTCGGGGGCGATGCGCTCGGCCAGCTTTGCGCAATATTCGGCCGACAGCAGCTCGTCGAAGGGCGGCGCCAGCGTGCGCGGATCGGATCCCCAGCGCTCGCGATCGGCGAAGGCGAGCTTCTTCGCTTCGACCATCAGGTGGACGGTGTCGGCCGAACCGAGCCCGAGCGCGGCGATGTCGAAGTTCTCGAGGATCTTGAGCTCCTGCAGCACGACGAAGCCGGTCGAGTTGGGCGGCGCCTCGAGGATGGTGAGGCCGCGATAGTCGACCGCCAGCGGCTCCTGCTCCTCGGCGGCGAACTCGGCGAGGTCCGCCTCGCCGACAAGCGCGCCGCACCCGCGCAGCCCCGCCGCGAGCCGGCGGGCGAGGCCGCCGCGGTAGACGCAGTCGGCGCCCTCGGCGGCGATCTCTTCGAGCGTGCGCGCCAGCTCGGGCTGGACGATGGCGGCGCCGAGCGCGGGCGCCGCACCGCCGCGCAGGAAGAGCGCCGCGCTGCGCGTGTCGGCGCGCAGGCAGGCCAGGTTGTCGGCGGCGAAATGCCGGTAATGCGACGTCGCGCCGAACCCCTCGCGCGCGAGGCGGATCGCCTCCTCGCAGAGCTGCGCCCAGGGCAGCCGGCCGCGCTCGCGGTGCATCATGCCGAGCCCGCCGAGCATCCCCGGCACCGAGACCGAGAGCGGCCCGGTGCGCGGAATGCCGCTCCCGTAGCGCTCGGGCGTCGCGGCGCGCGGCGCCGGGCCGGTGCCGTTATAGACCGTGGCCCGGCCGCCGGCGGCGTCGAAGGCGAGGTAGAACGCGTCGCCCCCGAGCCCCGACATCATCGGCTCGACGACGCTCAGTGCGAGCGCCGTCGCGACCGCGGCGTCGAACGCGTTGCCGCCGGCGCGCAACGCGAGAAGTCCGGCCTGCGCCGCCAGCGGATGGTTCGCCGCGACCGCGCCGCGACGGCCGATGTTCAAGGGACGGTAACAGCGAACCTGGTCCATGCTTTGCCCTTCGCGTCAGTGAGACCGGCGCACCCGAGCCGCGGGGAAGCGATCTCGATCCGGCGGCACTCCGAAGCGCAGGAGATTGCGTCGTCGCGTTGCTCCCCGCAACGCCGAGGATTAGTTTTGGCCATTCGCGAAGGAAGGCTCATGGGCAAAGTCCTGTCAGACGCGCAGGTCGCGCAGTATCGCCGCGACGGGTTTCTCTGCCCGATCGAGGCGTTCAGCCCGGAGGAGGCGCACGCTTTCCGCGGCCGGCTCGAGGATTTCGAGCGGCGCGACGGAAGGCGCTTCGGCAAGGGGCACAATTTCAAGCCGCATTTGCTCTTCCCCTGGGTCGACGCGCTGGCGCGCCATCGGGCCGTGCTCGACCCGGTCGAGGACATCATCGGCCCCGACATCCGCCTCTTCCATTTCACGATCTGGCCGAAATCGCCGGGCGACCCCGCCTATGTCAGCTGGCACCAGGACGCGACCTATTTCGGCCTCGACCCGGCGGTGCACATCACCGCCTGGGTGGCGCTGACCGAGGTGCCGGTCGAATCGGGCGCGGTTGAGGTGGTGCCGGGCAGCCACCGGCGCGGTCAGCTGGAGCACGGCCAGTTCGCCGACGACGCCAACCTGTTGTCGCGCGGCCAGACCTTGAACGTCGATTTCGCCCGCGAGGACACCGTCTTCATGACCCTCAAGCCGGGGCAGATGTCGCTGCATCACACGCATCTGATCCACCGCTCCGGCCCGAACCTGTCGAACGACCGGCGCATCGGCTTCGGCATCAGCTATGTCCCGACCTCGGCGACCTGCCGCGCCAGCCTCAGGCAGTCGGCGGCGCTGGTGCGCGGCGTCGACCGCTACGGCCATTTCGACGACGAGCCGCGCCCGCAGCAAGAATACGGCGCGGCCGAGCAGGCGGCGCATGCAGCGGCGGTCGCCCGGTTCCGCGCGCAGAACGCCGAGGAAGCGTTGCGCTACGAGGCCGCGCAATGATCGGGCGCCGCCCGATGCCACGCCCCGTGATGCGAAGGCTGGGCAGCGCGCTGCTCCTCTGCCTGGCGCTCGCCGCGTGCGGGGCGCCGGGCTACGACCCGAAGCCGACCGACGCGCTGGCGCCGCCGCACGGCGACGTCGGCGGCGGCGGCGGTGGCGGCGGGATGTGATGCGGGTCCTCGCGGCGCTGCTGCTCGTCGCCTGCTTCGCGCTCGCCGGCTGCGCCGCCAGCGACAGGAAGAACGGCGACAGCCCGTTCGGCGGCTTCTACGGCGGCGTCTCGGGCGGCGCGCTGCCCTAGGCGAAGCTGGACAGAACCGGTGGCGGCGAAGATCACGAGCTGCGGCGTCATCGTCACCGACGGCCGGCGCCTCCTGCTCGGCCACGCGACCCGCTCGCCGCGCTGGGACATTCCGAAGGGCGGGGTCGAGCCGGGCGAGAGCCGCGTCGAGGCGGCGCGCCGCGAGCTGCGCGAGGAGACGGGGCTCGTCGCGCCGCCCGAAGCGCTGGTCGCGCTCGGCGTCTTCCCCTATCTGCGCAACAAGGAGCTGGCGCTGTTCGCCTGGGTCGTCGCCGAGCTTCCCGATCCGCAGAGCCTCGTCTGCGCGGCCACCTTCGCGCTGCCGAGCGGCGCGCTGCTGCCCGAATTCGACCGGTTCGGCCTGTTCACCATCGAGGAGGCGCTCGCCAGGGTCGGCAAGAACCTGGCGCGGCTCCTGGGCGAGATTTCGCTCGGGGCGCTGACGTGATAGGGTCGCGCATCGCGCTTCCGGAGGATGTCATGCCCAAGCTGCGTCACATCGCGATCGCCGCCGAAGACCCCGAGGCGATGGCCGAGTTCTACAAGAAGGCGTTCGACTTCAAGGAGGTCGGGCGGCCCAACGGCCATCTCGCCGACGGCGTCTTCCTGTCGGACGGCACGCTCAACATGGCGATCCTCAAGTTCAAGACCGACCAGCTCGGCAAGGGGATGGAATATCGCGGGCTGCACCATTTCGGCGTGCTGGTCGAGGATGTCGACGCCTTTACCAAGAAGCTCGATGAGCTCGGCGCCAGGCACTACATCGATCAGGGCCAGGACGGGCACCAGGCGGGCTATTTCGAGAAGAAGTTCTTCGGCCCCGAGGGCGTGCTGTTCGACATCGCCGAGCACGGCTGGGCCGGTGCCGAGCCGCTTCCCGCGCCGCTGAAGGACGCCGCGGAATAATCTTCCACCGACGAAGATACGGAGAGGCATCATGGCCAAGCTGCGCCACCTCGCCATCGCTGCCAAGGACCCCGACGCGATGGCCGAGTTCTACGTCAAGGCCTTCGAGTTCAAGATCGTGCGCACCAGCGACGGTCCGCTCGCCTACGGCCACCATCTGAGCGACGGCACCATCGACCTGGCGATCCTGCGGTTCAAGAGCGACCAGATCGGCAAGGGCATGGACTATACCGGGCTGCACCATTTCGGCATCCTCGTCGAGAATGTCGACGAGGCGCAGAAGGCGGTGGAGGCGCTTGGCGGCCGGCATTACCTCGATACCACGGTGCAGGGTCCGGGCGGCTTCGAGGTCAAGATGTACGGCCCCGAAGGCGTGCTGTTCGACGTCGCCGAGCATCCCTGGACCGGCGCCGCTGCGCTGCCCTCCGCGGTCAAGGCGGCGGCCGACTAGCGGCGCCGCCGGCCGCGCGGCGGGCGCGGGGCTGAACCGGCGCGGCGATCGCGCCGTTTGCAGGACGGTCGTCGCCGGCGGGAGGTCGCGATGCTGTCTCGTAGCCTTTGCGTCGCGCTGGTCGGTGCCGCTGGCGCCGCGACGATCGCACTCGGCGCCGACCCCGGGCCGCTGCTCAGCGGCCCGGCCGCGTTCGGCGACTGGCGCGCCGACCGCCCCGGCGTCCGGCGCAAGATCACCGCCGGCGATCTGCCGGCGCCCTACGCCACCGGTTCGGCGCGGGAGCAGGCGCGGGTCGTCCCGCCGCCCGCCGGTGCGCATCTCGCGGTTCCGTCGGGCTTCTCGGTCGCGCTCTTCGCCGACCGTCTCGACGAGCCGCGCGCGATCCGCGTCGCGCCCAACGGCGACATCTTCGTCGCCGAGAGCCGCGCCGGCCGGGTGCGCGTGCTGCGCGCCGGCGACGGCGCGGCGCGGCCGCAGCAGGACGAGGTCTATGCCAGCGGCCTCGGCCAGCCGTTCGGCATCGCGTTCTACCCGCCGGGGCCGGACCCGCAATTCGTCTACATCGCCTCGACGATGTCGGTGAAGCGCTTCCCCTACCGCAACGGCGACATGAAGGCGAGCGGCCCGCCGCAGACCGTGGTGGCGCCGCTCGCCGAGGACGGCGGCGGTCACTGGACGCGCGACGTGGTCTTCTCGCCCGACGGCCGGACGATGTTCGTCTCGGTGGGCTCGGGCTCGAACGACGCCGAGGAGATCGCCAAGACGCCGCCCGACGGCTGGGTCGCGCAGCGCCCGCTCGGCGCCGCCTGGGGTCGCGAGACCGACCGCGCCGACGTGCTGGCCTTCGATCCCGAGGGGCAGGGCAGGCGGGTCGTCGCAACCGGCATCCGCAACTGCGTGACCCTGGCGATCGAGCCGAAGACCAAGGATTTGTGGTGCGCGACCAACGAGCGCGACGGGCTCGGCGACAACCTGCCGCCCGACTATCTGACCCGGGTGCGGCCCGGCGCGTTCTACGGCTGGCCATGGTATTATATCGGCGACCACGAGGACCCGCGGCACAAGGGCGAGCGCCCCGACCTCGCGGGCAAGGTCGCGGTGCCCGACGTGCTGATCCAGCCGCATTCGGCGCCGCTGGAGATGGCGTTCTATGACGGCGCGATGTTCCCGCCCGACTACCGCGGCAGCGCCTTTGTGGCGCTGCACGGCTCGTGGAACCGGCATTTGCGCACCGGCTACAAGATCGTCCGCGCGGTGCTCGACAACGGCGCGCCGACCGGCGAGTACGACGATTTCGTCACCGGCTTCGTGACCGAGGACGGCAGCGTCTGGGGCCGCCCGGTCGGCGTCGCGGTCGCCAAGGACGGGGCGCTGCTCTTCAGCGAGGACGGCAACGGCACGATCTGGCGCGTCAGCTATTCCGGCCCGCACGCCGCCGCGCGCTAGGGGGCGCTTAGCCGGAACGACCTGCTTCTTCCGTCGTCATCCCCGGGCTTGACCGCCTCACACATCGAGGTTGGCGACGCTGAGCGCGTTGGCCTGGATGAAATCGCGGCGCGGCTCGACGAGATCGCCCATCAGCGTCGAGAAGCATTCCTCGGCGTCGTCGGCGTGGTTGACCTTGACCTGGAGCAGCGAGCGGATTTCCGGGTCGAGCGTCGTTTCCCACAGCTGCTCGGGGTTCATCTCGCCGAGCCCCTTGTAGCGGGTGATGTCGATCCCGCGGCGCCCGACCTCCATCACCGCCTCGACGAGGCTGACCGGCCCGGCGATGGCGTATTCGCGGTCGCGCGCGACGAGCTTGCCTGGCCGCGCATAGGTCTCGCGCAGCAGCGCGCTCTCGCCGTCGAGCCGGCGCGCCTCGCTCGACCCCATCAGCGTCGCCTCGACGAGGCGGCTTTCGCCGACCCCCTGGCGGGTGCGGCTCAGCACGAGGTCGCCGGTCGCGGTCGCCCGGCCTTCCCAGGCCCCGTCCTGCGGGTCGGAGACGAGGTTGAGCCGCGCGGCGGTCTGCTGCGCCGCTTCGCCGGCGCGTTCAGCCACCCCGGACAGCGCGCCGGCGATCGCGGCCTGCTCGGCGACGTCCGCATTGCCGATCTTGGCGGCGAGCGGGTGCAGCAGGCGGCGCTGGACGCGCGCCCGCTCCAAGAGCTCGCGCAGATCGTTGCCGGCGCGCTGGCCGCCGTCATGCTGGGTGAAGACCGCGTCGCGCAGCACGCTCTCGACGCAATAGGCTTCGAGCGCCGGATCGTCCTTGAGATAGACCGGCTTGGCATTGCCGCGCTGCAGCCGGTAGAGCGGCGGCTGAGCGATGTAGAGGAAGCCGCGGTCGATCAGCTGCGGCATCTGCCGGAAGAAGAAGGTCAGCAGCAGCGTGCGGATATGGCTGCCGTCGACGTCCGCGTCGGTCATGATGATGATGCGGTGATAGCGCGCCTTCTCGGCGTCGAAATCCTCGCTGCCGATGCCGGTGCCGAGCGCCTGGATCAGCGTGCCGATCTCGGCCGAGCCCAGCATCTTGTCGAAGCGCGCGCGCTCGACGTTGAGGATCTTGCCCTTGAGCGGCAGGATCGCCTGGAAGCGGCGGTCGCGGCCCTGTTTGGCCGAGCCGCCGGCACTGTCGCCCTCGACGATGAAGAGCTCGCTCTTCGCCGGGTCGCGCTCCTGGCAATCGGCCAGCTTGCCCGGCAGGTTGGCGACGTCGAGCGCGCTCTTGCGCCGGGTCAGGTCGCGCGCCTTGCGCGCCGCCTCGCGCGCCGCCGCGGCCTCGACCACCTTGGCGACCACCTTGCGCGCCTCGCCCGGGTGTTCCTCGAACCATTGCGTCAGCCGGTCGCCGACCACCGCCTCGACCACCGGGCGCACCTCGGAGGAGACCAGCTTCTCCTTGGTCTGCGAGGAGAATTTCGGGTCGGGCAGCTTGACCGAGAGGATGCAGGTGAGCCCCTCGCGCATGTCCTCGCCGGCGAGCGCGACCTTCTCCTTCTTGGCGAGGCCGCTCTCGGTCGCGTAGGTGTTGACGGTGCGCGTCAGCGCGGCGCGGAAGCCGGCGAGGTGGGTGCCGCCGTCGCGCTGCGGGATGTTGTTGGTAAAGCACAGCATCGTCTCGTGATAGGAGTCGGTCCACTCCATCGCGATCTCGACGAACATGCCTTCCTTCTCGCCCTTGATCGCGATCGACGGCGCGTGCAGCGCCTGCTTCGAGCGGTCGAGATAGTCGACAAAGGCTTCGAGCCCGCCTTCGTAATGGAAGCTCACGCTTTTCGGCTCGACCCCGCGCAGGTCGTTGAGCTCGAGCGTCACCCCGCCGTTGAGGAAGGCGAGCTCGCGCAGCCGGTGTTCGAGCGTGGTGACGTCGAACTCGGTGCGGGTAAAGGTCTGTGGGCTCGGCAGGAAGGTGATCTCGGTGCCGGTCTTCAATCCTTGCCGTTTGCCGCCTTCCGGCCAATGCGGCGCCGGGCCGACCTCCTTGAGCGGCGCTTCCGGCGCGCCGTCGCGAAAGCGCATGAACCATTCCGAGCCGTTGCGGAAGATGCGCAGCTCGAGCACCGAGGACAGCGCGTTGACCACCGAGACGCCGACGCCGTGCAGCCCGCCCGAGACCTTGTACGAGTTCTGGTCGAATTTCCCGCCGGCGTGCAGCTGGGTCATGATGACCTCGGCCGCCGAGACGCCCTCTTCCTGGTGGATGCCGACCGGGATGCCCCGGCCGTTGTCCTTGACGGTGCAGGAGCCGTCGGCGTTGAGCGTCACCGAGACCGTGTCGCAATAGCCTTCGAGCGCCTCGTCGATCGCGTTGTCGACGACCTCGTAGACCATGTGGTGGAGGCCCGAACCGTCATCGGTGTCGCCGATATACATGCCGGGCCGCTTGCGGACCGGATCGAGCCCGTGCAGCACGGTGATCGAGGATTCGTCGTATTCGCGGGCGCCGTGGGCGACGTGCCCGGGCGCCGGGTCGTGGGAATGCGCGCTATGGGTCATGGGCTCGGCAATGTGGTTTCGAACAGGGCGCCGTCGCGCACCGCGACAAACCGCGCCGCGGCGCGCAACGGCATGAAGAGGCCGGTATCGGTACCGGTCAGCCAGACCTGGCCGTCGAGCGCGAGCAGGCGCTCGAACAGCGCGTCGCGGCGCGCCGCGTCGAGATGGGCGGCGACCTCGTCGAGCAGCAGTAGCGGCGGCTCGCCGCGCAGATCGCGCTGCAGCCGGGCGTGGGCGAGGACGATCGCGATCAACAGCGCCTTCTGCTCGCCGGTCGACAAGCTCTCGGCCGCGATGCCGGTGTCGGCATGGCGCACCGCGAGGTCGCCGCGGTGCGGGCCGAGCGTCGCGCCGCCGGCCGCTGCGTCGAGCGCGCGGTTGGCCTTGAGCGCGGCGCGGAAGCGGTCTTCGGCGGCGAGCGCCGGCAGTTCGTCGAGCCAGCCCTCGACCGTGCCGAGGAGGCTGAGCGTCGCGCGCGGGAACGGGCCCGCGGCCCGTGCGCAGGCATCGTCGAGCCGCTCGATCGCATCGCGCCGCGCCGCGGCGACGGCAACGCCCTGCGCCGCCATCGTCTCGTCGAGCGCATCGAGCCAGGCCGGATCGGCCGGTCCGCCCTGGTCGATCGGCCGCAGCAGCCGCGAGCGCTCGCGCATCGCATGCTCGTAGGCGGCGACGCGGCCGGCATGCGCCGGGTCGAGGCCCAGCACCAGGCGATCGAGAAAACGCCGCCGCGCCGAGGGGCCTTCGATGAACAGCCGGTCCATCTGCGGCGTCAGCCAGGTGATGCCGACGACCTCGCCGAGCGCCGCCTGCGAGCGCGCCGGCTCGCCGTCGATCCTGACCGCGCGCCGCTCGCCGCCGCGCGCCGCGCCGGCCGGCTGCGGCGGCGCCGCCGGGTCGCGGCCGGTACCGATGCGCCGCGCGCCGTGCCGCGTCTCGACTGTCGCCGCGACCGCCCAGGCCGTGCCCTCCGGCGGCGCATCGCCGGCTTGGCGCCGCTCGAGATCGGCGAGGCGCGCATGGCGCAGGCCGCGCCCCGGCGAGAGCAGCGAGACCGCCTCCAAAAGGTTGGTTTTGCCGGCGCCGTTGGGCCCGGTCAGCACCACCGGCCCGGCATCGAGGTCGAGCCGGGCCGAGCGGTAATTGCGGAATTCGCTCAACGCCAAGCGCACCACGCCGACGCGGCGCTCACAGGACGGCGAGATCGCGGGACCGGCGCCACAAAGGGCCTCATGCACCCCCATCCTCATGCTCTTCCATATGGGGTGGGGACGCCCCGGGAACCAGTCTAGAAGCCTGAATAATCGCGGGAATTCGGCGTTCAGACGCGCATCGGCATCAGCACGTAAAGCGCGCTCGCATCGGCGCTGTCGCGCACCACCGTGGGGGAGGCGGCGTCCGACATCGCGAACAAGGCGGCCTCGCCCTCGATCTGCTCGGTAATGTCGAGCAGATAGCGCGAGTTGAAGCCGATCTCGATCGGGGTGCTCTGGTAGCGGACCTCGAGCTCCTCGATCGCGGTGCCGTTCTCGGGGCTCGTCGCCGACACGGTGAGGCTGCCGCGGTCGATCGCCAGCTTGACCGCGCGACTGCGCTCGGTCGAGATCGTCGAGACCCGGTCGACCGCCTCGGCGAACTCCTTGCACGGCACTTCGAGCATCTTGTCGTTGCCGGTCGGGATCACCCGGTCGTAATCGGGGAAGGTGCCGTCGATCAGCTTCGAGGTCAGCGCCGCCGCGCCGATCGCGCAGCGGATCTTGCTGTCGCCGAGCGCGACCTGCACCTCGTCGTCGCCCTCCTCGACGAGCTTGCGCAATTCGAGCACCGTCTTGCGCGGCACGATCACCCCCGGCATGCCGGCGGCGCCCTCCGGCAGCACCATCTCGACCCGCGCCAGCCGGTGCCCGTCGGTCGCCACCGAGCGCAGCACCGGCACCTCGTTGTTCTTGGTCGCGTGCAGGTAGACGCCGTTGAGGTAGTAGCGCGTCTCCTCGGTCGAGATCGCAAAGCGGGTGCGGTCGATGAGGGTGCGCAACTCGGCCGCGGTCAGTGCGAAATGATAGGGCAGCTCGGTGCCGGTCATCACCGGGTAGTCTTCCGGCGGCAGGCAGGCGAGGGTGAAGGTCGAGCGGCCCGAGCGCAGCACCATCTCGTTGCGCTCGCCGACGGTTTCGAGCTCGACCTGGGCACCCTCGCGCAGCTTGCGGACGATGTCGTAGAGCGTATGGGCCGGAGCGGTGGTGCGGCCGTCGCCGTCGATTCGCGCCGGTACCTCCTCGACGATCTCGAGGTCCATGTCGGTCGCGCTCAGCGCCAACGTTCCGCTGCCGGCGCGCAGCAGCACATTGGACAGGATCGGAATCGTGGTGCGCCGCTCGACGACGCTCTGGACGTGGCTTAACGCCTTGAGAAGAGAGGCTCGTTCGATCGTCAGCTTCATGGTTCTGGCGCGATTGCTCAAGAGCTCGGAGACTGCTTCCGGCCGCTCTCCCGCGCGCGATGCGCCGCGGCCGGCGGACGGTCGCGCATCATACCACGGAACCCTTGCCGCCCCACCTGTTTCGCGGTGCGCCGCGGCGGTCGGCGCGGTCAGCTGCCGAGCATGCGCTGCAGCAGCTCGACATCCTCGGCGAGGGCGCGGTCGCTGCGCGTCAACTCCTCGATCTTCTTGACCGCGTGCATCACCGTGGTGTGGTCGCGCCCGCCGAACTTGCGGCCGATCTCGGGCAGCGAGCGCGAGGTCAGCTGCTTTGCCAGGTACATCGCCACCTGGCGCGGCCGAGCGACGATCCGGGCCCGCCGGCTCGACGTCATCTCGGCCATCTTGATGTTGAAATGCTCGGCGACGCGGCGCTGGATCTCGTCGATCGTGACCCGCCGCTCGTTGGCGCGCAACAGGTCCTGCAGCAGCTCCTGGGTCGTCTCGAGCGTCAGGTCGCGGCCCACGAGCTGGGTATGCGCGCCGATGCGGTTGAGCGCGCCTTCCAACTCGCGCACGTTCGAGGTGATCTTGTGCGCGAGGAACTCCATCACCTTCTGGGGCAGCTGGAGGCCCATCTGCTCGGCCTTCGACTCGAGGATGCCGAGGCGCAGCTCGTAGGTCGTCGGGTGGATGTCGGCGACGAGGCCCCAGCCGAGGCGCGAGCGCATCCGCTCCTCCAACCCTTCGAGGTCGGAGGGCGACTTGTCGGCGGAGATCACGATCTGCCGGTTCTGGTCGACGAGCGCGTTGAAGGTGTGGAAGAACTCCTCCTGGGTGGATTCCTTGCCGCTGATGAACTGGACGTCGTCGATCATCAACAGGTCGACCGAGCGGAACTGCTCCTTGAAATCCATCGTCGAGCGGAAGCGCAGCGCCCGGATGAACTGGTACATGAACTTTTCGGCCGAGAGATAGATCACCTTGCGCGCCGGCGCCTGGCGGCGCACGTGCCAAGCGATCGCGTGCATCAGGTGGGTCTTGCCGAGCCCGACCCCGCCGTAGAGGAAAAGCGGGTTGAACGGCACCGAATGGTTTTGCGCGGCGCAGGCCTCGGCAACCCGCCGCGCCGCCGCGTTGGCGAGCTCGTTCGGCTTGCCGACGACGAAGTTATCGAAGGTGAGGCGCGGGTCGAGCGGCGCCGAGAGGTAGCTCTTGTCGTCGCCGGCTTCGCCGGCGGCGTCGGCAACGATCGCGGGTTCGCGCATCGCGACCTCATCGGGGGCGGCCGTGCGCGCCGGCGGCTTTGCCGGCAGCGGCCGCGCGACGGCGCCGCCATGCCGCGGGTCGACGATGAAGGAGACCCGGTTGACCGTCTGGTTTTCCGAGCGCCATGCCGCCAAAAGCGTGTCGGCGTAATGGGTTGCCATCCAATTCCGCAGAAAGCGGGTGGGGACCGCAACGATGCCCTCGCCGGCGGCGACGCGCTCCACCGTCATCAGCCGGAAATAGGAACGGTAGGCGGTTTCCCCGAATTCGCGGCGCAGGCGGCCGAGAACGCGATCCCAGTCGCCCCCCGGCGCTTGGGCGGCAGCGGCTTGCGGCTCTGTGCGGATCACTTCCCCCACCAATGTCGCCCCCTTTGAAGATGCAAAGCATTGACATCAAGCGCCGGCTCTTCTCGCCAGCAAAAGGGCCCCCATCTCCATGTCAAACTCGTGACATAGTCCTCCGACCGCGCGCGCATTATTTAAGCACGCGGCATTTTGTAGCGCTTCTCTGGCTAACGACCGGAAGTTTTACATGGAGCGATGTGGTTTTTGCTCCATGACAAAAATTTTAGCTTAGATGACGGATCGATGGCAACAGGCTCGAAAGGCGATTCGTGAGAAATTTTGCTTGCGTTGCAGGTTTGTCAACCCGCCCGTTGCGTCGCCCGAAAGCGATGCGGCGCAGCGTTGAAGAGACGCCCTACAACGCGTTGATTCGCGCCGCCAATCGCGAGAGTTTGCGGGCCACCGTGTTGCGGTGCATGACGCCCTTACCGGTCGCGCGGTGCATCTCCGGCTGAGCGCTCTGCAGCGCCGCCTGGGCGGCCGCCTTGTCGCCGCTCTCGATCGCGGTTTCAACCTTCTTGACAAAGGTGCGCACGCGGCTCAACCGCGAACGGTTGACCACGGTCCGCTTTTCGGTCTGCCGAAGGCGTTTTTCCGCCGATTTATGATGGGGCATAGAGCTTCGCCTGGGCTTGGGAGAGCGCGCTTATATCGACGGCGCAGCCGGACGTCAACCGGACCCGGCGCGGGGCGCCTCAGCGATGGCGGAACGCCGGCTTGCGCTTCTCGACGAAGGCGGCCATGCCCTCCTTCTGGTCCTCGGTCGCGAAGGTCGCGTGGAACAGCCGCCGCTCGAAACGCACGCCTTCGGCGAGTGTCGTCTCGAAGGCGCGATTGACCGCCTCCTTGACCATCATCGCCGCGGAATGCGACATCGCCGCGACCCGCGCGGCCACCGCCACCGCCTCCTCCATCAGCTTGTCGGCCGGGACGATGCGGCTGACGAGGCCGAGACGCTCAGCCTCGGCCGCGTCCATCATCCGCCCGGTGAGGCATAGATCCATCGCCTTCGCCTTGCCGATGAAGCGCGGCAGGCGCTGCGTGCCGCCGGCGCCGGGCATCGTGCCGAGCTGGATTTCCGGCTGACCGAACTTGGCGGTCTCGGCGGCGACGACGATGTCGCACATCATCGCCACCTCGCAGCCGCCGCCGAGCGCGAAACCGGCGACTGCGGCGATCACCGGCTTGCGGCATTGCGCGACCCGTTCCCAGCCGCGCGTGATGAAATCCTCGGCGTAAGCCTCGCTGTAGGTTTTCGCCTGCATCTCCTTGATATCGGCGCCGGCGGCAAAGGCGCGCTCGCTCCCGGTGAGGACGATCGCGCCGATCGCCGGGTCGAATTCGAGGTCGTCGAAAGCGGCGCCCAGCTCGCGGATCAGCTGCGCATTGAGCGCATTGAGCGCCGACGGCCGGTTGAGGCGGATGATTCCGACCGCGTCTTGCCGTTCGACGAGGACGGTCCGTTCCTGTTCGGGCATCTGGGTCTCCTCCGGTTGCGCGGCGCCTGCCGGGTGGGCCGCTCAGCGCTGCTTCTTGGCGCAAAAAAACGTCGAGCGGCCCGACTGCACGATCCGCCGCACCCCTTCGGCACAGCTGCAGCCGGGGCAGGGCTGGCCCTCCCGGCCGTACACCGCCCAGCGGTGCTGGAAATAGCCGAGCTCGCCGTCGGTCTGGACATAGTCGCGCAGCGATGAGCCGCCGGCCTCGATTGCATCGGTGAGCGTCGCGCGGATCGCCGCCGCAAGCCGGTCGGCGCGCCCGCCGGTCACGGTTGCCGCGAGCCGGCGCGGCGACAGCCCGGCACGGAACAGCGCCTCGCAGACATAGATGTTGCCGAGCCCGGCGACGACGCGCTGGTCGAGCAGCGCCGCCTTGATCGGGGTCATCTTGCCGGCGAGCTTGGCGGCGAGGTAGCGGCCGTCGAACCCCGGCTCGAGCGGCTCCGGTCCCATCCCGGCGAGCAGCGGGTGCGCGTTCTCCTCGCCGCGCCGGATGTAGTCGAGCAGACCGAAGCGGCGCGCGTCGTTGAAGCGCACGACGGTGCCGTCGTCGAGCGTCAGGATCACATGGTCGTGCGGCGCATGCGGGGCCGCGGCGGCGCTGGCGGTGATCCGCCCCGACATGCCGAGATGCAGCAGCAGCGTGCCGTCGCCGTCGAGCTCGATCAGGATGTACTTGCCGCGCCGGGCGAGCGCGCCCACCGCCGCGCCGGTGAGACGGCGCGCCAGCATGGGCGGAAACGGCCGGCGCAGGTCCTGCCGGCGCAGCTCGGCATGAACGATCCGGCGACCGGTCATCTTGAGCGCCAGCCCGCGGCGCACGGTTTCGACTTCGGGGAGCTCGGGCAAGCGGGTGCCGTTCGCGGGTAAATAACGTTATCTTCCTGCACGATGAGCGCGGAAGAGACAAGCCGAGACACCGGCGCGGAGACCGATTTCGGCTTCCGCCGCATCCCCGAGGGCGAAAAGGCGCCGCGCGTGCGCGCGGTCTTCGACAGCGTGGCGAGCCGGTACGACCTGATGAACGACCTGATGAGCGGCGGCATCCACCGCTGGTGGAAGGACGCCCTCGTCGCCGAGCTGGCGCCGCGCCCCGGCCAGCGGCTGATCGACGTCGCCGGCGGGACGGGGGATATCGCCACCCGCGCCCTGCGCCGGCTCGACCCCGAGCGCGGCGGCGGCGCGGTGGTCTGCGACGTCAACGCCCGAATGCTCGAAGAGGGCCGCGTCCGCGCGATCGATGACGGCATTCTCGCCGGCCTCGAATGGGTCTGCGGCGACGCCGAGGCGCTGCCCGTCGCCGATCGCAGCGTCGATCTCTACGCGATCGGCTTCGGCTTGCGCAACGTGACCCGCATCGAGCGCGCGCTCGCCGAGGCGCGGCGCGTGCTCAAGCCGGGCGGCCGGTTCCTCTGTCTCGAATTCGCGCCGGCGGTCGCGCCCTGGCTGGCGCCGGCCTACGATTTCTACAGCTTTCACCTGCTGCCGCTGCTCGGCGGGCTCGTCACCGGCGATCGCGACGCCTACGCCTATCTGGTCGAGAGCATCCGGCGCTTTCCCGCGCAGAGCGCACTTTGCGACCTGATCGAGGCGGCCGGCCTCGAACGGGTGCGGTTTCGCAACCTGACCGGCGGGATCGCCGCGTTGCACTCGGCCTGGCGGCTGTAGCCCCGCTTTCGCGTGTTCGGCGCCTTCCGCAGTCTTCGCCATGCGACGCGGCTCGTCCGGATCGGGGTAGCGCTCGCCCGCCACGACGCGCTGTTTCTGTTCGAGCCGCTAGTCGGCTCGCTGCCGCTGTTGCAGATCGCCCGCGTCTTCCGGCGGCGCGGCGCGGCGGCGCGGCCCGGCGAGCGGCTCGCCGCGGCGTTCCAGGAAATGGGGCCGGCCTTCATCAAGCTCGGCCAGCTCCTGGCGACCCGTGCCGATCTGCTCGGCGACGAGATCGCCGCCGATCTGGCGCTACTGCAGGACCGGCTGCCGCCATTCCCAGCGGCGGCCGCGCGGGCGCTGATCGAAGCCGAATTCGGCTGTCCGGTCGAGGCGCTGTTCGCGACCTTCGACGACAACGCGGTCGCCGCCGCCTCGATCGCGCAGGTGCATTTCGCGACGACCGCCGAGGGCGGCGAGGTCGCCGTCAAGGTGTTGCGCCCGGGCATCGTCGCCGCCTTCGCCCGCGACCTCGACTTCCTCTCGTGGCTCGCCGAGGTGATCGAGCGGACGCAACCCGCGCTGCGCCGGCTGCGGCCGGTCGAGATCGCGCGCACGCTGGCGCGCTCGGTCGAGCTCGAGATCGACCTGCGCTTCGAGGCGGCGGCCGCTTCGGAGCTCGCCGAGAACTTCGCCGGCGATGCGCGGTTCCGCGTCCCGCGGGTCGACTGGCGGCGCACCGGCCGCGCCGTGCTCACCACCGAGCGGGTCGCCGGCATCCGCGTCGACGACCGGGCGGCGCTGATCGCCGCGGGGCACGATGTCGATGCGCTGCTGCGCGGCGCCGCCGAGGCCTTTTTCCGCCAGGTGTTCCGCGACGGCTTCTTTCATGCCGACCTGCATCCCGGCAACATGTTCGTCGAGGCGGACGGCGCGATGGCGGTCGTCGATTTCGGCATCATGGGCCGGCTCGACCGCGATACCCGTTTCTTTCTCGCCGACATGCTGGTCGGGTTTCTGTCGGGAGACTACCGGCGCGTCGCCGAGGTCCATTTTGCCGCCGGCTATGTGCCGCCGGGGCGCTCGGTCGACGAGTTCGCGCAGGCCTGCCGCTCGATCGGCGAACCGATCCTCGGCCGGCCGCTCGCCGAAATCTCGATCGCGCGGCTGCTGGCGCAGCTCTTCCGCGTCACCGAGCAGTTCGAGATGGAGACCCAGCCGCAGCTGCTGCTGCTGCAGAAGACGATGGTGCTGGTCGAGGGGGTCGGGCGCCAGCTCGACCCGACGGTCAACATCTGGGCGCTGGCGCGGCCGCTGATCGAAGAATGGATGGCGGAGAACCGGGGGCCCGAGGCGCAGCTGCGCCGCCGCGTCGAGACGCTGATCGCCGCGCTCGACACCCTGCCCAAGCTCATCGAGGATGCCGGCGCCCTCGTCGCGAAATGGTCGGGCGAGGGGGTGGTGCTGCACGCCGAGAGCCTCGCCTCGCACGCCGAGCGACGCTGGCGCGCGGTGTTCTGGCTGATCCTGCCGCTCTGGCTCGGCGCCGCGGCACTGGTCGCGATCGCCGTCGCCATGCTTATCGGCAGGTGATGCGTCGCCCCGGGCGGCGCGCCTGGGCGGCCTCGCCGCCCAGGGCACCGTCCCGGGACGCGGCGGCTCAGTAGCAGCCGGACACGTCGTGATGGGCCTGCGCGTTGTTGGCGGCCGCGCGGGCGGCGTCGTTGCTGGCGTTCGCCTGGGCGATGTCGCCGCGCGCATCGGAGCGCGCCGCGCCGGCGAAATTGCCGTTCGCCGCCTGGCGGTCGGCCCGCAGGTCGTCGCGCGTGGCGTTGTTCTCGGCACGATTGGCTTGCGCGTTGGCGACTGCGGAGCGCGTGTCGGCGTTGACCGCCTGGCCCGGCGCGCAATCGGCAAAGGCCGGGCCGGAGACCACCGCCGCGACCGCGAGCGCATAGATGAACCGCATGATTTTCCTCCTACGAAGGCAAGATAGGCTTGCTAACGCGCTACCCTGGCGCGGGTTCCTTGCCGCGCGGCGCGGCTTGTACCGCCGCCGCGTTGCGCCTAGCTTTGACGGGCGCGCCACCATGGGCGTCGCGGCGCAGGGACGAGTGCCATGCTTGATGGCCGGCGCATCCTTCTGATCATTGCGGGCGGGATCGCCGCCTATAAGAGCCTCGAGCTGATCCGCCGGCTGCGCGACCGCGGTGCCGCGGTGCGCTGCGTGATGACCGAGGCGGCGGCCCAATTCGTCACGCCGCTGTCGGTCGCCTCGCTCAGCGAGGACAAGGTCTACAGCGCGCTGTTCTCGCTGACCGACGAAAGCGAGATGGGCCACATCCGCCTCTCGCGCGAAGCCGACCTCGTGGTCGTGGCGCCCGCGACCGCCGATCTGATCGCGCGCATGGCGGCGGGGATGGCCGACGATCTCGCGGCGACGACGCTGCTCGCCTCGGACAAGCCGATCCTCATCGCGCCGGCGATGAACGCGCTGATGTGGGCGCACCCGGCAACGCAGACGAACCTGGCGACGCTTGCCGCGCGCGGCGTTCGCCGCGTCGGCCCCAATGCCGGCGACCTCGCCTGTGGCGAGGTCGGCTCCGGGCGCATGGCCGAGCCGATGGAAATCCTTGCCGCGATCGAGCAGTGCCTCGCCGCGGACCGGCGGCTCGCCGGGCGCCGCGCGCTGGTGACGAGCGGACCGACGCGCGAGGCGATTGACCCGGTGCGCTACCTCTCGAACCATTCTTCCGGCAAGCAGGGGCACGCGATCGCCGGTGCGCTGGCGCGGCTCGGCGCCGAGACGATCCTCGTCTCCGGCCCGACCCAGGAGCCGACGCCGGCCGGGGTGCGGCTGGTGCCGGTCGAAAGCGCGCGCGACATGCTGGCCGCCGCCGAAGCGAACCTGCCGGTCGATGTCGCGGTGCTGGCCGCCGCGGTCGCCGATTGGCGGGTCGACAACGTGGCGACGCAAAAGCTCAAGAAGGACGGCAAGGGTCCGCCGCCGCTGCGCCTCACCGAGAACCCGGACATCCTGGCGACGCTCGCCGGGCGCCGCAACGACCGGCCGGCGCTCGTCGTCGGCTTTGCCGCGGAGACCGAGAACGTCGTCGCCAATGCGATTGCCATGCGCGCGCGCAAGGGCTGCGACTGGATCCTCGCGAACGACGTCTCGCCCGGCACCGGCGCGTTCGGCGGCGAGCGCAACACGATCCACCTGGTCGCCGCCGACGGGGTCGAAGATTGGCCGGCGATGACCAAGCGGGAGATTGCCGCCCGGCTCGTCGAGCGGATCGCCGAGCGGCTCGGCGCGCTGCGGCCATAATCGCGCGATGCCGCTGACGGTCGAGCTCAAGATCCTCGATCCGCGGCTGCCCGGCTGGGGTTTCCCGCATTACGGGTCGAGCCTCGCCGCCGGGCTCGACCTCCATGCCTGTCTCGACGCGCCGATCGAGCTGTTGCCGCAAGCTCCGGCGGTCCTCGTTCCCGCCGGGATCGCGTTCCGCATCGGCGACGCGGAATGGTGCGGCCTGGTGTTGCCGCGCTCCGGCCTCGGCCACCGCGAGGGGCTGGTGCTCGGCAACGGGGTCGGGGTCATCGACGCCGATTACGAAGGCCCGCTTTTGATCTCGGTGTGGAACCGCAACCCGCCGGACAGCAATCCGGCGCTGCGGATCGCACCGGGCGACCGGATCGCGCAGCTCGTCTTCACCCGGATCGCGCGTGCGGAATTTTCGCTGGTCGAAGCGTTCTCCCAAAGCGGCGATCGACAGGCCGGCGGGTTTGGTTCCACCGGCGTCGCTTCCGCTTGCTGCGGCCGCGGGTCGCAGCGAAACTAGCCCGCGGCGCAAGGAGGGCGCCGAACCGCGCGATGATCCGGCTCAGCAAGAAGCTTCTCTTTGCAATCGAGGCGGTTCTCGACATTGCCTATAACGGCGGGATCACCCCGGTGCGCTCGGTGGAGATTACCGCTCGGCAAGGGATTCCGCGCCGCTACCTCGAGCCGGTGCTGCAGGAACTGGTGCGCGCCAACCTGCTCATCGGTATTCGCGGGCCGAGCGGCGGCTACCGCTTGGCGCGCGAGCGGCGGCGGGTCAGCATCGGCGACATCGTGCGCACCGTGCGCGCGCTGGAGACCGTCGAGAACCCGATCGAGGCGCCGCGCGGCAGCGCGCTGGGCCTGCAGGTGCTGCGCCCGCTCTGGCTCGAACTGCAGGAGGAGACGATGCGGCGCCTCGATGCGCTGACCCTCGAGGACCTCTGCAGCCGCGCGCATCGCGCCGGCATCGCCGGACAGGCCGCGCAGAGCGGCAATTTCGAGATTTGACCGGCGCCGCGGTTTCGCGTTGCGGCGGCAGTCGGGCCGCCCCACATCAGAAAAAAGCCGAGGGGAAGACCATGGACGACCAGACCAACCCCACCTCTCGCGGCGAATTCCGCGGCCGCGTCTACGACAGCATCCTCGAGACGATCGGCGCGACGCCGCTCGTGCGGCTGTCGCGGCTTGCCGCCGACGCCGGCCTCAAAGCCCAGCTCCTCGGCAAATGCGAATTCTTCAACCCGCTCGCTTCGGTCAAGGACCGCATCGGGCTGGCGATGATCGAGGCGGCCGAGAAGGCCGGGCGCGTCACCCGGAATACCGTGCTGGTCGAGCCGACTTCGGGCAATACCGGGATCGCCCTCGCCTTTGCCTGCGCCGCCAAGGGCTATCGGCTGATCCTGACGATGCCGGAAAGCATGTCGGTCGAGCGGCGCCGGATGCTGCTGCTGCTCGGCGCCGAACTGGAATTGACCCCGGCGGCGCAGGGCATGCGCGGCGCCATCGCGCGCGCCGAGGAGATCGTCAAGACGCTGCCCGAAGCGCTGATGCTGCAGCAGTTCGACAACCCGGCCAACCCGGAGATCCATCGCCGCACCACCGCCGAGGAGATCTGGAAGGACACCGGCGGCGCGGTCGATGTCGTCGTCAGCGGCGTCGGCACCGGCGGCACGCTGACCGGGGTCGGCTCGGTGCTGAAGCCGCGCAAGCCGGGGCTGCGCATCGTCGCGGTCGAGCCCGAGGACAGCGCGGTGCTGTCGGGCGGCCCGCCGGGGCCGCATCGCATCCAGGGCATCGGCGCCGGGTTCATCCCGAGCATCCTCGACACCGGGCTGATCGACGAGGTCGTCCGCATCGGCAACGAGACCTCGTTCCGGGTGTCGCGTCGGGTGGCGCGCCTCGAGGGGGTCACCGTCGGCATCTCGGCTGGGGCGGCGCTGGCGGCCGCGCTCGAGGTCGGCGCGCGCGCCGAGATGGCGGGTAAGACGATCGTCGTCATCCTGCCCGATTTCGCCGAGCGCTACCTGTCGACCCCGCTCTTCGACGGGTTGTAGGACGACCGCGATGGAATTGAGCGAGGAGCAATTCCGGCGCTATGCCCGGCACCTGATCCTCGACGAGGTCGGCGAGGAGGGGCAGGAGAGGCTGCTCGCCTCGCGCGTCCTGGTGATCGGCGCCGGCGGGCTGGGCTCGCCGATGCTGATGTATCTCGCCGCGGCCGGGGTCGGGACGATCGGCATCGTCGACGACGACCGGGTCGACATCACCAATCTGCAGCGCCAGATCGTCCACGCGACGGAGCGCATCGGTGCGCTCAAGGTCGACAGCGCGCGCGATACGCTCGCGCGGGTCAATGACGGCGTCGTCCTCGATCTCCACCCGGTGCGGCTTTCCGCTGACAACGCCGCGCAGCTGATCGGCGGTTACGACCTCGTCGCCGACGGCAGCGACAATTTCGCCACCCGCTATCTGCTCAACGATCTCTGCACGCGGCTGGGAAAGCCGCTGGTCGCGGCGGCGCTGTCGCCGTTCGAGGGCCAGCTGTCGACCTTCAAGGCCTATCTCGGCGACGGCCATCCCTGCTATCGCTGCCTGTTCCGCGAGCCGCCGCCGCCGGACACGGTGCCGCGCTGCGAGGAGGCCGGCATCCTCGGCGCGGTCGCCGGGGTGGTCGGGACGCTGCAGGCGGTCGAGGTGCTGAAGGAGCTGCTCGGGCTCGGCGAGAGCCTCGACGGGACGCTGCTCATCTACGATGCGCTGCGCACCCGCTTCCACCGCATCCGAATCGCCAAGGACCACGACTGTCCCGCCTGCGCGGTCGCGGCCCACGCTTAGTTATTGAGACGATTCAACAAATTAGCCGACCCTTGACGGGTTTCCGGGCGCGGGCTTAATCCTCGCGCGGGCTCGGGGGGAAGTCATGGCCCGGAAACGGTGGGTGAGGGCGGTCGCCGGCGTGACGCTGGCGCTCGCATTCGGGATTCGCGGCGGGACCGCGGCGTTCGCCGCCGGTGCCGAGGCGTCGGTGCCGCGCTTCGCCAGCCTCCATGCCGACAAGGTCAATCTGCGCAGCGGGCCCGGCGACCGCTATCCGATCGAATGGGTCTATGTCCGCAAGGACTGGCCGGTCGAGATCATCGCGCAGTTCGACCATTGGCGGCGCGTGCGCGACTGGGAGGGCACCGAGGGCTGGGTGCACGAAAAGATGGTGACCGCACGGCGCGAGGTGATCGTCACCGGCGGCGTGCGCGCGGTGCGGCGCAGTCCCGATCTCGGCGCCCCGCTGGTGGCTCGCGCCGAGCCCGGGGTGATGGCCCAGCTCGCCGAGTGCCGCGGCGAATGGTGCCGGATCGAGACCGGCAGCATCACCGGCTGGGTGCAGCGCGCCGATATCTGGGGCGTCTATCCCAACGAAAGCGTGCCTTAGCGCGAGCCCGCCGTCGCCGCGTCAGGCGAAATCCTCGGCGAGCGTCGCGCGCACCGGCTCCGGCATTACCGCCATATGCGCATAGTTCGGGTGATCGAAGCCGACGACCACCCTGGCGCCGGCGGTGCTGAACCGCGCGATCTGCGCCGCGGTGAACGGGAACCAGATGAACTGCACCGACGACGCCTTGCCGTCAGGGCTGGTGTTTTCGCGCGTCGGATCGGGCTTGCCGGCAATCCGCTCGCCGTCGAACTCGAGGAAGACGTGGTCCTCGATGCCGCCCAGCCGCGCCAGCACATTCGCCCGCCGGACGGGATCGTCGATCTCGAACATCACCGTGGCGACGAGCTCGCTGCCCTGCGGGATCATCGGGTTGTAGGCCGCCAGCTCATCGTCGATCTGAGCCTCGCCGCCCTTCTCGACGAACAGCATCTCGTGGACCTGCTGCCACATCGTCTCGTAGCTCTCGAAATAGAAGGTGGCGAAGGGGCCGACCTCGACCCGCCGGCGCCGTTTCAGCTCGCTGATCTTGCGTCGCTGTTCGCGGCGGATCTTGCCGTATTCGGCGAGCGACAGGATGTCGGCGCGGGTCAGCGCGCGCCTGCCGGTTTGAGCCGTCGCGCTCATCGCTAACCGCCCTCAGCCGCGTCGCCTATGGCGATGCCATAAGCGCGGGCGAACAGTTCGATCGGGTGCTGGCTGCGCTCGGGGAACGCCTCGCCGTGGGCGATCAGCTCCATCCCCTGGACGATGTGCATCCCGGCCAGCGGACATTCCGACGCGACGAAATGCTGCTTGTCGCGCACCACCTGGCGGGCGACCGGTCGCCCGACCTTGATCGCGGTCTCGAAATTGCCCTTCATCACGCCCCACGAGCCGCCATGACCGGAGCAGCGCTCGATCACCTTGATCTCGGTGTCCGGCACAAGGCGCATCATCTCGGCCGATTTCTGCCCCATGTTCTGGGCGCGGGCGTGGCAGGCGATGTGCAGCGTGACGCCGCCGCCGAGCGGCGCGAGCCCCGGCGCCAAGCCGCTGCCCTTGGCGATGTCGACGATGTATTCGCTGATGTCGTAGGTCGCCGTCGCCAGCTTCTCGACCGCCGCATCGTTCGGCACGATCAGCGGCCACTCGAACTTGAACATCAGCGCGCAGGACGGCACCAGCGCGATCACGTCGTAGCCGCGGTCGATCCACAGGCCGAGCGTCGTCGACACGCTCCTGGCGGCCGCCGCGACCGCGGCGAGGTTGCCGCTCTCCAGTTGCGGCATGCCGCAGCACTGGGGGTAGACCACTTCGGTCTCGACGCCGTTCTTGGCGAGCACCGCCCGCGCCGCTTCGCCGATGCCGGGGTTGTTGTAGTTGACGAAGCAGGTCGCGTAGAGGACCGCCTTGCGGCCTGCGGCGGGTGCGCTGCGGTCGACCGCCGGCGCGGCCCGCTTGGCGCGCATCGTGAAGGTCCGGCCGTGAAACGCCGGCAGCGCGGCATGACGATCGACGCCCGCGAGCTTTTCGAGGACCGGCCGGGTCAGCTTGTTGTGGCGGTCGCTTGCCCAGTTGGCGAGCGGCGCGACGTGGCGGGCGAGGCGGCCGTTGCGATCCGTCTCGATCAGCTGGCGCTGCGGTATCGGCTCGCGATGCTCGCGGTGCTCGACCGCGCGATAGCGCAGCATCAGATGCGGGAAGTCGACATTGAACTCATGCGGCGGCACGTAGGGGCACTTTGTCATGAAGCACATGTCGCAAAGCGTGCAGGCGTCGGCCACCTGCTTGTAGTCGCTCTTCGGCACGGCATCGAGCTCGCCGGTCGGCGAATTGTCGATCAGGTCGAAGAGGCGAGGGAAGGAGTCGCAGAGGTTGAAGCAGCGCCGGCAGGTGTGACAGATGTCGAACACCCGCTCCATCTCCGCCTCGGTCTTCTGCCGATCGGTGAAGTCGGGATCTTCCCACGCGACAATATGGCGGGTCGGCGCCTCCAGGCTGCCTTCGCGCATCTCGGGAGTCTCTTCTCTTATCGGTAGGCGTTAAAGCAAAGGGCGCGAGAGATTGCTCCCGCGCCCCTTGCCATCGTAAGAGCGCTTAGAGCGTGTCGAGGGCGCGCTGGAAGCGGCCGGCATGCGAACGCTCGGCCTTGGCGAGCGTCTCGAACCAGTCGGCGATCTCGTCAAAGCCTTCTTCGCGGGCCGTCCGCGCCATGCCCGGATACATGTCGGTGTATTCGTGCGTTTCGCCGGCCACGGAAGCCTTCAGATTGTTGGCGGTGTCGCCGATCGGCAGACCGGTCGCCGGGTCGCCGACCTCTTCGAGATATTCGAGGTGGCCATGCGCGTGGCCGGTCTCGCCCTCGGCGGTCGAGCGGAACACCGCGGAGACGTCGTTATAGCCTTCGACATCCGCCTTCTGCGCGAAATAGAGATAACGCCGGTTTGCCTGGCTCTCGCCGGCAAAAGCCGCCTTCAAATTGTCTTCGGTCTTGGAACCCTTCAGGGAAGCCATCCTACCCTCCTTGCTGTAAATTTGGGGGACAACATCGATCCATTGCCCACGCCCTCTTATGGCGCGGGCCGGCCGCGGAGTCAAGCCGTTTTTGGAATTATTCTAAAGAACTAGGAAGCAGTCGCACCGTTCTGGCGGCGCACCCGGATGATCACGTCCACCCGACTGATCTCGGTTCCGGCCGGTGCATGCGGCAGCGCGCCCACCGTGACGGCGGCGCCGGGAATATCCTGCAGCATCCCGGTCGATTCACAGAAGAAATGATGGTGGTCGTCGATATTGGTGTCGAAATAGGAGCGACCGGGCTCGACCACGACCTCGCGCAGCAGCCCCGCCGTGGTGAACTGGTGCAGCGTGTTGTACACGGTCGCCAGCGATACGCGGATCGACGCGGCGGTCGCTTCGCCGTGCAGTTGCTCGGCGGTCACGTGCCGG
>DATJOB010000437.1:0-6931 GCA_035507475.1 Allostellaceae bacterium | reverse complement strand
GCGCTCGTCGTGGTTCAGCACCTCGGCGGCGCGCGACGGAATCTCGGCGAGCTGCCGGGCGAGGGCGGCTTCCTGCGCCTCGTCGATCGTGCCGCGCGCCCGCGCCAGCGCCACGGTCAGCGCCGCCAGCACGGCGAGTTGCGTGGTGAACGCCTTGGTCGAGGCGACGCCGATCTCCGGCCCGGCCAAAGTCGGCAGCACGATATCGGCCTCGCGCGCGATCGAGCTTTCCGGCTGGTTGACGACGGCGATGATCTTCTGGCCGCATTGCCGGCAATATCTGAGGGCCGCCAGCGTGTCGGCGGTCTCCCCCGATTGCGAGATGACGATCGCCACGCCGCCGGCTGGCATGTCGGGCGCGCGATAGCGGAACTCGGAGGCGATATCGACCTCGATCGGCAGGCGGGCGATGCGCTCGAACCAGTATTTCGCGGTCAGCCCGGCATTGTACGAGGTGCCGCAGGCAATGATCGTCGCCTTGGGGATGTCGCCGAGCGCGAAGGGCAACTCGGGCAGATGCACGGTGCCGGTCGTCGGGTGGATGAGGGCGTGCAGCGTGTCGCCGATCACCGCCGGCTGCTCGAAAATTTCCTTCTGCATGAAATGATGGAAATTGCCCTTGCCGATCTGCGCGCGGCGTGGCCCGCCGCTGGCGATCGGCTATGGCGACGGCGAGATGTTCATCGGCTCCGACGCGCTGGCGCTGGCGCCGCTGACCCGTTCGATCACCTATCTCGAAGACGGCGACTGGGCCGTCGTCAGCTCGCGTGGCGTCGCGATCTTTGATGCCGACGGCCACAGCATCGAACGCCGGGTCTACGACACCGCGGTCTCCGGCGCGCTGATCGGCAAGGGCAACCACCGCCATTTCATGGAGAAGGAGATCTTCGAGCAGCCGGCGGTGATCGGCGACACGCTGCACGCGCTCATTCACCCGACCACCGGCACCGTCCACCTGCCGCAACTGCCGTTCGCGCTCGGCGACGTGACCAAGGCGACCATCGTCGCCTGCGGCACCGCCTACCATGCCGGTCTCATCGCCAAATACTGGTTCGAGCGCATCGCCCGGCTGCCGGTCGAGGTCGACATCGCCTCCGAGTTCCGCTACCGCGCCGCCGACATGCCGAAGGGCGGTGCGGCGATCGTCATCTCGCAATCGGGCGAGACCGCCGACACGCTGGCGGCGCTGCGCTATTGCCGCGAGCAGGGCCAGAAGATCGTCGCCGTCGTCAACCAGCCGGAAAGCTCGATCGCACGCGAGGCCGATATCGTGCTGCCGACCCTCGCCGGGCCCGAGATCGGCGTCGCCTCGACCAAGGCGTTCACCACCCAGCTCGCGGTGCTGGCGGCGCTGACCGTGGCGCTGGCGCGGGCGCGCGGCACGATCGACGCGGCGCAGGAAGCGGCGTTCGCGCAGCAGCTCGCCGAGATCCCGGCGCGCGCCGCCGAGCTGCTCAACCACGACAAGCGGATCAAGCAGATCGCCGAGGAGATCGCCAAGGCGCGCGACGTGCTCTATCTCGGGCGCGGCTGCGCCTATCCGCTGGCCCTCGAAGGCGCGCTCAAGCTCAAGGAGATCAGCTACATCCACGCCGAGGGCTATGCCGCCGGCGAGATGAAGCACGGCCCCATCGCGCTGATCGACGACAAGGTACCGGTGATCGTGCTGGCGCCGCCCGACGACCTCTTCGAGAAGACCATGTCGAACGCCGAGGAGGTGATGGCGCGCGGCGGCCGGGTGGTGATGATCTCCAACGCGGCCGGGGTGGCGCGGCTCGCGGGTCGGCTCGCCTTCGGCATCGCGATCCCCGATTGCGCGCCCTTCGTCGCGCCGCTGCTCTACGCGATCCCGATCCAGCTCCTCGCCTACCACACCGCGGTCTTGAAGGGCACCGACGTCGACCAGCCGCGGAATTTGGCGAAGAGCGTCACGGTGGAGTAGCGCTACCCAAAATTCGGCTCGCGCGACTTCTGAGAGAAGTCGAAGGCGCCGACGAGGTTGTAGGCCTTGGCGTCGCGGTCCTGCAGCGGCTTGAGGCCGAACCGCGCCGCGATCAATGCCAGCACCGAGGTCGTGTCGGCGACGTTGTGGTCGATATAGCCGCGCCGCGCCCATGGGCCGACGAGCAGCGCCGGCACGCGGGTGCCGCAGCCATAGTCATCCGGCGTGGGCGGCGCGACATGGTCCCAGAACCCGCCGCCCTCGTCATAGGTGATGACTACCGCGGTCTTTTCCCAGACCGGCGAATTCCCCAGCGCCTTCAGCAGCCCCATCACCCATTCCTCGCCCCAGCGCGGCGCGGAATTGGCGGGATGCTCGTCGCGCCCGCCGGTCGCCTTGAGAAACGACACGGCCGGCAGCTTGCCGGCTTTGACATCGTCGAAGAAGTCGGTCGCGTCGCGCATGTGGCCCGCCCCGACATTGGCGAACCAGCTCGGGAAGTACTGGAACGGGTTGTGGTGCGGTAGGTAATGCTCGGGCGTGTCGACGACGACCGAGCCGTCGCCGGCGCCGGTCGCCTTTTTCATCGCCCAAGGCTTTACCGCGTTCCACGCCTCGTTGTACCAGGCCCAGGAAAGCGAAGCCGCGTTGAGCCGGTCGCCGATATTCGGATAGGTCTGCTCGTCGGGCGGCGGCGACAGGTCGATCGAGCCCATAAAGGTTTCGCTCGGCCCGTTGACCGGCGCGAGGTCGTTAATGAGGATACCGTTCTTGTCGTACGGCCGGTCAAAAACCGGCGGCTCGAGGCTGCCGATCTTGCCTTGCGGCGCCTTCGCCCGGCTCGCCGAGCGGGCCGCGACCAGATAGAGCGCGTTGCCCGTGGAGCCGCCGGACATGGCCTGAAAGAAATGGTCGAAGAGGACGTATTCGTCGGCGAGGTGGTGGTAGCCGGGAAGATCGTCGCGCGTGTAGTAGCCGAGCACCGCGCCGGAGGGCGTCGATGCCGCCATCATCATCTGCGCCGGGTCGGTCGGCGGCTTTTCGAAGAATTCGTGCTTGCCAGGAAGCGCGAGCGCGACGAAGCGGTCCATCTTGCCACCGTCGATCTGCGCGAACATCCGATAGAAATGGTGCATCGGGTCCCACAGCACATTCGCGCCGGCCGGGATGTACGGCGCGAGCGGGAATGGCTTGTTCGGCAATTCGGCGCCGGCGAACCCGGCGATGTTCCACGGGAGCGGCAGATACGGGTATGGCGCGCCGGCCGGGTTTTTCTGCAGGCCGGAAAAGCGCGGATCCACCCCACCCGCAGCATCGAGGATCCCTTCGACCTTGGCGCCGGTCGGCGATTTGTAGGCGCCGAAATAATGATCGAAGGTGCGGTTTTCCTGAAAGATCACCACGATATGGTCGATCTTGTCGCGGAGCCCCTGGAGATCGGGCTGCACCGCCGCCTGGGCATGCGCGAGACCGGCGAAGCGCGGCACAAACAGCGCGGCGCCGGTCGCGGCGGCGGTTTGCAGGAATCTGCGCCGGCTTTGCTTGACGATCATTCGTGTCCCCCGATCACGCGGGCGATCACCGGTAGCACGGCTTGATGACAGGAAGTTGAAACCGGCCGCGATTGACCATCCGTCGCCGCCTTGCCAAAGGCCCGAGCGCGCCGTACCTATCCGGAAAAGGCCCGGCGATCCCCACCGGCCGCGATCCCCCACGGGAGGGTGCGATGCTGCAGCTCCGCGACCAGAAGCTCTTCCGCCAGCAATGCTATGTCGACGGCAAGTGGGCCGACGCGCTCAATCGCGGCACGATCCCGGTCAACAACCCGGCGACCGGCGAGACGCTCGGCACGGTGCCGCGCATGGGCGCCGAGGAGACGCGGCAGGCGATCGAGGCCGCCGACAAGGCGCTCCCCGCATGGCGCGCCAAGACCGCCAAGGAGCGCGCCCAGATCCTGCGCAAATGGTTCGACCTGATGATGGCGAACCAGGACGATCTGGCGCAGCTGATGACCGCCGAGCAGGGCAAGCCGTTGGCCGAGTCGAAGGGCGAGATCGCCTATGCCGCCGCGTTCATCGAATGGTTCGGCGAGGAGGGCAAGCGGCTCTACGGCGACACCATCCCGTCGCACGGCGCCGACAAGCGCATCGTCGTCATCAAGGAGCCGATCGGCGTGTGTGCCGCGATCACGCCGTGGAACTTCCCGGCGGCGATGATCACCCGCAAATGCGGCCCGGCGCTCGCCGCCGGCTGCACGATGGTGCTCAAGCCCGCCTCGCAGACCCCGTTCTCGGCGCTGGCGCTGTGCGAGCTGGCCGAGCGCGCCGGGGTGCCGGCCGGCGTCTTCTCGTGCGTCACCGGGAGCGCCGGAGAGATCGGCGGCGAGATGACCTCGAACCCGACCGTGCGCAAGCTCACCTTCACCGGCTCGACCGAGATCGGCAAGCTGCTGATGGAGCAATGCGCCGCGACGGTGAAGAAGACCTCGATGGAGTTGGGCGGCAACGCGCCGTTCATCGTCTTCGACGACGCCGACATCGAGATGGCGGTCAAGGGCGCGATCGCCTCGAAATACCGGAATGCCGGGCAGACCTGCGTGTGTGCCAACCGGCTCCTCGTCCAGGACGGCGTCTACGACGCCTTCTCGAAGCGCCTCGCCGAGGTCGCGAGCGAGATGAAGGTCGGCGACGGCACCGAAACCGGCGTCGTGATCGGCCCGCTGATCGACATGAAGGCGGTCGAGAAGGTCGAGAGCCACATCGCCGACGCGCTGAAAAAGGGCGCGCAAATCGTCGCCGGCGGCAAGCGTTCGGCCTTGGGCGGCAGTTTCTTCGAGCCGACCGTGCTGACCGGCGTCACCACCGACATGATCATCACCCGGGAGGAGACCTTCGGCCCGGTCGCGCCGCTCTACCGCTTCAAGGACGAGGGCGAGGCGGTCCGCATGGCGAACGATACCGAGTTCGGCCTCGCCGCCTATTTCTACAGCCGCGACATCGGCCGCATCTGGCGCGTCGCCGAGGCGCTCGAATACGGCATCGTCGGGATCAACGAGGGCATCATCTCGACCGAGATCGCGCCGTTCGGCGGGATGAAGGAATCGGGCATCGGCCGCGAAGGCTCGAAATACGGCATCGAGGACTATCTCGAGATCAAATACCTGTGCCTCGGCGGCATCGACCGCTGACCCGGGCCGCGGTGCTGGCGCTCGCGGCGCTAGGATCGCCATGCGCCGTCGCGCAACCCGCGGGGCAGGCGCCGGCCGGGACGACGCCGGCGACGGCGATCGTCCTGCCGCGCATCGCCGACGAGTTCCACGGCGTCGTCGCCGAGCAGACCTACATCGCCGCGCATTTCCCGACCTGGCACATCGAGAGCCAGAGCACGATCGAGGCCGGCGGCCGGCGCTACGACCTGATCGGCATGGTCAAACCCGACAAGAGCCGCACGACGATCTATTTCGACATCACCGGCTGGGCCGGGAAGTGAGGGCGATCCGTTCGCTTGCGGGATTTTGCCGCTTGTGACAGTCACACGGGGATCGCCGCCGGGAAGGAGAACCGCGGATGCCGCGTTACGATTTTGACCTGTTCACCATCGGCGCCGGCTCGGGCGGCGTCGCCGGGACGCGCCGCGCCGGGGCCTATGGCGCGCGCACCGCGATCTGCGAGGATCTGCGGATCGGCGGCACCTGCGTGCTGCGCGGCTGCGTGCCGAAGAAGCTGCTCGTCTACGGCTCGCAATTCGCCGAGGCCTTCGCCGACGCGCCGGGCTTCGGCTGGAGCGTGCCGCCGGCGACGCATGACTGGGCGGCGCTGATCGCCGCCAAGGACAAGGAGCTCGACCGGCTGCACGGCATCTACGTCAACATGCTGAAGAACGCCAAGGTGCAGATCGTCGACGGCCGCGGCGTGGTCGTCGACCCGCACACGGTCGAGGTCGCCGGCAAGCGCTACACCGCCGAGAACATCCTGATCGCCACCGGCGGCTGGCCGGAGACGCCGAAAGTCCCGGGCATCGAGCACGTCATCTCGTCGAACGAGGCGCTCGATCTCAAGGAGCGGCCGCACCGCATCGTCATCGTCGGCGGCGGCTATATCGCGGTCGAGTTCGCCGGCATCTTCGCCGGTTTCGGCAGCGAGGTGCACGAGATCATCCGGCGCGACGAGCTGCTCTACGGCTTCGACGACGATGTGCGCGTCAACCTCGCGCAGGAGATGCGCGCCCGCGGCGTCAACATCCATGCCTGCCAGAACGTCCAGCGCATCGAGAAGCGGCCGGGCGGCTACGACGTCTATACCGATCTCGGCCAGGAGCTTTCCTGCGACGTCGTGATGTACGCGACCGGGCGCGCGCCGAACACCAGGGGCCTCGGCCTCGCCGAGCTCGGTGTCGCGATGCAGGAGAACGGCGCGGTCAAGGTCGACGAATGGCAGCGCACCAGCGTCCCGAGCATCTATGCCGTCGGCGACGTCACCGACCGCATCAACCTGACGCCGGTCGCGATCGCCGAGAGCCGGGCGATCGCCGAAACGCTGTTCAACGACAACCCGATCAGGATGGACCACGAGAACGTGCCCTCGGCGGTGTTCTCGCAGCCGCCGATCGGCACGGTCGGCCTCACCGAGGAAGCGGCGCGCAAGAAATACGGCGAGGTCGACATCTACCAGGCGCGCTTCAGGGCGATGAAGAACACGCTCTCCGGCCGCGACGAGCGCACCTTTATGAAGCTCGTCGTCGACGCCAAGAGCGACCGCGTCGTCGGCTGCCACATGCTCGGCCCCGACGCACCCGAGATCATCCAGGGCCTCGCGATCGCGATCAAATGCGGCGCCACCAAGAAGCAGTTCGACGCCACGGTCGGCATCCACCCCTCGGCAGCCGAGGAATTCGTCACGATGCGCGACAAGACCGTCCGCCAGCCGAAGAAGGCCGCGGCGGAATAGGCGGCGCCGCGACCTGATTTAGGGCCGCGCCCGGCGCCCTAGA
>DATJOB010000436.1:0-25964 GCA_035507475.1 Allostellaceae bacterium | reverse complement strand
TGGCGAAGGCGCGCAGGAAATTGTCGGTGCGCGGCAGCTGGAAGAGACTTTCCTCGCCGTCGTTGCGGCTCGCCGCGGCGATCACCATCACCGATTCGAACGGCTGGATGATCAGCTCGCGCAAGCCCTTGCCCGGGCCGGTGACGTATTCGACGACGCGCCAGCGACCGGTGTCGGCATCGTCCGACAGGATCGTCATGCGGTAGGCCGCGCGCGTCGTCGAGGCCTCGACCAGCGCGCGGGTGAACGGGCGCAGGAAGCTCTCGTCGAAGCCGAGCAGCGCCGTCGGCCGCTCGCTGTTGACCCCCGAGCGCATCTCCAGCGTGGTCCACAGCGAGGCGCGGCCCTGGAAATAGTCGGCGGACGCAAGATCGAGATTGATCGAATCGATCGGCATCGGCGCCGCCGCCGACCGCGCCGACAGGAACGCGAAGCAGGCCGGCTCGCGCTTCAGCGAAATGTTCGTCGTCGCCTCGAGGTTGCGGTCGCTGATGGCCGGGCTATCAGTCATGGCTGCCTCGTCGAGGGGTCGGAGCGGCAAAATGCCACGGGTGCGGAACCATTCTGGGCGGCGCGTCGCCTCGCTGTCAAAACCCTGCTGCGCAGCCCTGCTGCGCTGCGGCCTTTGGCCGCGCGATGCGCCGTCGATCCTAGTCGCGCGCGGCGCGCTCGACCGCCTCCTCGGCGGCGAGCCAGCGCGCCTCGGCCTCGGCGATTCGCCGCGCGAGGTCGGCGCGACGCCGCAGCGCCTCGGCAAGCCGCGCGCCGTCGGCGGCGAAACTCGCGGGCGCCGCCAGCGCGCGGTCGAGGTCGCGCTGCTCGGCGGCGAGACGGGTCGCCGCGACCTCGGCCTGCTGTGCGGCGCGGCGCAGCGGCTCGAGCGCGAGGCGGCGCTGCGCCGCTTCCTGGCGCGCCAGGCGCCGCCCGGCGCGCGGCGCGGCGGGCGCCGCCGCCTCGCTCGACGCCGCGTCGCGTTCGTCGAGGCGGTCGCGATAGGCCGCGAGATCGCCATCGAACGGGCGCACCGTGCCGCCTTCGACCAGCCACAGCCGGTCGGCGACCAGCTCGACGAGGTGCCAGTCATGGCTGATCAGCACGACCGCGCCCGGGTAGTCGGCAAGCGCGGCGACCAGGCTCTCACGCGTCTCCATGTCGAGATGGTTGGTCGGCTCGTCGAGGATCAGCAGCGCCGGCGCGGCATGGGTGACGAGCGCCAGGTTGAGCCGCGCCCGCTCGCCGCCGGACAGCGCCGCCACCGGCACCAGCGCCTTGTCCTGGCCGAAGCCGAACCCGCCGAGCCGGCTGCGCACCGCCTCCGGCCCGAGCCCCGGCGCCAGCGCCGCGAGGTGATCGACGGCCGATTCCTCCGGCCGCATCTCCTCGATCTGGTGCTGGGCGAAGAAGCCGGTGACGAGCTTGGCCGGGCGTGTCACGCGGCCCGCCATAGGCGCCAGCCGGCCGGCGAGCAGCCGCGCGAAAGTGGTCTTGCCGTTGCCGTTGGCGCCGAGCAGCGCGATCCGGTCGTCGGGGTCGAGCCGCAGATCGAGGTGCGACAGCACCGGCTCGCCCGCAGCGTAGCCGACGCTGACCGCCTCCAGCGTCAGCAGCGGCGGGCGCAGCACCGCCGGCTCGGGCAGGCGCAGCTCGATCGGCGGCGCCTCGGCGATGACCGCGACCGGTTCGAGCCGGGCGAGCGCCTTCAGCCGGCTTTGCGCCTGGCGCGCCTTCGATGCCTTGTAGCGGAAGCGGTCGACAAAGGCCTGCATGTGTGCGCGCTGCGCCTCCTGGCGCTTGGCGACCGCGGCGAGCCGCGCCTTGGCCGCGCTGCGGGCGCGCAGGAAGGCGTCGAAATTGCCGGAATAGAGCGTCAGCTTGCCGGCCTCGAGGTGGAGGATCGCGCCCGGCGCGGCGTTGAGCAGCTGGCGGTCGTGGCTGACCAGGATGAAGCCGTGCCGGTAGCGCCGCAGATAACGCTCGAGCCACAGCGAGGCTTCGAGATCGAGATGGTTGGTCGGCTCGTCGAGCAGCAGCAGATCGGGCTCGGCGAACAGCACCGCGGCGAGCGCGACACGCATCCGCCAGCCGCCCGACAACGCGTCGAGCGGGGTTTCCTGCAGTGCCGCGTCGAAGCCGAGCCCGGCAAGGATGCGGGCGGCGCGGGCCGGCGCGGCGCGCGCGCCGATCATGTCGAGCCGCGCCTCGATCTCGGCGATGCGCTCGGGCGCCGGCCCGGCGTCGAGCGCATCGAGCAGCCGGGCCCGCTCGCGGTCGGCGGCGAGCACGGTGGCGAGCGGCGTGTCGCCGCCGCTCGGCGCCTCCTGGGCGAGAAAGCCGATGCGATGGTCGCGCGGCAGCACGATATCGCCGTCGTCGGGCACGAGCCGGCCGCGAATGAGGTCGAGCAGCGTCGACTTGCCGACGCCATTGCGGCCGACGAGGCCGAGCTTGCTGCCCTCGGCGATCTGCACGCCGGCGTGGTCGAGCAGCGCGCGGCCGCGCTTGCCGCCGACGCGGTAGGTGACGTCCGAAAGGGTCAGCATCGCGTTCTTTTAACATGAGCGACGCCGCGGGCGAGGTCCGCATCGGCCTGTCGGGGTGGAACTACCGCGGCTGGCGCGGGGTCTTCTACCCCCGCGGCCTGCGCCAGCGCGACGAGCTCGCCTATGCCAGCCGGCACGTCGATTCGATCGAGATCAACGGCACCTTCTATTCGCTGAAGCGGCCCGAGGCGTTTCGCCGCTGGCACGACGAGACGCCGACCGGCTTCGTCTTCGCGGTCAAGGGCAGCCGCTTCATCACGCACATGAAGAAGCTGCGCGACGTCGAGGCGGGCATCGCCAATTTCTTTGCGTCCGGGGTGCTCGCGCTGCGCGGCAAGCTCGGCCCCTTCTTGTGGCAACTGGCGCCGCAATTCGCCTTCGACCCGGCGCGGCTGGAGCCGTTTCTCGCGGCGCTGCCGCGCGACACCGTGGCGGCGGCGGCGCTCGCGGCGCGGCATGACCACCGCGTCGACGGGCGCGCGCTGACCGAGACCGACCGTCGGCGCCGCCTGCGCCACGCGCTCGAGATCCGCCATCCGAGCTTTCTCGATCCGGCCTTCATCGCGCTGCTGCGGCGCCACAAGGTGGCGCTGGTGCTGGCCGATGCCGCGGGCTGGCCCTACACCGAGGACCTCACCGCCGATTTCCTCTACATCCGCCTGCACGGCTCCGAGCAGCGCTACGCCAGCGGCTACGAGGGGCCGGCGCTCGACTGGTGGGCGCGGCGCATCCAATGCTGGGCGGCGGGCGGCCAGCCGGCGGATGCCAAGCTCGTCGCGCCGCCGGCGCGCAAGCGGCGGGCGCGCGACGTCTACGTTTATTTCGACAACGACGCCAAGGTGCGCGCCCCGGTCGACGCGCAGGCGCTGCGGCGACGCCTGCCCCAGGCAATCTCTACCAGCATCTACCAGACGACGACACAGGGCGCGCCACCGGGGTAAAAGCTCAGCATCCTAGTTTTGTAGGCTGCACTGCTCTAGCCGGTGCTTTCGGCAGAGAAATTAATCTGCGCCGCCGCTGCGCAGCACGCGCTGGGCGATCGACCAGCGGTGGACCTCGCTGGGGCCGTCATAGATGCGGAACGGCCGCACCTCGCGGAAGATGCGCGCGACGATGGTGTCGTCGGTGACGCCGAGCCCGCCGAGGATCTGCATCGAGCGGTCGACGACGCGCCAGATCGCCTCCGAGCAGATCACCTTGGCGATGCTCGATTCGTGGCGGCCGCGCTCGCCGCGGTCGAGCACCCAGGCGCAGTGCCAGATGGCGAGGCGGCTGGTGTGGATGTCGATCTCGTTGTCGGCGAGCATGAAGCCGACCCCCTCGTGCTCGCCCAAAGGCTTGCCGAAGGCGTGGCGGCGGCGCGCATAGTCGGTCGCGATGTCGTGGCAGCGCCGCGCCGCGCCGAGCCAGCGCATGCAATGCGTCAGGCGAGCCGGCGCGAGCCGCGCCTGGGCGTAGCGGAAACCCTGGCCCACCGCGCCGAGCACCGCGCTTTCCGGCACGCGCAGCCCGTCGAGCCGCACCACCGCATGGCCGCCCGCCATGAACCCGTCGAGCGTGTCGAGGATGCGCTCGACCTTGATGCCCGGCGCGTCCATCGGCGCGAGGAACATCGTCGCGCCGGGCGGGCCGAGCGGGTCGCTGTCGTTCTTCGCCATGACGATCGCGAACCCCGCGCCGACCGCCCCGGTGATCAGCCATTTCTCGCCGTCGATGACGAAATCGCCCTGGTTGCCCACACTGTCCCGGCGCGCCGTGGTCAGCAGCGTCGAGGGGTCGGCGCCGGCGCCCGGCGCCGGCTCGGTCATCATAAAGCACGAGCGGATGTCGCCGGCGGCGAGCGGCCGCAGATACGCTTCCTTCTGCGCCTCGGTCGCGACCTGCTCGAGGAGATGCATGTTGGCTTCGTCGGGCGCGAAGCAGTTCATCGCGATCGGTCCGAGCGGCGAATAGCCGGCGGCCTCGAACACCACCGCGTTGCCGCGATGGTCGAGCCCGAGCCCGCCCCATTCGCGGCCGACATGCGGCGCCGCGAGCCCGGCGCGGCGGCCGAGCGCCACCAGCTCGCGGCGGAATTCCTCGGCGGGGCCATGCGGGCCGAGCCGCGCATCGCCCTCGCGCGGGATCATCTCGTCGCGCACGAAGGCCTCGGTGCGCTCCCTGAGCTCGACCAGATCGTCCGGAACGGTGAAGTCCATCAGCGGGTCCGCGCCCTCGACCGCTCACGCATCGCGATGTAGAGACCGGAGGCGATGATGATCAGCGCCCCGACCCAGGTCAACGCGTCGGGAAAGTTGGCGAAGATCAGGTAGCCGAGCGTCGCGGTGCCGATCAGCTCGACATAGCCGAGCGGCGCGATCACCGAGGCGGGCGCGGCCTGGAACGCCTTGATCACCAGGAAATGCCCGAGCCCGCCGAGCGCACCGAGCGCGATCAGCATCGCCAGGTCGACGAGGCTCTTCGGCATCACGAAGACGAAGGGCAGCAAGAGCGTCGTGGCGAGCGAGCCGAGCAGCGCGGCGAAGATGATCCCGGTCGCCGGATTGTCATGCGCCATCACCCAGCGCGTCGCGATCTGGTAGAGCGCGTAGGCGCCCGACGAACCGAGCAGCAGCAGCACCGTCGCGTCGGCGAAGCCGCTGCCCGGCCGGATGATCAACAGCGCACCGCAGAACCCGACGAAGACCGCGCTCCACCGCCGCCAGCCGACCCGCTCGCGCAGCAGCGGCACCGAGAGCGCGGTGACGATCAGCGGCGAGGTGAAGCCGATCGCCGACGCGGTGGCGAGCGGCACCTTGCCGATCGCCAGCACATAGACGCCGTTGCTCGCCAGCATCAGCGCCGAGCGCGCGAACTGGACCAGCGGGCGCCGCGTCGCGATCAGCCGGTAGCCGTATTGCGGCAGGAAGACCGCCAGCATCACCACGAGATGGCCGGTGAAGCGCGCCCAGACGATCTCGAAGACCGGGTAGCGCGCGGTCAACAGCTTCATCATCGCGTTCATCAGCGGGAACAGCGAGACGCCGGCGCACATCAAGAGGATGCCGCGCAGCGCGTCGGGCGCGGCCGCGGGCCGCGGCTGGGCTTCCTGCTTGACCGCCAATTTTATGTCGTGGCCCCCGCGCAGGCGGTGGTCCGGCGGCAACCGCCCTGCCCGCGCACCCAATCCGTGGTTCGCGACGCGCCCGCGGCGCTCCTCACCATGACGAGCGGAGCGCCGCTGGCGCGCGAACCGTCGATGAAAACGGCATGCAACGGGTCAGAGAAAGCCGCGCATCTTCGCGGCGGTCGCGGTCGCGGCGGCCTGCAGCAACGAGAAATCGCTGCCCGGCAGCACCAGGCGCACCCCCATCTCGACATAGCGCTTCAGCAGCGCCTCGTCGGCGATGCCGCCGACCCCGGCGTATTTGCCGTGCGTGCGGCAGGCATCGACCACCGCCTGATAGGCGGCGACGATGCGCGGCTCGTCGAAGCGGCCGGGAATGCCGAGTTCCATTGCCAGGTCGTTGGTGCCGATCAGCAGCGAATCGATCCCCGGCACCGCGGCGATCGCCGCGGCGTTCTCGATCGCGCGCGGCGTTTCGAGCATCACCACGACCAGTGTCGCCTCGTTGATCGCCGCGCAGGTCTCGGCAAGCGGATGCTTCTCGTATCGGAGGTGCGGCAGCCCGCCGGCCACCGAGCGGTGGCCGAGCGGCGGGTAGCGCAGCGCAGCGGCGATCTCGCGCGCCTCCTCGGGCGTGTCGACATGCGGGACGACGATGCCGAGCGCACCGCCGTCGAGCAGCCGCGTCGCCAGCCATAGCTGGTGCGCCGGCACCCGGGCGAGCGGCGCGATGCCGGCGCCGAGCGCGGCGACCGAAATCTGCACCGCGGTGTCGAGGTCCATCGAATTGTGCTCGAGGTCGAGGAAGAGGAGGTCGAAGCCCGCCGCCTTCATCGCCGGCGCGATGTCGACGGTGCGGGCCTGGCGGATGATGATGCCGAGCGCCATCTCGCCCGCCGCCAGCCGGTCGCGCGCCGCGTTGCGCAAGATCGCCGCCATGCTTTCCCTCTCCTGCAAAGACCCGGCTAGAAGACCGCGGCTAAAAGACCACGGCTAAAGGACCACGGCCGATCCTAATTCATTCGCGGCGCCGCCCGCGAGCGCCGCGCGCTCAGGCGTCGCGGCAGACATCGACCCAGACCGCGCCCGTCAACAGGGCGAGCCGCTCGCTGGCGATCCTCACCGCGGCGTTGGTCGAGCCCGCCGCCGGCACGACCTCGGCAAACCGCCGCAGCGACACGTCGCAATAGACCGGGAGCGGCGCCGGCAGGCCGAACGGGCAGACGCCGCCGACCGGATGGCCGGTCGCCGCCAGCACCTGCGCGGCGTCCAGCATGCGGCCCTTGCCGCCGAGCACGTCCTTGACCTTGCGGTTGTCGAGCCGCGCGGTGCCGCCGGTCACGACGAGCACGGTCCGCGCGCCGACCGCGAGGCAGATGGTCTTGGCGATCTGCGCCGGCGCGACGCCGTGCGCCGCGGCCGCGAGCTCGACCGTCGACGAGCTGGCCGCGGTCTCGACGATCGCGACATCGGGCGCATGCGCCGCGAAGAAGGCGCGGACACTGGCGAGGCTCATGGTTCCTCCGCGTCCGACGATAGCCGATCGCGCGGCCGAGCCAAGCGGGCGAATCGCGCCAGGCGGGCGAATCGCGCCAAGCCCGTTACCTCGCGGCGCGAGTGTGAAATGATGGCGCTCTCGCATCAGGGGGGGACCGCGATGGCCGAGAAGAACCGCCAGATCCTGCTCGCGCGGCGGCCGGACGGGATGCCGGTGCCGGAGGATTTCCGGATCGTCGACGGCGCGCTTCCCGAACCGGGCGACGGCCAGGTTTTGGTCCGCGGCATCTACCTGTCGCTCGACCCCTATATGCGCGGGCGGATCAGCGGACAGCGCTCCTACGCGGCGCCGACCGGCATCGGCGAGGTGATCGAAGGCCGGGTCGTCGGCCAGGCGGTGCGCTCGCGCCATCCCGGCATCGACGACGGCGACTTCGTCCTCGGCGGCTACGGCTGGCAGACCTACAGCGCGGTCGACGGCAAGGGTCTCTCCAAGCTCGATCCTGCAGCGGCGCCGATCTCGACCGCGCTCGGCATCCTCGGCATGCCCGGCCTCACTGCCTATGTCGGGCTGAAGACGATCGGCCAGCCGAAAGCCGGCGAGACGGTGGTGGTGTCGGCCGCCTCGGGTGCGGTCGGCGCGGTCGCCGGCCAGCTGGCCAAGCGCGGCCTCTGTCGCGTCGTCGGCATCGCCGGCGGCGCCGACAAATGCCGCTACGTCAAGGACGAGCTGGGCTTCGACGAGTGTCTCGACCATCGCGGCGGCGATCTGGGAGCGGCGCTCGACGCCGCCTGCCCGGACGGCGTCGACGTCTATTTCGAGAATGTCGGCGGCGCCGTGCAGGCCGCGGTGTTTCCGCGCCTCAACGATCACGGCCGCATGATCATGTGCGGCATGATCTCGGAATATAACGACGCCGCGCCGCGCCCCGGCCCCAGCCTCGTCGCGGCGGTGCGCAAGCGGCTCAAGATCCAGGGCTTCATCGTCAGCGACCACGCCGCGCTGCGCCCCGAATACCTGGCGATGGCGGCGCCGCTGGTGCGCGGCGGCCAACTCCGCTACCGCGAGGACGTCGTCGACGGCATCGACAACGCACCGCAAGCCTTTATCGGCCTCCTGCAAGGCCGCAATTTCGGCAAGCTGCTCGTCCGCCTCGCGTCCGACCCGACGCGCTGAAGCCCGCCCGGTTTTCGCCCCGGCTCTTGTTCCCAGGCCCCTCCTCACCGCAGAAGGCTCCGACATGCGACCGCATCAAACCTGGCACGATCTACATCTCGCCAATCTGAGCTCGGGCGCCCGCGTGGCCGATATGGTCGCCGGCTTTATCGGCTCATGGCCGTTCATCATCATCCAGTCGGTGATCTTTATCCTCTGGGTCGCGTTCAACACGTTCTGGCTGTTCGCGCGATGGCAGTTCGACCCCTACCCGTTCATCCTGTTCAACCTGTTCATGTCGGCCGAGGCCGCCTATGCCTCGCCGCTCATCCTGATGAGTCAGAACCGCCAGACCGAGCGCGACCGGGTGCAGGCGCAGCAGGACTACGACACCAACGTCGCCGCCAAGCAGGAGATCGAGACGATCCTTGTCGAGCTCGGGCGCATCGAGCTCGAGAAGCTCGACCGGATCGTCGCGCTCCTGGAGGCGAAGCGGGACATGACGGCAACGACGTGAGCGCGCGATCGGCGGCATGAGACGGCCCGGGAAAACCCGGGCTATGGTGGCCGGACTGTGGTGAAGGCTGGATCGGTCGGGGATCGCGATGGATTTCGAACACTCGGACAAGGTCAAGAGCCTGCGGGCGCAGCTCGTCGATTTCATGGAGCGCGAGGTCTACCCGGCCGAGGCGGTCTTCGAGCGCCAGCTCGCCGAGGCGCCGTCGCGCTGGCAGATCCCGCCGGTCATGGAGGAGCTCAAGAAGAAGGCGCGGGCCGCGGGGCTATGGAACCTGTTCCTGCCCGAATCGGAGCTCGGGGCCGGGCTCAACAACCTCGAATACGCGCCGCTTTGCGAGATCATGGGCCGCTCGCCGATCGCCCCCGAGGCGTTCAACTGCTCGGCGCCCGATACCGGCAACATGGAAACGCTGGTGCGCTACGCGACGCCGGCGCAGCAGGAGCAATGGCTGAAGCCGCTGCTCGCCGGCGAAATCCGCTCGTCCTTCGCGATGACCGAGCCGGCGGTCGCCTCATCCGACGCGACCAATATAGAGGCGCGCATCGAGCGCGACGGCAACCAGGGCTATGTGATCAACGCCCGCAAGTGGTGGACCTCGGGCGCGATGGATCCGCGCTGCAAGATCTTCATCCTGATGGGCAAGACCGACCCCAACGCGGCGCGCCACGAGCAGCAGTCGATGATCCTCGTGCCGCGCCACACGCCGGGCGTCAATGTCGTGCGCGCGCTCACCGTGTTCGGTTACGACGACGCGCCGCACGGCCATGCCGAGGTCGAGTTCAAGGACGTCCGGGTGCCGGCCGAGAACATCCTCCTCGGCGAAGGGCGCGGCTTCGAGATCGCGCAGGGCCGGCTCGGCCCCGGCCGCATCCACCACTGCATGCGGATGATCGGGCTTGCCGAGCGCTCGCTCGAAGCGATGGTCGCGCGGGTCAAGAGCCGCGTCGCGTTCGGCCGTCCCTTGGCCGACCAGGGCGTGATCCGCGAATGGATCGCCGATTCGCGGATGGAGATCGAGCAGGCGCGGCTGCTGACGCTGAAGGCGGCGCATATGATGGACACGGTCGGCAACAAGGTGGCGCAGGCCGAGATCGCGATGATCAAGGTCATCGCCCCGAAGATGCTGCTCGCCGTCATCGACCGGGCGATCCAGGCGCATGGCGGGGCCGGGGTCAGCCAGGATTTCGGGCTCGCCTATGCCTGGGCGCGCTCGCGCATCATGCGCATCGTCGACGGGCCCGACGAGGTCCACAAACGGGCGATCGCCCGCATCGAGCTGCGGAAATGACGACCGGGGGGCTGGGCTGCGTCGTTCGCGACGCGCCTGCGGCGCTCCCCCGGATGACGATTGTTTTATCCGCGCCCCGCGCGACGCCCGTCATCCCGAGGATGCTGCGCGGCAGCCGCCTCGAAGGACGCTGAAGGCTCATGCCGCCGAACTCCCTCGAAGCGGCCGAGCTGATCGCCGAGCGGCCGGACGAGCGGCTCGACACGACGCGCCTGTCGGCCTATCTGCGCGCCCGGCTGCCGGCCGCGCAGGGCGCTCTGTCGGTCGCGCAGTTCCACGGCGGCAAGGCCAACCTCACCTACCTGCTGACATTCGGCGAACAGGAATTCGTGCTGCGCCGCCCGCCGCTCGGGCCGATCCCGCCGGGCGCGCACGATATGCGGCGCGAGCACCGCGTCCTGTCGGTGCTCCATCGCCGCTATCCGCTCGCCCCGCAGAGCCTCCTGCTGTGCGAGGACGAGAGCGTCATCGGCGCGGTGTTCATCGTCGAGGAGCGGCGGCGCGGCTTCGTCATCCGCGACGACGTCCCGGCCCCGTTCGCCGGGCGGCCCGAGCTCAACCGGCGCATCGGCCTGGCGCTGGTCGACGCGCTCGCCGATCTGCATCGCGTCGATGCGGCGGAAATCGGCCTTGCCGATCTCGGCCGCGTCGACGGCTATCTCGAACGCCAGCTCGCCGGCTGGACGCGGCGCTGGGAAGCCTCGCTCGGCGGCCCGCAGGAGGCGGCATCGCGCGCCGGCATGCGGCCGGCGCTCGACTGGCTGGCGCAGACGCGGCCCGGCGAGCGCGCCGCGGCGCTGCTGCACAACGACTACCGGCTCGACAACTGCCTGCTCGCTACCGACGACCCGGCGCGCCTCGTCGCGGTGCTCGACTGGGACATGTGCACCCGCGGCGACCCGCTCGCCGATCTCGGCTACCTGCTCAACTATTGGGTCGAGCCGGGCGACCCGCCGGAATGGCGCGAGATCGCGGCGATGCCGACCTGGCGCGACGGCTTTCCGAGCCGCGCCGAGGCGGCGGCGCGCTATGCCGAGCGCAGCGGCAGCGATGTCGGCGGCATCCGCTGGTACGAGGTGTTCGCCGCCTTCAAGCTCGCCGTCATCATCCTGCAGATCTACATCCGCTACGTGCGCGGCCAGACCCAAGACCGGCGCTTTGCCGGCTATGCGGCGCGCGTCCTCGGCCTCGCCCGCAAGGCCAGCGCGCTGATCGGTTAAGGAATGGCGGTTGCCCGGGAGAGGCGAATTGAACGTATTATGACACGTCGCCGCGGAGCAGCGACAACCCCTGACGACCACACCCGAACCGACCGGGCCGATGGCAGAAGGCTATGATTTTACCGAGGCGGCGCTTGTTGGCCAGCAAGTCTCGCTGACGCTGCTCGCGAAGCTTGTCGACCGGGGCATCATTTCACCCGCGGACGCGGCGGACGTCCTTGATCAAGTCCTGCTGGAACTCGAGGAGTGGCAGGCTTCTTTCCCGGGGCATCAGCAGTCGTTCGAGCTTGCCCGCGAGCATCTTTCGCAAGTGCTCGACGCCTATCGAGCCATGCCGAAAAAGCCGATCGAGTAAACTCTTTAGCGCTAGCCATGTGAGATCGCCTCAATTCTCTCTCATGGCCGACCCTAGCGACGGCGAGCGTGCCTGTCGCTGCGTCTCGTTCGACATTCGCGATATCCCCGCTTCGGCTAGCGGTGGACAACTTTCAGACGCAACATGCTGTGTCCCGTCAGGCGGCGAGCCGCTGTTCGGCGACGCAGCTGTTGAACGCGCCGAACGCCAGGTGGGTCAGCGAGTTCTCCTTGACCCCGACCGGGATGAAGGCGGCGCGGTAAAGCTCGACCTTGCCGTCGGGGCGGGCGATTTCGCCTTCGAGGCGGATCGCCTGGCGGCTGTGATGGGCGTCGCCGCAGCCCTGCATGAAGACCTGCGACAGGTGGCGCGGCAGCTGGCGCACCATCGGCACGTGCGGCGTCCCCTTGGGCGGCAGGTCGAGCAGCCTGGCGAAATTCGAGCCGTAAAGCAGCAGCGAGGAGTTCTCGACGACCGGATCGACGGCGATGACGAAGCGATGCGCCCAGTCGGTGGTGTTGATCTCGGCGAGGTCGAGCGCGGCGACCGTCGCCGACTTGCCGAGCTTGTCGACCTTCTTCTGCCAGTAGGCGATCACGCGCTCGGATTCGCGGCGCTCGCGGCCGCTCGCCGCCGGCTGCTCGGCCCGCTGCTCGGCCGGCTCCTCGCTCGATCGCGCCACCGGCGCCTCGGCAATCGACATCTGCTCCCCCGCACGACCTGCGCTGACCGGGTCCTTGGTAAACGCCTATGCTTAACTTTCGGTGAAGATTTGCCCTGCAGCGCCAGCGCCCGGCAGTCGAGGTCGCCGATTGCGGCGGTGGATTGCGCCGCAGCTTAGGGTAATTTCCCCAGCCGCGGAACCGCTTCCGCCGCGCGCGAGCGAGGGATGATGGCCGATTTGCGGGTGAAGAGCGAGATCGCCGGGGCGGTGTGGAAGATCGCGGTCGCGATCGGCGAGAGCGTCGCCGAGGAGGCGCCGCTGATCATCCTCGAATCGATGAAGATGGAGATCCCGCTGCTCGCGCCGCGCGCCGGCATCGTCAAGGAGATCCTCGTCGCCGAGGGCGAGGCGATCGCGGAAGGCGACGTCGCGGTCGTGCTCGGCTAGCGCGGCGCGGGATGGCGAACGACGCGGCCCCGCCCGATCCCGCCGGCGCGCCCGGCCCCGCAGCGCGCTACGCGGCGCGTTGCGCGGCCGGCGCGATCCGGCCCGACCCGGCGCAGGCGCGCGTCGTCGCGCGGCTCGACGCGCTTTATCGCGCGCTCGCCGGGCGCGACGCACCGGCGCGGCGCGGCTGGCTCGACCGCCTCGGTCTCGGCGGGTGGGCGGCGCCGCCGAAGGGCGTCTACCTGTGGGGGCCGGTCGGGCGCGGCAAGTCGATGCTGATGGACCTGTTCTTTGCCGCGGCGCCGGTCGCCAACAAGCGCCGCGTCCATTTCCACGCCTTCATGCTCGAGGTGCACGAGCGGATCGAGCGCGAGCGGCGGGCGCAGACCGCGCAACCGATCCTCACGGTCGCCGCGACGATCGCCGCCGAGGCGGCGCTCCTCTGTTTCGACGAGTTCCAGGTCAACGACATCGCCGACGCGATGATCCTCGAGCGCCTGTTCCGCGCGCTGTTCGACGCCGGCACCGTGGTCGTCGCCACCTCGAACCGACCGCCCGAGCGCCTCTACGAGAACGGATTGCAGCGCGACCGCTTCCTGCCGTTCATCGCGCTGCTGCAGCAGCGGCTCGAATTGGTCGCGCTCGACAGCGGCCGCGATTACCGGCTCGCCCGCATGGTCGGCCGTCCGGTCTATTTCCACCCGCTCGACGCGCGCGCCGCCGCGGCGCTCGCCGACGCCTTCGCCGAGCTGACCGAGGGGATGACGGAACGCCGCGAGACGCTGACCGTGATGGCCCGCCCGCTCGACGTGCCGCGCTGCGCCGGGCACACCGCCTGGTTCAGCTTCGATGAATTGTGCGGCCGGCCGCGCTCCGCGGTCGATTACCTGGCGCTCGTCGAGCGCTTCGCCGCGATCCTCGTCGAGGGCATCCCGCGCCTGCCGCCCGAGCGGCGCAACGAGGCGCAGCGTTTCCACATCCTCGTCGACACGATGTACGAGGCGGGCACGCTACTGATCGCCTCCGCCGCGGTGCCGCCGCAGGAAATCTATGTCGCCGGCGACGGCGCCTTCGAATTCCAGCGCACCGTGTCGCGGCTGATGGAGATGCAGAGCGAGGATTACGTCGCCAACCGCCGCCCCGCCTGATGTCGCATGTCATCGTCGGCCGATGGGGCAAGAGCCTGGTGAGCCACCCGCGCAGCATCGACATCGCGGCGCGGCCGGTGCGTTACGCCGGCAGCACGGTCTCGCCCGAGACGGCGCAGCTCGTGCGGGCGAAGCTCGATGCGTTCGTGACCATTCGAGTTTGACCCGGCCGCCTTGCCGGGTCCCGGGAATCGCGCTAAGACCCGCGCCATCCAGCCGCGAGGACCATGATGGCACGCAACAAGATCGCGCTGATCGGCGCCGGCCAGATCGGCGGCACGCTGGCCCTTCTGGCGGGCCTCAAGCAGCTCGGCGACGTCGTGCTTTTCGACATCGTCGAGGGCGTGCCGCAGGGCAAGGCGCTCGACATCGTCCAAGGCAGCACGATCGAGGACTATGACGCCCAGATCACCGGCGCGAACGACTACGCGGCGATCAAGGGCGCCGACGTGGTGATCGTCACCGCCGGGGTGCCGCGCAAGCCGGGGATGAGCCGCGACGACCTGATCGGCATCAACACCAAGGTCGTGGCGCAGGTCGGCGCCGCGATCAAGGAGCATTGCCCCGGCGCTTTCGTCATCACCATCACCAATCCGCTCGACGTCATGGTCTGGGTCATGCGCGAAGCGTGCGGGCTGCCGTCGAGCCGCGTCGTCGGCATGGCCGGCGTGCTCGACAGCGCGCGGTTCCGCTATTTCATCGCCGCCGAGCTCGGGGTCTCGGTCGAGGATGTGAGCGCCTTCGTGCTCGGCGGACACGGCGACACGATGGTGCCGCTGGCCCGCTATTCGACGGTCGCCGGCATCCCGCTGCCGGATATCGTCAAGATGGGCTGGACGACGCAGGCCAAGATCGACGCGATCGTGCAGCGCACGCGCGACGGCGGCGCCGAGATCGTCAACCTGCTGAAGACCGGCTCGGCGTTCTACGCGCCGGCAAGCGCGGCGATCGCGATGGCCGAATCCTACCTGCTCGACAAGAAGCGGGTGCTGCCCTGCGCGGCGCAGCTCAACGGCGAATACGGCGTCAAGGGCCTCTATGTCGGCGTGCCGGTGGTGATCGGCGCCGGCGGCGTCGAGCGCATCGTCGAGATCACCCTCGACGGCGCGGAGAAGGCGGCGTTCGACAAATCCTGCGCGGCGGTGCGCGAGCTGATCGACGTGGCAAAGAAGCTGCAGGCCGCCTGAGCCGCGATGAACATCCACGAATACCAGGCGAAGGGGCTGCTGGCGCGCTACGGCGTGCCGGTGCAGCCCGGCGCCGTCGCCTACACCGCGGCCGAGGCCGAGGCGGCGGCGCGGCGGCTCGGCGGCGCCGCCTGGGCGGTGAAGGCGCAGATCCACGCCGGCGGCCGCGGCAAGGCGGGTGGGGTCAAGCTGGTGCGCTCGGCCGAGGAGGCCGGCGCGGCGGCGGGCGCGATGCTCGGCCGGCGCCTCGTCACCCACCAGACCGGGCCGCAGGGCCGTGACGTGAAGCGGGTCTATGTCGAAAGCGCCACCGACATCGCGCGCGAGCTCTATCTCGCGCTGTCGATCGACCGCACGAACAGCCGGACGACGCTGATCGCGGCGGGCGAAGGCGGCGTCGAGATCGAGGAGCTGGCGGCGCGCGCGCCCGAGCGCATCCTGCAGCTGGCGATCGACCCGGCGACCGGGGCCGAGCCGTTCCACGGCCGCCGGCTCGCCTTCGAGCTCGCTCTCGGCGCGGGCTTGGTCAAGCCGATGGTCGAGCTGGTCGGCGGCCTCTACCGCGCGTTCTGCGAGCTCGACGCTTCGCTCGTCGAGGTCAACCCGCTGGTCGTCACCGGCGCCGGCGCCCTTGTCGCGCTCGACGCCAAGATGGGGTTCGACGACAACGCGCTCTTCCGCCATCCCGAGCTCGAGGCGCTGCGCGACGCCGACGAGGAGGACCCGCTCGAGCGCGAGGGGGCGCGGCATTCGCTCTCCTACGTCAAGCTCGACGGCAATATTGGCTGCATGGTCAACGGCGCCGGGCTCGCCATGGCGACGATGGACATCATCAAACTCTACGGCGGCCAGCCGGCGAACTTCCTCGATGTCGGCGGCGGCGCGACGCGCGAGCGGGTCACCGCGGCGTTCAAGCTGATCCTCTCCGACCCCAACGTCGAGGCGATCCTCGTCAACATCTTCGGCGGCATCGCGCGCTGCGACGTGATCGCCGACGGGGTCGTCGCGGCGGCGCGCGAGGTCAACCTGCACGTCCCCCTCGTGGTCCGTCTCGAAGGCACCAATGTCGAGCTCGGGCGCAAGATCCTCGGCCAGTCGGGCCTGCCGATCATCGCCGCCGAGGATTTCGCCGACGCCGCGAAGAAGGTCGTCAAGGCGCTCGGCGACGCGGCGGGAGCCTGAGCCGATGGCGATCCTCGTCGACGCGTCGACCACGGTCATCTGCCAGGGCTTCACCGGCGCCCAGGGCACGTTCCACTCCGAGCAGGCGATCGCCTACGGCACCAAGATGGTCGGCGGCGTGACGCCGGGCAAAGGCGGCACGCGGCACCTCGACCTGCCGGTCTGGGACACGGTGCACGAGGCCAAGGCGGCGACAGGCTGCACCGCGAGCGTCATCTACGTGCCGCCGCCCTCGGCGGCCGACGCGATCCTCGAGGCGATCGACGCCGGCGTCGCGCTTGTCGTCTGCATCACCGACGGCATCCCGGTGCAGGACATGGTACACGTCAAGCGCGCGCTCTCCGGCGCGCAGACCCGGCTCATCGGGCCGAACTGCCCGGGCGTCATCACCCCCGACGAATGCAAGATCGGCATCATGCCGGGCCATATCCACCGCCGCGGCCGGGTCGGCATCGTCTCCCGCTCGGGGACGCTGACCTACGAGGCAGTGGCGCAGACCACCGCCGCCGGGCTCGGCCAGTCGAGCTGCGTCGGGATCGGCGGCGACCCGGTGCACGGGCTCGACTTCACCGACGTCATCGAGATGTTCCTCGCCGACAAGGAAACCGACGCGATCGTCATGATCGGCGAGATCGGCGGGCGCGGCGAGGAAGACGCGGCGGCGCTGATCAAGGCGGCGAAGCGCAAGAAGCCGGTCGTCGGCTTCATCGCCGGCACCGCCGCGCCGCCCGGCCGTCGCATGGGCCATGCCGGGGCGATCGTCGCCGGCGGCAAGGGCAGCGCCGCCGACAAGATCGAGGCGCTGAAGAGCGCCGGGATCGCGGTCTGCGATTCCCCCGCCGCGATCGGCACCACCGCGAAGGCGGCGCTGGGCGGCTGAGCGCGCTCGGCCGGGCGGCTAACGCCGCGCCCGGGGGTGAGCCGCCTCGTAGACCTTGAGCAGATGCTCGGGCTCGACCTTGGTATAGCGCTGCGTCGTCGACAGGCTGGCGTGGCCGAGCAGCTCCTGGATCGCGCGCAGGTCGCCGCCGCCGCCCAGGAGGTGCGTCGCGAAGCTGTGCCTGAGCGCGTGCGGCGTCGCGGTCTCGGGCAGGCCGAGCATGCCGCGCAGCACCTGCATCTGGCGCTGCACGAGGCGCGGGTTGAGCGGGCCGCCGCGCGCCCCGACGAAGAGCGGCCCGTCCTTGGGCAAGGGGAAGGGGCAGGCCGCGAGGTAATCGGCCACCGCCTCGCGCACCGCCGGCAGCACCGGCACGTGGCGCTGCTTGCTGCCCTTGCCGGTGACGACCAGCGCCTCGCCCTGCGGCGCCTGCCCGCGGCTCAGCCCGAGCGCCTCCGAGAGGCGCAGGCCGCAGCCGTAGAGCAGCGTCAGGATGGCGGTGTCGCGCTTCTGCTGCCAGGCGCTGAGCGCGACCTCGCCGGCCGCGTCGAGCGCCGCGCCGGCATCTTCGACGGTCAGCGGCTTCGGCACGCTCTGCGGCAGCTTGGGCGCGCGCAGCACCGCGAGGCCCGGCGCCGCGGCGAGCTGGCGCCGCTCGAGAAAGCGCACGAAGCCGCGCAGCACCGAGAGGCCGCGGGCGAGCGTGGTGCGCTCGCGCCCGGCGCCGGCGCGCTGCGCCAGGAAGCCGCGAAAATCGGCCGGGCGCAGCGCCGACATCGTCGCCAGGCCCGGCAGCTCGCCCTGGTGCTCGCCGAGGAAATCGAAGAACAGCGCGAGGTCGCGGCCATAGGCGGCCAGCGTGTGCGCCGAGACGCGACGCTCGGCGGCGAGCCAGTCGAACCAGGCGGCGATCGCCGCGCGCAAATCCTCGGCGACGGCAAAACGCGCCAGCGGCAGCGGCTCGGGGAGGGTGGGGAAAGGCGTCCGGGGGGCGGCCTGCCGCGGCGTCACCGCACCGGGCTGAGCCATAGCCCGATCGACAGGCCGACGACGCGGGCGAGGAAGCCCATGAGCTCGGTGCCGAGACCGGGATGGAAGCGGCCCGGCTTGCGCGCGCCGATGCACAACAGCCCGGCCGGCGACTCGCGGCCAAAGCCGAGCTTCAGCAAGGCCTGCGAGCGCACGAGGCCGGCGGCGCCGCCGAACAGCGCCGGGTCGCCGGCGATGTCGGCCTCATAGATGACGCGCCGCTCGTCGTCGAACATCGCCGCGACGCTGCCGGCCTCGATCAGGTGGATGCCGTGAACGGCAAGCCGCGGCGCCAGGCCGGCGATGTTCTCGACCGCGATCGTCACCGCGTCGACATCGAGCAGCACCGCGAGGTCGGTCGTCACGATCTGCAAGAGCTGGCCGAAGCTCGGCGCCGCCAGCACGGCCAGCGCCGCCTTGTGCACCCGGTTCTGGCTCGCCAGATTGCCGCGGCTCACCGCGATCAGGTGGCGATATTCGCCGCTGAGCCGGTCGAGGTCGCGGCGCTGGCGCTCGTAGAGGAAGCGCTGGAAATCGACGACGCCGTCGGCGATCTCGCGCGTCGGCGGGTGCAGCAGGCGCAGCGCCTCGGGGTGGCGGTCGAGGAAATCGGGATGGCGGCGCAGATAGGCGACGACGTCGCGCCCGTCGACCTCGCGCCCTTCAATCGCGCGCCCGTCGATCGCGCGCGCGGCCTCGTCCGCCGCGGTGTCGCGCGCGGTCGGCGTGCGGTCGCGGGGGTGGTCAGCCATCCGCCAGTCCAGCCGAGCTCATCTTCGAACCCCTCGCACCGCCCGCTTGCCGGCCGGCGATGCGCGCGCGAGTGTAGCCGATGGCCGATTGCCCTGCCAACTGCACCCGCCCCGAGGTGGCCGGCCCGGCGGCCGGCGCCCTCGGCAACCGGCTGCGCGTGCTGCTGCCGGTGCCGCTGCCGGCGGCGCTCGACTATCGCGCACCCGACGGCGCGGCGGCGCCGCAACCCGGCCGATTCGTCCGCGTCATGCTCGGGCCGCGCAAGCTGGTCGGCGTCGTCTGGGACGCCGCCGGCGGCGCCGACGCGCTGCCCGAGGAGCGGCTGCGCCCGATCGTCGAGCCGCTGCCGACCCCGCCGCTGCCCGACGAGCTGCGCCGCTTCATCGACCGCGTCGCCGGCTACACGCTGGCGCCGCCCGGCATGGTGCTGCGCATGGCGATGAGCAGCGAGGCAGCGCTGCTCCCGCCGGCGCCGCGCCGGGTTTGCACGATCACCGAGGCGGGCGCGGCGGCGCTCGACCGGTCGCCGCCGCCGAAGGCGCTGACCGCGGCGCGGCGGCGGGCTCTCGAATGGCTGCGCGACCGGCCGGCGGAGAGCGTCGCCGAGACGGCGCGCCGCGCCGGCGTCGGCGCCGCGGTGGTGCGCGGGCTGATCGCCGCCGGCTTTGCCGCCGAGCGCCTCGCCCCAGCGGTGCCGCCTGCGGTCGAGACGCCGGACTGGCGCGCCCCCGGCCCGAGCCTGTCGACGGCGCAGGCAAGCGCCGCCCGGCGGCTGGTCGCGCGCGTCGCGGCGGGCGGGTTCCACGTCAGCCTCCTCGACGGGGTCACCGGCTCGGGCAAGACCGAGACCTATTTCGCGGCGATCGCCGCGGCGCTGGAGCGCGGCCGGCAGGTGCTGGTGCTGCTCCCCGAGATCGCGCTCTCGGCGCAGTGGCTCGCCCGCTTCCGCCGCCGCTTCGCCGCGGCGCCGGCGGAGTGGCATTCCGACATCGGCCCGACGCAACGCCGCGACACCTGGCGAGCGCTGGCCGACGGCCGCGCACGCGTCGTCGTCGGCGCCCGCTCGGCGCTGTTCCTGCCGCTGCCGGAATTGGGCCTCATCGTCGTCGACGAGGAGCACGACCCGTCCTTCAAGCAGGAGGACGGCGTCTGCTACCAGGCACGCGACATGGCGGTGCTGCGCGCCTCCCTCGCCGCCATCCCGATCGTGCTGGTCTCGGCGACGCCCTCGCTGGAGAGCGTCGTCAACGCCGGGCGCGGCCGCTACGAGCGCATCCATCTGCCGGAGCGCCACGCCGCGGCCAGCCTGCCGGCGATCAGCCTCGTCGACATGCGCAAGGAGCATCTGCCGGCGGGCCGCTTCCTGTCGCCGCCGCTCGTCGCGGCCGTCGTCGAGACGCTGGCGGCCGGGGAACAGGTGCTGCTGTTCCTCAATCGCCGGGGTTATGCGCCGTTGACGCTGTGCCGCGCCTGCGGCCACCGCTTCCAGTGCCCGAGCTGCACCGCGTGGCTGGTCGAGCACCGCTTCACCGGTCGGCTGCAATGCCACCATTGCGGCTATGCGACCGCGCTGCCGCGGTTCTGCCCCGAATGTCTCACCGCCGGAACCCTGGTGCCGTGCGGACCGGGGGTCGAGCGGCTTGCCGAAGAGGTCGCCGAGCGCTTCCCGCAGGCCCGCGTCGCGCTGATGGTCAGCGACCTGCTGCCCGGCCCGCGTGCCGCCGCAGACCTCGCCGACGCGATGACCGCACAGCGCTACGACGTGCTGATCGGCACGCAGATCGTCGCCAAGGGCCACCATTTCCCGATGCTGACGCTGGTCGGCGTGGTCGACGCCGATCTCGGGCTCGGCGGCGGCGATCTGCGTGCCGCCGAGCGCAGCTATCAGTTGCTCCACCAGGTCGCCGGCCGCGCCGGGCGCGCCGAACGGCCGGGCCGCGCGCTGATCCAGACCTACCTGCCCGAGCATCCGGTGATGCAGGCGCTGGCCGCGGGCGACCGCGACCGGTTCCTCGCGGTCGAGGCGGCGCAGCGCCGCGCCGCGCACCTGCCGCCCTTCGCCCGGCTCGCCGCGCTGGTGATCGCCGCTGCCGACGCCGAGAGCGCCGATTTCGCCGCGCGCGCCCTCGCCCGCGCCGCGCCGCACATGCCGGGCGTGACGGTGCTGGGTCCGGCACCGGCGCCGCTCGCGGTGCTGCGCGGCCGGCACCGCCGCCGCCTCCTCGTGCAGGCCGAGCGCACGGTCAACCTGCAGGCGGTGCTGCGCGAATGGCTGGCCAAGGTGCGGCTTGCCGGCGGGGTCCGGCTGCAGGTCGATGTCGATCCCTACAGCTTCCTCTAGGGGCGCCGCGCGGCAAAGCAGCTAAGCCATTGAATTAATGCAAGCCTCGCGCGGTTGCGCGGAAGCCGCAAAACATGTTAGGAACCGCGCGGATTTCGCGGGGCTAGGGGGCCCCGGAGCGGGGTCCTATCAGGGCAATGCTGCGACCCATCGCTCCCCGGCACGCTGATCGAGGATTGTCTCCCTGTGGCTGCTGAATCGACAGGCATTTCCGGCCTGGCAGAACGTTATGCGGCGGCGCTGTTCGAGCTGGCCGACGAGCGCCACGCGCTCGACGGGGTGGCCGGCGACCTGCGCGAGCTGCGCGCGATGCTGCAGCAGAGCGCCGACCTGATGCGCCTGGTACGCAGCCCGGTGCTGTCGCGCGCCGAGCAGGGCAAGGCGATCGAGGCGCTGGCCGAGAAGGCCGCTCTGTCCAAGCTGAGCCGCGATTTCCTCGCGGTGGTGGCGCGCAACCGGCGGCTCTTCGCGGTGCCGGCAATGATCGAAGCCTATCTCGAGCAGCTGGCCGCGCGGCGCGGCGAGGTGACCGCCGAGGTCACCGCGGCGCAGCCGCTCTCGGCGGCGCAGCAGGAGGCGCTCGGCGAGCAGCTGCGGCGCGTCGTCGGCGCGCGCGTCGCGGTCGACCTCAAGGTCGATCCGGCGCTGCTCGGCGGCATCGTCGTCAAGATCGGCTCGCGCATGGTCGACGGCTCGTTAAAGGGCCGGCTGCAGCGGCTGCAGCTGAACATGAGAGGCGTCGGCTGAGGCGATGGCCCGGCAAACCGGCAATGACACCCGTCATTCCCGCGACAGCGGAGACCCGCGGCGGCCGGCGTGCCGCTGCCCCGGCCCCCCGCCTGCGCCGGGGTGACGATGGAACCGTTCTAGAGGGACAAACATGGAAATCCGCGCGGCGGAAATCTCCGCCATCCTCAAGCAGCAGATCGCCAATTTCGGCAGCGAAGCGGATGTCGCCGAGGTCGGCCAGGTGCTGTCGGTCGGCGACGGCATCGCCCGCGTCTACGGGCTCGACAAGGTCCAGGCCGGCGAGATGGTCGAGTTCCCGAACGGCACGCGCGGCATGGCGCTCAACCTCGAGACCGACAATGTCGGCGTTGTGATCTTCGGCGACGATAGCGGCATCCGCGAGGGCGACATCGTCAAACGCACCGGCGCGATCGTCGACGCGCCGGTCGGCAAGGGGCTGCTCGGCCGCGTCGTCGACGGGCTCGGCAACCCGATCGACGGCAAGGGGCCGCTCACCGACGTCACCCGCAGCCGCGTCGAGGTCAAGGCGCCGGGCATCATCCCGCGCAAATCGGTGCACGAGCCGGTGCAGACCGGCCTCAAGGCGATCGACGCGCTGGTGCCGATCGGCCGCGGGCAGCGCGAGCTGATCATCGGCGACCGCCAGACCGGCAAGACCGCGGTCGCGATCGACACCGTCCTCAACCAGAAGGGCGTCAACGCCGGCGCCGACGAATCGAAAAAGCTCTACTGCATCTATGTCGCGATCGGCCAGAAACGCTCGACCGTCGCCCAGATCGTCAAGACCCTGCAGGATTACGGCGCCCTCGAATATTCGATCGTCGTCGCAGCGACCGCATCCGAGCCGGCGCCGCTGCAATATCTCGCGCCCTACACCGCATGCACGATGGGCGAGTATTTCCGCGACAACGGCATGCACGCGCTGATGATCTACGACGATCTGTCGAAGCAGGCCGTGGCCTACCGCCAGATGTCGCTGCTGCTGCGCCGCCCGCCGGGGCGCGAGGCCTATCCGGGCGACGTGTTCTACCTGCACTCGCGGCTCCTGGAGCGCGCCGCCAAGATGAACGACGAGCACGGCGCCGGGTCGCTGACCGCGCTGCCGGTCATCGAGACGCAGGCGGGCGACGTGTCGGCCTACATCCCGACCAACGTGATCTCGATCACCGACGGCCAGATCTTTCTCGAGACCGACCTGTTCTATCGGGGCATCCGCCCGGCGATCAATGTCGGCCTCTCGGTCAGCCGGGTCGGCTCGGCGGCGCAGATCCGTGCGATGAAGCAGGTCGCCGGGCGCATCAAGCTCGAACTGGCGCAATATCGCGAGATGGCGGCGTTCTCGCAGTTCGCCTCCGACCTCGACGCCGCGACGCAGCGCCTGCTGGCGCGTGGCTCGCGCCTCACCGAGCTGCTGAAGCAGCCGCAATTCTCGCCGGTGCCGGTCGAGGAGCAGGTGGTGGCGATCTTCGCCGGGACACGCGGCTATCTCGACAATGTCGGGGTCGGCGACGTCGTGCGCTTCGAATCGTCGATGCTCGGCGAATTGCGCTCGGCCAAGCCCGAGCTGCTCGCAGCGATCCGCAACGAGGGCGCGCTGTCGGAAGCCACCGAGAAGTCGCTCGGCGAATTCCTCGACAACTTCGCCAAGACCTTCGCGTGATGAGTTTTCGGATCGTCATGGCCGGGCCTGATCCGGCGATCTGCTTCGCGATCGCAGAGATGCGCCGGTCGAGCCCGCGCATGACGACGGAATAGCAGCCGATGCCCAGCCTGAAGGACCTGCGCAACCGCATCCGCAGCGTGCGCTCGACCCAGAAGATCACCTCGGCGATGAAGATGGTGGCGGCCTCCCGGCTGCGCCGCGCGCAGGAGCAGGCCGAGGCCGCGCGCCCCTACGCGCAGCGCATGGAGCGCGTCCTCGCCTCGCTCGCGGCGCGCATGGCGGGGCTGCCCGGCGGCCCGCCACTGCTCGCCGGGACCGGGCGCGACCAGGTCCACCTGCTCGTCGTCGCGACCTCGGACCGCGGCCTCGCGGGCGGCTTCAACGCCTCGATCCTGCGCGAGGCGCGGCGCCAGATCCGCGCGCTACTCGCCGCCGGCAAGGAGGTCAAGGTGCTGACCATCGGCCGCAAGGGGCGCGACGGTCTGCGCCGCGACTACGCGCGGCTGATCCATGACAGCCTGACCGAGATCGGCCGCCGCCGAGTCTCCTTCGACGAGGCGCGCGACATCGCCCAGCGCATCCTCGCGCTGTTCGAGGCGGGCGAGTTCGACGTCTGCAAGATCGTCTTCAACCGCTTCCGCTCGGCGATCACGCAGATCGTCACCGTGCAGCAGCTGATCCCGTTCGCGCAGCCGGAAGCCGCCTCGGGTGCGGAGGCCGACGCCGCTTCGCCCGCCGCCGCGGGCGGCGCGATCTACGAGTTCGAGCCCGACGAGGAGGAGATCCTCGCCGAGCTCTTGCCGCGCAACCTCGCGGTGCAGGTCTATACCGCGCTCCTCGAAAACGCCGCGAGCGAGCAGGGTGCGCGGATGACCGCGATGGACAACGCCACGCGCAACGCCGGCGACATGATCGACCGGCTGACGATCAACTACAATCGCACCCGCCAGGCCGCCATCACCAAGGAGCTGATCGAGATCATCTCCGGCGCCGAGGCGCTTTAACCCCGGGGACGCAGCGAACATGGCCAGCAATATCGTCGGCACCATCACCCAGGTCATCGGCGCGGTCGTCGATGTGCATTTCGACGGCGAGCTGCCGCCGATCCTCAACGCGCTGCACACCGACAACGCCGGCCGCAACCTGGTGCTGGAAGTGGCGCAGCATCTCGGCGAGAACACGGTGCGCACGATCGCCATGGACGTCACCGACGGCCTCGTGCGCGGCGCCCAGGTGGTCGATACCGGCGGCCCGATCTCGATGCCGGTCGGCCCGGAGACGCTGGGCCGCATCCTCAACGTGATCGGCGAGCCGGTCGACGAGCGCGGCCCGGTCAACACCAAGCTGCGCTCGCCGATCCACAAGCCGGCGCCCGAGTTCGTCGACCAGTCGACCGAGGCCGAGATCCTGATCACCGGGATCAAGGTGGTCGACCTGCTCGCACCCTACGCCAAAGGCGGCAAGGTCGGCCTGTTCGGCGGCGCCGGGGTCGGCAAGACCGTCATCATCATGGAGCTCATCAACAACATCGCCAAGGCGCATGGCGGCTATTCGGTGTTCGCCGGGGTCGGCGAGCGCACCCGCGAGGGCAACGACCTCTATCACGAGATGATGGAATCCGGGGTCATCACCCATGACGGGCCCGGCTCCAAGGCGGCGCTCGTCTACGGCCAGATGAACGAGCCGCCGGGCGCGCGCGCGCGGGTCGGCCTCTCGGGCCTGACCGTCGCCGAATATTTCCGCGACCAGGGCCAGGACGTGCTCTTCTTCGTGGACAATATTTTCCGCTTCACGCAGGCGGGCTCCGAAGTGTCGGCGCTCCTGGGCCGCATTCCTTCGGCCGTGGGCTACCAGCCGACGCTCGCGACCGACATGGGCGCCCTGCAGGAGCGCATCACTTCGACCAATAAGGGCTCGATCACCTCAGTGCAGGCGATCTACGTGCCGGCCGACGACCTGACCGATCCCGCTCCCGCGACATCGTTCGCGCATCTGGACGCCACCACCGTGCTCAACCGCGCGATCTCGGAAAAAGGCATCTATCCGGCAGTCGATCCCCTCGACTCCACGTCGCGCATTCTCGATCCGCGGGTTGTTGGCGATGAGCACTACAATGTCGCCCGCCAGGTGCAGCAGATCCTGCAACGCTACAAGTCGCTGCAGGACATCATCGCCATTCTCGGCATGGACGAACTCTCCGAAGAGGACAAGATCGTCGTGGCGCGCGCACGCAAGATC
>DATJOB010000435.1:0-23703 GCA_035507475.1 Allostellaceae bacterium | reverse complement strand
AGCATGGGGCGCGTGGGCGTGTCCAATGCGGTTGACCGCATCGATCATCCGTGCCGCGCCCACCAGGGCATCGCGCCGGCGCGGCATCGGTGTCGGGCCGGCATGTGCCTCCTGGCCGGTAACGGTGATCTCGTACCAGCGCTGGCCCTGCGCGCCGGTGACGACGCCGATCGGCAAATCCGCGGCTTCGAGGATCGGCCCCTGTTCGATATGGGCCTCGAAATAGGCAGCAACAGGATGCTCGCCGACCGGCGCCGCGCCGGCAAACCCGATGCGTTCGAGCTCGGCACCGAGGGTCAATTCCGGCGAGTTGTTGTCGGGGGTCGCCAGCGCCTCATCGAGCGCGAAGACGCCGGTAAACGCACCGGAGCCAACCATCGCTGGTGAAAAGCGTGCGCCTTCCTCGTTGGTCCAGGCGACGATCTCGATCGGCGCCTCGGTCTCGTAGTCGAGGTCGTTGAGTGTACGGACGACCTCGAGACCCGCCATCACGCCGTAGGCGCCATCGAACTTGCCGCCCGTGGGCTGGGTATCAAGATGGCTGCCGGTGACGATCGGCGGCAGGTCGGGGTTGCGGCCAGGGCGGCGGGCGAAGATGTTGCCGATGCGGTCGACCGTGACGGTGCAGCCGGCCGCCTCGCACCAGCCGATGAAAAGCCGCCGCCCCGCGGCGTCGAGATCGCTGGCGGCGAGCCGGCAGACGCCGCCCTTCGGCGTCGCGCCGATTTGCGCCAGCTCCATCAGGCTCGCCCAGAGCCGCTCGCCGTTGACCGTAAGGTTGCGCATCGTGCCTCTCGCGCCTCTAGCGACTCCAGCTTAGCGCGGCGCCCGGTTCGCGGCTAATATCCCGGCGGAGCGGAGCGCGGAGCCGGACGATGCAGGCTTGGTATCACTGCGAGAACACCTATCCCTTCGTGCCGCAGGCGGTGCTCGACGCCGCCGACTCGGTGCGCGCCAGCCTGCCCAACCGCTATTGCGACCCGCACCTCGCCGCGCGGCTCTTCGAGGAATGCCTCGACGAGCATCTCTATTGCGACGAATTGGGCGTCAACATCGTCTCGATCGAACACCACTCGGGCATCAACAGCCTCTACGGCGCCTCGCCGATGATCCTCGGCATCGCCGCGCGCCAGACGAAAAACGTGCGCATCCTATCGCTCGGCACGCTGATCTCGGTGCGCCAGGACCCGGTGCGCATCGCCGAGGAATACGCGACCGCCGACGTCATCTCGCGCGGCCGGCTCGAGATCGGCTTCGTCAAGTCGGGCGACAGCGAAATGGTCTCGGGCAACGCCAACCCGGTCGGCTTCGTCGATCGGTTCTGGGAGGCGATCGACGTCATCAAGCTGGCGCTCACCGCGCAGGACGGTCCGGTCAGCTACGAGGGCAAGCACTACACGCACCGCCACATCAACATCTGGCCGGGACCGTACCAGCGCCCGCACCCGCCGTTCTGGGCGGCGACCGGCGACCCCGCGACCTCGGCCGAGATCGGCCGGCGCGGCTATATCAACGCGCTGGTGCTGCGCGGTCCGGAAGCCAGCAAGCGCGCCTTCGACGCCTACAAGAACGCGCGCGCGGAGGCCGGTCTGCCAGCGGCGGGCACCGACAAGTTTGCCTATGCCGTGCTTTGCGGCATCGGCGACACCGACGAGGAGGGTCTCGCGGTCGGCGCCAAGACGCTGTGGTTTCTCAACACCAGCCTCAAGCAGGCGCCGCAGATGTCGAAATTCCTGCCGGGCCGCAACCCGCCCGAGATGGCGCCCAGCATCTGGCGGACCACGGCGGCGCGCGGCCGCCCGGCGGACGGGCTGATCGGCATCAGCGCCGAGACCGCGATCCAGCGCGGCATCCTCGTCGCCGGCAACCCGGACACGGTCGCCCGCCAGGTGATGGAGATCTACGATAAGGTCGGCGGCTTTGCGCACCTGATCTTTATCGGCCGCTCCGGGTTCCTCACCCACGCCGAAGCCAAGAAGACGATCCGGCTGATGGCGCAGGAGGTGCTGCCGCGGCTGCCGGCCGCCACGCTGACCCCGGAGGCCGTGCCGCAGGCGGCGGAATAGCGTCAGCCGTCCGGCCGATAATCGGCAATGTGCACGGCATCGGCCGCCCAGGGTGAGCCGGCCAGTCGCCCGATCAGCCGCGCATCCGCAGTCGGCAGCGGAAGCCACCGCGCCTCGGCGAGCGCGAGGGTGCGGCCCGGTCGCAACGCCTTCCATGCTGCGTGGCAACACCGCCAGGGTCTATAGTCGCGCCCGAGCGCACCCCGTCTCGCGAGGAGATCGCCATGAACGACGCCACGCCCTGGGTCGATCCAGAGCTGATCGCGGCCGGCAAGCTGCTGCAGGAGCGCGGGCTCGCCGTCCCCGACCGCACCGTCGCGCCGCTCGCCGAGGTGCGCGCGGCGCAGGACCGGGTCGGCGCCTTTCTCGGCCTCGACTCGGTACCGCTGCAGAGCGAGCGCGACGTCATGCTGCCGGGGCCGCACGGCGACGTGCCGGTGCGCTTCTACTATCCCGAGGGCATCGACCGCCCGCCCTGCCTCGTCTACCTGCACGGCGGCGGCTTCATGCAGGGCAGCCTCAACAGCTGGGACCACTTCCTGCGCGACCTGGTGCGGCAGAGCAATGTCGCGGTGATGTCGGTCGACTACCGGCTGTCGCCGGAGCACAAATTCCCGGTCGCGTTCGACGAGACGCTCGCGATGGTGCGGCTCATGGCCGAAGACGGCGCGGCGCAGGGGATCGATCCGCGCCGGATCGCGATCGGCGGCGATTCCGCCGGCGCCAACCTCGCGCTCGGCGCGGCGCTGGCGCTGCGCGATGCGGGGCAGGCCGCGTTGCGCTTCCAGCTGCTCATCTACGGCGTCTATTCGAGCGAGATCGAGAGCCCGTCATGGCGGCAATTCGGCCGGGGCGCCGGCCTGTCGCAGACGCAGATGCGGTGGATCCTGGAGACCTACCTGGCCGATCCGGCACAGCAGCACGACTGGCGCGTCGCGCCGCTGCTCGCCGACCTCAAGGGCCTGCCGCCGGCGCATCTGATCGTCGGCAGCCTTGACCCGCTGCTCGACGACAGCAACAAGCTGGCGGCGAAGCTGAAGGCGGCGGGAGTTCCGGCCGAGCTGACGATCTACCAGGGGATCAACCACGGCTTCATCCGCTACGGGCGGCTGATCCGCACCGCGCGGCACGCGGTCGCCGATTGTGCGGCGGCGCTGAAACGCGCGCTCACCTGACGGCGCCCCAGCCAAAAGAAAAGCCCCCGGGCCGAGCCCGGGGGCGGCGGCGGCGCTAAGGCGCTTATTCTGCGGCGGCGGCGGCCGTCGCCTCGGCCGCCACGGTGCGCGGCACGCGGATCCAGAACAGCGAGATCACCGCCGAGACCAGCGCGCAGACCGCGAGCGCATAGAGCCCGCCGGAGAAGCTGCCGGTCAGGTTCTTCGCCCAGCCCACCATGGTCGGGCCGAAAAATCCGCCGAGATTGCCGATCGAGTTGATCCAGGCGATCCCGGCCGCGGCCGCAGTGCCGGTCAGCCACATCGACGGGATCGACCAGAACGGACCCTTGGTGCCGTAGAAGCCGATCGCCGCGATCGACATGCCGACCACCGCCCACCACGTGCCGACGCTCATCCCGGCGATCACCAGGCCCGCCACCGAGATCAGGCAGGTCCAGAACAGGCTCCAGCGGCGATCGCCGAGGCGGTCGGAAATCCGCCCGCAGACGACCATGCTGATCGCGCCGCAGCCATAGGGGATCATCGTCACCCAGCCGACTTCCATATTGCTGACCCCCAGCTGCTTCACGATCTGCGGCAGGAACAACAGCATGCCGAGGCTGGCCGTGACGATGCCGAGATAGTTGATCGACAGCAGCACGACGCGCGGGTCCCAGAACGCGCGCCACACGCCGACATTGTGCTCGCTGGCGACCGCCTGCTTTTCGCGCGCGATGCCGCTCGCCAGCCAGCGGCTCTCTTCGCTCGTCAGCCAGCGCGCCTTCTCGGGCTTGTCGGTCAGCAGGAACAGCACGGCGACGCCGATCAGCACGGTCGGGATCGCCTCGAACACATACATGCACTGCCAGCCCTTGAGCCCGAACAGGCCGTCGAGCCCGAGGAGCGCGGTCGAGATCGGCGCGCCCAGCGCGACCGCGATCGGCAGCGCGAGCGTGAAGCCGGCATTGATCCGCGCGCGGTGATGCCGCGGGAACCAGTAGGTGAAATAAAGCACGAAGCCGGGGAACAAGCCGGCCTCGGCAAGGCCGAGCAGAAAGCGGATCGCCATGAAGCTGTAGGCGCCGGTCGCGAAGGCCGTGGCCCCGGAGATGATGCCCCAGGTGACCATGATCCTGGCGATCCACAGCCGCGCGCCGAGCTTTTCGAGGACGATGTTGCTCGGCACCTCGAGCAGCACATAGCCCCAGAAGAAGAAGCCGGCAGCCATGCCGTAGGTCGCCGCGTCGAGCCCCAGATCCTTGTTCATCGTCAGCGAGGCAAAGCCGACGTTGATCCGGTCGAGGTAGCACATGAAATAGGTCAGTGCGGCAAACGGCAGGATGCGCAGGTAGACCTTGCGCATCGTCGTTTGTTCGATGGTTTTGTCCATGACGCCCTCTAGGATCCCGCAGCTTTGTAAGCCAGGGATACTATCCTGCGGCGTTGGTCGCCAGAAACGCGGCGCGTGACGGGTGGCTATGCAGATAAGTCAATACTGCTGATGTTGTCGCGCGGCGCCGGCCGGGCGCGGCGCGCGATCATTCGGCGGCAAAAAACCGGCGGCGGCGCGAGAACCACCCGTCCAGAGCCCACGACCCGGCGCCAAAGACCGCGATGTAGAGGAAACCGCCGGCCATCCCCATGTTCTTGAAGAACTGGATCTTTTGCATGCCGTCGGCGAAGTTGGTATGGGCGACCAGCGCCGTGCCGACGCACCACAGCGCACAGACGAACGCCACCGGCCGGGTCAGCAGCCCGAAGAAGATCGCCAACCCGCCGCCGAGCTCGATGGCGACGGCCAGCAGCCACACCCCCTCGACAAACGGCAGGTTCTGCTTGGCGAACATCGCCTGCACCGCCGCGGGGGCGAGCAGCTTGCTCCAGCCGGAGGTGATGAAGAGCAGGCTCATCAGGATACGCCCGACCAGCATCGTCATGTTTTCGGTTGCGCTCATCGGTTGCCCTCCCTGCCGTGCAGGTCAACGGATCGCCGCAGCCACCGCGGCGCCCAGTTCCTTGGTGCCGGCGTTGCCGCCGAGATCGGGGGTGCGCGTGCCGCCGTCGGCGAGCACCTCGGCGATCGCCCGCTCGACCGCCTGCGCCGCGGCGCGCTCGCCGAGATGGTCGAGCATCATCGCACCGGACCAGATCTGCCCGATCGGATTGGCGACGCCGCGCCCGGCAATGTCCGGCGCCGAGCCGTGCACCGGCTCGAACATCGAGGGATATTGCCGCTCGGGGTTGATGTTGGCCGACGGGGCGATGCCGATCGAGCCGACGACGGCCGGCCCGAGGTCGGACAGGATGTCGCCGAACAGGTTGGAGCCGACCACCACGTCGAACCAGTCGGGATGGCGCACGAAATGCGCGGTCAGGATGTCGATGTGGTACTGGTCGGTGGTGAAGCCCGGATATTCGCCGGCGATGGCGGCGAAGCGCTCGTCCCAGTACGGCATGGTATGGATGATGCCGTTCGATTTGGTGGCCGAGGTGACGTGCTTCTTGCGGGTCTTGGCGAGCTCGAAGGCGTAGCGCATCACCCGGTCACAGCCGCGGCGGGTGAACACCGCCTCCTGCATCGCCATCTCGTTCTCGGTGCCGGCGAACAGGCGGCCGCCGATCTCGGAATATTCGCCCTCGTTGTTCTCGCGCACGACGTAGAAGTCGATATCGCCCGGCTTGCGGTTCTTGAGCGGGGTGTCGACCCCGTCGAGCAGGCGCACCGGCCGCAGGTTGATGTATTGCTGGAACTGGCGGCGCAGCGGGATCAAGAGCCCCCATAGCGAGATGTGGTCGGGGACGCCGGGATAGCCGACCGCGCCGAGAAAGATCGCGTCGTAAGGGGCGAGCTGCCCGATGCCGTCCTCCGGCATCATCCGGCCGGTCTTGGCGTAGGTCTCGCAGCTCCAGTCGAATTCGCGCCACTGGAACGCGAAGCCGTAGCGCGACGCCGCCGCTTCCATCGCCGCGATCCCCTGCGGCACCACCTCCTTGCCGATGCCGTCGCCGGCGATCACCGCCACCCGATACGTCCCAGACATGCCCGCTCGCTTTCGCTTCCGCCGTCAGTCGATGATGAAAACCCTGGCGCCCTGCGCGCTGACGACGCGATGCGCCGGCGCGCCGTCGTCGGCGACGTGCCAGCTTGCGCCGGCGGCGAGGTCATAGCGCCGGCCGTCGCGGTGCTCAATCGTCAATGCGCCGTCGGCGACGAAGAGGATGTGGCCCTTGTCGCACCAGTGATCGGCGAGGTAGCCGGCGCTGTACTCGACCAGCCGCAGCCGGATGTCGCCCGCCTCGCAGGCCCGCATCGTCGCCGCGCCGCTCGCGCCGGGATGCGTGCTGGGCGGGACCTGCGCCCAATCGATCGCCCCGCAAGGCAGCCCGGCGAGCCGCATCGCGCGCCCCGCTATTTGTCCATGTTCCAGATGTCCTGCAGCAGCTTCCACTGATGGTCGTCGCGCTGCCACACGACGGCGTATTTGAGCGCACCGTCTGCCGGCGGGCTCGCCTTGGTCTTGAAGGTGCAGGTGCCGATCTCGCGCGCGGCATTGCGGCCGAGCGGCTTGACGTCGAGGGCGGTGCACTTGACGTCGCCGAGCTGCTGCATCGCCTTGCCCCAGAAATCCTGGATCTCGGCCGTGCCGTGAACCATCGGCGCGCCGGCCGGCAGGACATAGGCGTCGCCGGTATACATCGCCGCCACCGCCGCCGCGTCGCCCTTGTTGAAGGCCGCCGCCCACTGGTCGTCGAGCTTCTGGATCACCGCCTTGCTCTGCGCCAACGCCGGCAGGCTGCCGAGCACCAGGGTCGCAGCCGCGAACAGGATGCGTGACACGACGCGCGTCATGGTCCGTCCTCCCCTTCTGGTTGCGCGATCTTCTCGCGCTTTCGCGCGAGCGGCAATCTCAGATGTCGATCGTGCCGGCCATCACGGCGACGCAACGCCCGCCGATCCGGGTTTCGACGACGGCGCCGCGGCGCTTCTCGGCGGACGCCTCGAGGAGGCTCGGGCGGCCCATCTCGATGCCCTGCGCGATGCGCAGCCGCAGCGACAGGTCGGCTTGCGGCGCGAGGCTGGCCAGCAGCCCGGCGAGCGCGACATTGGCGCTGCCGGTGGCGGGGTCCTCGGGCACGCCGTGCAGCGGCGCGAACATCCGCGCCCTGATGTCGACGCCGCCGGTGCCGTCGCGCCGGTAGAGCAGGATGCCGGTCGCCCCGTCGACCGGAAACTTCGCCGCGAACACGTCGGGCCGCGGCGCGGCCTTGGCGAGGGCGTCGCCGCCGGCCAGCTCGGCGATGATGAAGAAGGTGCCGCAGCCGGCGACGCAGGGCGCATGCCGGTCGGTCGCGATGTCGCCCGGCGCGAGCGAGCAGGCCGCCGCCACGGTCTCCGCCGCCACCTCCTCGCCGCGGCGCAACGGCCGGGGCGCGGTGAGCCAGGCGCCGAGCACGCTGGCGCCGTCGCGCATGATCTCGAGCGGCACCAGCCCGGCCTTCTCCTCGAAGACCGGCGAGTCGCCGACGGCGCGGCCGTGCACGGTGCCGCAGCGCGCGACCGCAAAGGCGGTGCCGACATTGGGGTGGCCGGCGAACGGCAGCTCGGCCCTCGGGGTGAAGATCCGCACTTCGGCGGTATGGGCGGGGTCGCGCGGCGGCAGCACGAAGGTCGTCTCCGACAGGTTGAACTCGGCCGCCACCGCCTGCATCTGCTCGGCGGTCAAGCCGGTGCCGTCGAGCACCACCGCCAGCGGATTGCCGCCGAACCTGCGGTCGGTGAACACGTCGACCGTCACGAAATCGCGCCGCATCGCCCTCTCCCGAACGTCTGCGGGCTACCATGACCGAGCCCTCCGGCCGTAGCAATGCCCCGCGCTGCTGCGTATCATCCCGCCACGAAGGCGTAGCCGGAGGGTCGGATGTCGACACGGCGCCGGCGATCCGGCTGATGGCGCTGCAGCTCGGTCCCGAAGACCAGGCGCATCTCGACCGCGTGCGACGGCGCACGGTGATGATTGCGACGCCGATCGCGCGGGCGCCGGTCTGGCAATACACGCTGGCGCTGGCCGAGACCTGCGTGCTGCTCAACGGCCTCGGCGTGCGGTTCCATTACGTCACCGTGGTCGGCGTCTCGAACCTGCCGCGCGCCCGCAACATCCTCACCGCGCGGTTCCTTGCCAGCGACGCGACCGATCTCCTCTTCATCGACGACGATGTCGGCTGGGACCGGCACGACGTCGTGCGGCTGCTCGCCGCCGACCAGCCGCTGATCGCCGGCGTCATCCGCAAAAAAAGCGACAACGCGCACGAGACCGCCGGCTGGTGCTGCGAGTTCCTGCCCGACGCCGGCGAGCGCCTCGCCCGCGATGCGCGCGGCAATATCGAGGTGGCGCGGGCCGGCACCGGGTTCCTTCGCATCGAGCGCCGCGTCTTCGCCGAGCTGATGGCCCGCCACCCCGAATGGAAGAGCAGCGCGGCACCGAAGCTGCCGCCGGACGAAGACCGCTTCTACTATCGCTTCTTCCGCTTCGGCGAGGACGAGCTGACCGAGGATTACGTGTTCTGCGACCGCTGGCGCGCGGCCGGCGGGCGAGTGTTCATCGACCCCACCCTCAGGCTCAGCCATATCGGCGAGAAAATCTATTCGGGGGCGATCGTCGAGCTGATCGCCCCGCGCCCGGCGCCTTAGTGGTGGCCCTGGAAGACGCCGGCCGCCTGGTAGCCGATCGCGGTGTTCTGGTACGCGAAGGCGCCGCCGGTTTCCGGCGGTGTCGTCGCGTTGGGACCGAAGAACTTGCCGGCGATGGTCTCGGTGATGGATACGGTGCCGAACGTCCCGGTATAGGGCGCGCCGGTGGCGGTTGTCCCGCTGACTGCGACGGCAGGCAGCGCATTGCCGTCGAACGTGCTCGTGAAGGTGCCGGTGCCACCGCTGAGCCCGAACGTATAGCTGAGGTTGAAATTGCCGGTGGCGACGTAGCCGCTGCCGTTGCTGTTGACCGCGCCGATCATCGAGCCGGCGTAGGTGCCGGTGCCGCTCGTCGGTATCGTCACCGTCGGCTGCCCGGCGACCCAGAAGTTGAGATGCCCGATATCGGTGCGCGTGCCCCCGCCGAACGGCGAGACCACCGAACCGCCCCAATAGCCCCACTGCGAATACGCGCAGGTCGTGCAGAGCGTGCCGCCGGCGAGCAGTGAGCCTGGCGGCGGCGCCGCCGACGAGCTCAAGAGATAGAGCGTCTGGGTGCCGGACTGCGCGCCGCCCGGCGAATCCTCGACCGTCGCGCCGCCTGTGCCTTCGGTCGCGGCGTAGATGTTGTGGTCGATGATCACCGAGTTCGGCGTCGCGCTGGCGTTGCCGCCATAGGTCGTGGCGATGCTCACCACACCGTCGCTGTTGGAGAGCGACAGGGCGTTCGCATTGAAGGTGCTGCTGAAGGTCGCCGGGCCGGTCTGGGTGAAGGCCGTCGTGCCGGTGACGATATAGGGGTTCGTCCCGTCGGCGTTGTTGTACATCAAGCCGCCGAGATAGCCGCTCGACGGGATGAAGTTGGGGCTCGGGTTGACCCCGAGGCCGGGGCCGACGCCGGTCGGCGTCGTCGTCGTCACCGCCGGATGGTTGAAGTTGTAGACCGAGCCGGTGCCGCCGAGCGGCGTCTCGGTCGCGCCGGGCGAGGTCGAGGCGAGCGCCAGGCCGGTCAGCCCGGAGCTGCCGTAGAGCCCGCCGCCGACGCCGTCGGAGACCGAGCTCAGCGCCGACGAGAGGACCGTCGGGTTCCCCGGGTTGGCAGCCAGCAGCGAGGTGCCGCGCAGCGCGCCGATCAGCTGCGGCGCGGCATCCGAGATCAGGCCGATATTGGCGACGATGACCGAATTCTGGCCCGGCCCAGAACCGTCGATCGCCAGGCTCGCCTGCAGCGTGCGCGGCGTGGTCAGCCCGTTGGCGGCCTGCGTCAGCGTGCCGGTCGGCGTCACCAGATAGAGCGGCGACACGGTGGGGTTCGTCAAATTCCCGCCGGTCGCGTTGCGGATGAACGGGATGCCGGAGTTGAGCGAAGGGTCGGGCGCGACGTTGAAGGCGAGCACCTGGTTGGCCGTCCCGATCACCGTCGCCGGCGAGGTGATCGGGATGCCGCCCTCGACGAGGACCACCTGGCTCGGCGACCCGGTCGTCGTCAGGTCGGCATAGAAGAACCCGCTGTCGGCGGTGAGGTAGGCGGTGCCGGTCACCGCACCGGCCGGGGTCTGCCCGGTGACCTGGGTCGTCGTCCCCGGGGTGAGCGGCGACAGCGTGAGCGCGCCGCCATCGGCGCTGAACGTGCCGGCGGACAGCGTGCCGCCGGAGAAGGTCGTCGGCGCGGCGGCGAAGCCGGTCGTCGCCGCTGCCGCGACGCTGTTGTACGAGCCGGCATAGATCGCCGGGGGAGTGGGCGTCGGGGTTGGCGTCGGCGTCGGGGTTGGCGTGGGGGTCGGAGTCGGGGTCGGGGTCACGGTCGGCGTGGGGGTCGGCGTCGGCACCCGGGTGCGCGGCGCCCCCTGCATGGCGGCGGTGTTGATATTGAGCGCGGTCTGCAGATCGCCCGGATCGTAGGGCGTCGTACAGCGCAGGATGAGCCGGCCGGCCACCGCCTGCACCCCGACATGGTCGCCCCGGCAGGGCAGCCCCTGCTCGCGCGCCGCGGCCAGGATGTTGGCCGGCAGCGGCGCGGAGATGACGTTGCCGACGCCGCTGATCGCGACGCGCCGGTCGGTCGGGATCACCGGCGCACCGCCATTGCCGCCGCCGCGCCCGTCGAGCGCGACCGAATAGGCCTGCATCACGTCCTGCGAGACCAGGTAGGGCTCGGACGGGACCCCGTTGCGGCCCTTGACGCTGATCGCATAGCCCGGCCGCGACAGCACGCCGGTGCGGCCGTTGAGCGAGGTTACCGTCAGCGCCTTGCCGTAGAGGAAGACGACCTCGAGCTGGTCCTCGATCATGTGCAGCAGGAAGGCGCCGCCGCGCACCCCGATCGAGGCGACCGGCGTCTTCAGCGAGACCCCGCCCTCGATCTTGCTGACCCGACCGCCGACAAAACGGAAGACGCCGCGCGTCGCGCTCATCGCCAGCTTGCCGGCCGAACTCGTCGGGTCGAAGACGAACTCGTCGATGACCAGGTCCGAATCCGGGCCGACGCTCATTGCCGATTCGTCGAGGAACAGGATCTGCGTCTGCCCGTCGGCGGTGGTCGTCACCCGCTCGCGAAACACCACGTCCTGGCCGATCAGCAGCTGGCGCGGCGTGCCCTGCGGCGGCGTGCCGGTCCCGGCGGGGTTGACCGCCGCGTTGATGCCGACCTTCTGGTCGGCCATGGCCGGACGGCTCAGCACGAGAGCCATCGGCAGCAGCAGCGAGGCGAAGGCCGGCAGCGCGGCGCCGCGCTCGATGCGCCGAACGCCGCCCGATCCCGCCTGCGCCGGCCATCCGAGCGCCTCGGCACGCCTGCCCTGTCGACCGCGAACCCGCCGCATCACGCCCCCTTGCAGCCGTCGAAAGCACAGCAAAGAAGAAACAAATCAAATGAGTTAAAAACTTCTACCCTCGATAGCGCGCCCCCTGCGCCGAACCGCTCGCGAGGCGGCCTGCTCTTCGCCGATTCTAGCGATTATTTGGTTCATGGCAATCTAATCGTGCAACGGGTGGGCGTGGTCGAGCGGGCCGTGGCCGCGCCCGAAGCCCGGCGCCCCGGCGATGGCGCGAAGGACGAAGGCGCGGGCGCGCGTCACCGCTTCCGAAACGGTCTGCCCCTGGGCGAGCCCGGCGGCGATCGCCGAGGCCAGCGTGCAGCCGGTGCCGTGGGTGTGCCGCGTTTTGATGCGCGGGCTCGTCCATTCCTCGAAACCCGCGGGCGTCGCCAGCATGTCGTGCACAATGTCGCCCGGCAGGTGGCCGCCCTTGAGCAGCACCGCGCCGCAGCCGAGATCGAGCAGCGCCCGGGCGGCCTCGCGCATCGCCGCGGCATCGCCGATCGGACGGCCGCCAAGCACCTCCGCCTCGGTGAGGTTCGGGGTCAGCACCGCGGCACGCGGCACCAGTCGGCGCTTGAGCGCGTCGATCGCGGATTCCTCGATCAACCGCGCGCCGCCCTTGGCGACCATGACCGGGTCGAGCACCAGCGGCGCTGTCGGCGCACGCTCGGCGAGCACGGCGGCGACCGTCTCGATGACCGCCGCGTCGTGCAGCATCCCGGTCTTGACCGCATCGGCGCCGATATCGTCGAGCACGACCTCCATCTGCCGGCGGATGAAGGCCGGCGCGACCGGCAGCACACCATGCACGCCTTCGGTGTTCTGCGCGGTCAGAGCGGTGATCGCGGTCGCCGCGAAGGCGTCGAGCATCGTCACCGTCTTGATGTCGGCCTGGATGCCGGCGCCGCCGCCGGAATCGGAGCCGGCGACGATCAGGACGCGGCCCTTCACGGCTGCAAGCGTCCGGCCTATTCGGCGGCGCGGACAGCGTCCTCGCTGCCGCGGCTCGCGGCGAGCACCGCCTCGCAGATGTCGTCGACCACGGCGGCGAGCAGCGTCTCGTCCTCGCCTTGCGCCATGACGCGGATCACCGGCTCGGTGCCCGAAGCGCGGATGACGAGCCGCCCGGCGGCGCCGAGCCTCGCCTCACCGGCGGCGATCGCCTTCTTGACGCGCGGCGCTTCGATCGGCCGGCCCTCGCCGAAGCGGACATTGCGCAGCAGCTGCGGGACCGGCTGGAAGAGCTGGCAGACCTCGCTTGCGCGCTTGCCGGTCTCGACGATGCGCGCCATCACCTGCAGCGCGGCGATGAGCCCGTCGCCGGTCGTCGCATAGTCGGACAGGATGATGTGCCCGGACTGCTCGCCGCCGACATTGCACCCGGTCGCGCGCATCTTCTCGACGACATAGCGGTCGCCGACCGCGGTGCGGTGAAGCCCGATCCCTTCGCCGCGGAGGAAGTGCTCCAGCCCCAAATTCGACATCACCGTCGCGACGAGCGCCTCGCCCGCCAGCCGGTCGCTGCGCGCCATCGCCGTGGCGATCAGCGCCATCACCTGGTCGCCGTCGAGGATGATGCCGCGCTCGTCGGCGACGATCAGGCGGTCGGCGTCGCCGTCGAGCGCGATGCCGATATCGGCGCGCCGCGCCAGCACCTCCTGGCGCATCGCCTCGGGCGCCAGCGCGCCGCAGTCGCGGTTGATGTTGGTGCCGTCGGGCGACACGCCGATCGAGAACACTTCGGCGCCCAGCTCCCAGAACACGGTCGGCGCCACCTTGTAGGCCGCGCCATGCGCGCAATCGACGACGACGCGCAGCCCGTCGAGCCGCAGCCCCTTCGGGAAGCTCTGCTTGACGAACTCGATATAACGGCCGCCGGCATCGTCGAGCCGCTTGGCGCGGCCGAGTTCGGCGGGCGCGGCACGGCGCGAGGGACCCTTGGCGAGACAGTCCTCGACCTGCAGTTCGAGCTCGTCCGACAGCTTGTAGCCGTCGCGGCCGAACAGCTTGATGCCGTTGTCGGCATAAGGATTGTGCGACGCCGACAGGACGACGCCGATATCGGCTCTGAGGCTGCGCGTCAGCATCGCGATCGCCGGGGTCGGCAGCGGCCCGACCAGCACGACGTCCATCCCCATGGTGATGAACCCGGCGGTCAGCGCGGGCTCCAGCATGTAGCCGGAGAGCCGGGTGTCCTTGCCGATCACCACGAGGTGCTTGTGGGTGCCGTTATGAAAGCACTCGCCGACCGCCATCGCGACCTTGAGCGCGGTCTCCGGCGTCATCGGCTCGACGTTCGCGGTGCCGCGCACCCCGTCGGTCCCGAACAGCCTGCGCGTCATGTTCCCCCTGCCTAACGCGTCATCCCCGGGCCTGGCTCGGGGTCAGAGACGGCCGGTCAAGCCCGGCCCACGGAACATGGGGCCGGGTCAAGCCCGGCCCAAGGACGTGGATGGCCGAACGAGGCCCCGGCCATAACGATCGTCACTCAGCCGCCGGGTTGCGGCTCGGGTTCCGGGCCGATCCCGCTCGGCCGGCCGGATGGCGGCACCGAGCTGCGCCGGCCGGGGCCGGGGCGCGGCTCGTCGGTCGAGGGGCCGGGGCCGGTGGCCGTGTCGCGGACGATCCGCTCGCCCTTGATGACGCGGCGGATCTCGTCGGACGACAGCGTCTCGTATTCCAGGAGGCCGTGCGCGAGGGCGTGCAGCTCGTCGAGATGCGAGGTGAGGATCGCGCGGGCGGTGTGCTCGCCCTCCTCGACGACCCGACGGATCTCGTCGTCGATGACCTTGGCCGTCGCGTCCGACACGTTCTTGCGCTGCGTCACCGAATGGCCGAGAAACACCTCCTCCTCGTTCTCGCTGTAGCGCAGCGGCCCGAGCTTTTCGGAGAAGCCGAACTCGGTGACCATCCGGCGTGCAAGGCCGGTCGCGCGCTTGATGTCGTCGGCGGCGCCGGTCGTCACCTTGTCGGGGCCGAAGATCAGCTCCTCGGAGACGCGGCCGCCGAAGAGGCTAGCCAGCATCGCCTTGATCTCGATCTTCGACTGCGAGTACTTGTCGCGCTCGGGCAGGAACATGGTGACGCCGAGCGCCCGCCCGCGCGGGATGATCGTCACCTTGTGCAGCGGCTCGTGCCCCTCGGCGTAGAGCATGCACAGCGCGTGGCCGGCCTCGTGGTACGCGGTCAGCTTCTTCTCGTCCTCGGTCATCACCATCGAGCGCCGCTCGGCGCCCATCATGACCTTGTCCTTGGCCTGCTCGAATTCGAGCATGCCGACCGAGCGCTTGCCGCGGCGCGCGGCCATCAGCGCCGCCTCGTTGACGAGGTTGGCGAGGTCGGCGCCGGAGAAGCCCGGCGTGCCGCGGGCGATGATCTTGGGATCGACATCCGAGGCGAGCGGCACCTTGCGCATGTGGACCTTGAGGATCTTCTCGCGGCCGACGACGTCGGGGTTGGGCACGACGACCTGGCGGTCGAAGCGGCCCGGCCGCAGCAGCGCCGGGTCGAGCACGTCGGGCCGGTTGGTCGCGGCGATCAGGATGACGCCCTCGTTGGCCTCGAACCCGTCCATCTCGACGAGCAGCTGGTTGAGGGTCTGCTCGCGCTCGTCGTTGCCGCCGCCGAGCCCGGCACCGCGATGCCGGCCGACCGCGTCGATCTCGTCGATGAAGATGATGCAGGGCGCGTTCTTCTTGCCCTGCTCGAACATATCGCGCACCCGGCTGGCACCGACGCCGACGAACATCTCGACGAAATCGGAGCCCGAGATCGTGAAGAACGGCACGTTGGCCTCGCCGGCGATGGCGCGGGCGAGCAGCGTCTTGCCGGTGCCGGGCGGGCCGACGAGCAGCACGCCCTTCGGAATCTTGCCGCCGAGGCGCTGGAACTTCTGCGGGTCCTTGAGGTACTCGACGATCTCCTCGAGCTCCTGCTTCGCTTCGTCGATGCCGGCGACGTCCTCGAAGGTGATGCGCCCGACCTTCTCGGTCAGCAACCGCGCGCGGCTCTTGCCAAAGCCCATCGCGCGGCCGCCGCCGCCCTGCATCTGGCGCATGAAGAAGATCCACACGCCGATCAGCAGCAGCATCGGGAACCACGATACGAGGATGCCGAACAGCGACGGCACGTTCTCGTCGAGCGGCGCGGCGGTGATCCGCACACCCTTGTCCATCAGCTTGTTGACGAGACCGGGATCATTCGGCGAATAGGTCGTAAAGGCGCGGCCATCGGTAAAGTGGCCGGTGATGTTGTTGCCCTGGATCGTCACGTCGGTGACCTGGCCGCGACCGACATCGGTCACGAAATCGGAAAACGCCAGCGTCGATTGTGGTCCGCGGTTCGACGAGGTCTGGAACAGATTGAACAGCGCGACAAGCAGCAGCCCGATCACGATCCAGAGGGCGAGATTCTTGCCGAAGTTGTTCACGCCTTGGCCTTTCCTACCTCAGCGCAGCGCCCGGGACCGGCGGGGGCGGTACGGATTCTGCCGCCAATTGAAGATAAGATGCGTGCGCCATTAAACAACCGTAAACCCTGCCTCGAACAGAGAAACCGCAGGTCGCAGCGTCGTCTCGGGCAGGCGCGTCCCGGCCCGACGATAACCGAGATGCGGCACCGCGGCGAGACCTGCCGCGTCGCGCAGCGCCGGCAACGCCGGATAAACGAGCCGCGGCAGCGGGTTGTCGCCCAACATCAGGGGCGGCATCGCAGGCCGCATTGCGGCTGCCCCGGCGCTGCCGAGCGGACCGATCTCGATCGCGCCCGGCGCATCGGCCGGCAGGCGCAGCGCGAACCGCCGATCCCAGAGGCCTGACATGCCCGGAGCGAGGGTCAGCGGCGGCGCCGCGCGCTTCGCCTCGCGCAGCACCAGGACCCGGCCGCGCCACGGCACGAAACGACAACCGCCGAGCGTGCGGGCGCGCGGCGGGATCTCGCCCAGCGCGACGCGCAGCCGGGCGAGCCGGGCGCGGCGCAGCGGATAGGCGGCGCCGCCGATCAGCGCCGCGACCCGGCCGAGCGCGCGCTCGCCGAGCTCGCCCGCGGCGACCAGCGGCGCCGGATCGAGCACTGCGAGACCGGCGGGATGCACCGCCGCGGCCGCCGCCAGCAGCGCCGCGAGCTGCCGCTCGCGCGCCAGGCGCTGCGCCGCGTGCTCGCGCAGCTCGGCGCCGATCTGTCTCACCGCCGCGGCCGCCGTGCCGCGCAACCGCACGCGCTCGTAGGCCGGATCGCGATTGCTCGGGTCGGCGACCGAGGGCTGCCGTTCGGCGGCGAGCAGCGCCGCGAGCCGCGCGCGCGGCACGCCGAGCAGCGGCCGCACCAGGCGCAGCTGCGCCAGTTCGCGCACCGCCGACATGCCGGCGAGCCCGTCGGGCCCGCTGCGCGCGCGGCGCCGGATCAGATAGGTCTCGGCCTGGTCCTCGCGGTGATGCGCGGTCAGCAGATGGAGGCAGCCGCGCGCCGCGCACCACGTCGCGAGCAGCCGGTAGCGCGCCGCGCGCGCCGCCTCCTGGATGCCGCTCGCCGGCTTGTCGCCGTCCCAGGCGAGGACCGCGTGCGCGATGCCGCGCGCGGCGAGCCAGCCAGCGACGGTCTGCGCCTCGGCGGCGCTGTCCGGGCGCAGGCGGTGGTCGACGATCAGCGCCCGGGCTGCGCCGCCGCGCGAGCGCGCCCAGCGATCGGCGAGGATCGCCAGCGCCATGCTGTCCGGGCCGCCGGAGACCGCAACGGCGACCAAAGGCTGCGGCTCGAAACCGCCGATCGCGTCGACCAGCGCGGCGAATTCGCCCTCGGTGAGCGGCGGCTCAGCCGCAGCCAAGGCGCTTCTTCTCGGCGCTCGCGCGCTCCTTGACCGCGGCGGCGCCGCTGGGGAAGGCCTGGTCGATCTGCGCCAGCGCCAGGCAGGCGTTCTTTTTCTGATCCGTCTTGGCGAGCGAGATGCCGAGATAGAGCAGGTCCTCGGCCGCCTTCGACCCCTTCGGGAAACGCTTGTAGCCTTCGGCGAAGGCGCTGGCGGCGTCGGCATAGCGGTTGCGCGCGAAATAGGTCTGGCCGAGCCAGTATTGCGCGTTGCCGGCGAGCGGCTCGCTGGGATGCGCCTCGATAAACGCCTTCAGCGCCGCCTCGGCGCCCGGATAGTCGGCCTGCTTGACGAGGCCGAAGGCGTGGTTGAACTGTTCGTTGATCGAGCCGCGCGGCAGCGTCGCTTCGCTGTTCGCCGGCTCGGCGGGCGGCGGCGAAAGCGACGGCGACGATGCGGGTCCCGCGCCGGGCGGCGTCAGCGTGTTGAAGATCGGGTTGAGGCCGCCGCTCGCCGGCGGTGGCGGCACCGCCGCGCCGGGCGGCATCAGTGCGCCGGAGCCCGGCAGCGGGCCGACACCGGCGGCGACCCGGCCCGCCAGCCCTGCGGGCGGCGGCCCCGGCCGAGCGGGCGGCGCGGCGGGTCCGGCCGCGCCCCCGGCAGCAGCGCCGGCAGTCCCGGCGAGCTCGTTGAACCGCACGTCGTAATCCGAATTGATCTGCTCGACCCGCTGCTTCAGCTGGTCGAGACCATTGGCGATCTCCTCGACCCGGCCGGTGAGGTCGCGCATCTGCGCTTCGAGCCGCTCCATGCGGATCTCGATATCCGCGGCGCTGGTCCCGCCGCCGCCGGCGGCGGGTGGGCCGAGCGCGGTCGGCGGGCCGCGATAGACTTGGCGCTCGAGCATGTTGAGGTCGCGCTCGATCCGGTCGAGACGGTCCTGCGTGGTGCGGTCGAACGACTGGCCGCGCGCGCACGGCGCGGCGCCGAGCGCCGCCAGCGCGACAACACAAGGTACGATCAGCAACCGGAGCATCAGGCGAGGCCTCGCACCACCCGCGGACGACCCGACCCCCGCGTCAGCCGCGACGCGCGCCGGGCGCGCCATCGACCCCAAGATCGACTTTGCGCGCCTGCCGCACCGTCGGGCGCGGATATAGGCGGGGTTTGGGGCAAAACGAGGGCGCCGCGCGGCACGGCGGCGCGCCCCTCGCCGGCTCAGCCGCCATTGATCGTGGTGATCCCGACGCGGTTCTGCGCATAGCCCGCCTCGTCCGAGCCGACGACGATCGGCCGTTCCTTGCCGTAGCTGATCGTTTGGATGCGCGCGGCCGGGATGCCGAGCGCGACGAGCACCCTCTTGACCGCGCTGGCGCGCCGCTCGCCGAGCGCCAGGTTGTATTCGCGGGTACCGCGCTCGTCGCAGTGGCCCTCGATGGTCACCGACACCTGCGGATAGCGCTTCAGCCACTCGGCCTGGCGCTGCAGGATCTGCTGGCCTTCCGGCGAGATGTCCGATTGGTCATAGGCGAAGAACACGCGGTCGCCCGCCGTCGCCGCGAGATCCTGCTGCGAGCCCGGCGCATAGGCGGCGCCGCCGACGCCGGACGAGATCGGCCCGCCCCCGGCGGGCGCGGGCGGGGTGCTGCTGCACGCCGCAAGAAAGAGTACAGCCGCGGCGATGCCGACGATTCTTATAATCATGGAAAGACTCCCCTAGCCAAGCTTTAGTGATGTCGCGAGTAACAAGGAGGTTGAACCTCGCACGGCGCCCTATAGATCGCGATGGGACCACGCCCCCGGGCGTAAAACGCGCGGACTATACCGTCACATTCTAGCGAAGCAAGGGCGACCAGGCGGGATCGGAGGCGTCGCCCGCGGTCGCGACCTCGCGCTGATTTGACCCGGTGAGGTCGATCGAGAACAGGCGCGACGAGCCGCCGCCGCCGGTCCGGCTGGTCGGGGTCTGGCGGAAATACATCAGCACCCGGCCGTTCGGCGCCCAGGTCGGGCCCTCGACGAGAAAGTCCGAGGTCAGGATGCGCTCGCCCGAGCCGTCGGGATGCATCACGCCGATCGAGAACTGGCCGGCGTCGCCGCCGATCTTGGTGAAGGCGATGAGGTCGCCGCGCGGCGACCAGACCGGCGTCGCGTACTTGCCGGAGCCGAAGCTGATGCGCTGCACGCCGCTGCCGTCGGCGTTCATCACATAGAGCTGCTGCGAGCCGCCGCGGTCGGAATTGAAGGCGATCTTGGTGCCGTCGGGCGAATAGCACGGCGAGGTGTCGATCGCCGACCCGTCCGACACCCGGGTCAGGTGATGGGTGCGCAGGTCGAGCGTGTAGATGTTGCTGGCGCCGCCCTCGCTGCGGCTGAGGATCACCCGGTTGCCGTCCGGCGAGAAGCGCGGCGCGAAGCTCATGCCCGGGAAATCGCCGATCGCCTCCTGCTGCCCGGTATCGATGTTGAAGAGGTAGACCCGCGGCACGCCGGCGGCATAGGACAGGTAGGTGATCTCCTGCACCGAGGGCGAGAAGCGCGGGGTCAGGACCAGCGCACGCCCGTCGGTCAGGTACTGATTGTTCGCGCTGTCCTGGTCCATGATCGCCAGGCGCTTGATCCGGTTCTGCGCCGGGCCGGACTCGGCGATATAGACGACGCGGGTGTCGAAATAGCCGTCCTCGCCGGTGATGCGCTTATAGATCTCGTCGGCGATGATGTGCGCGATGCGCCGCCAGTTCTGCTTAGTCGTGGTGTAGGCAAAGCCGGCGAGCTGCTGCTCGGCGAACACGTCCCACAGGCGGAACTCGACCCGCGCCTTGCCGTCCGGCTGGGTCTGCACCAGGCCGGTGACCAGCGCCTGGGCGTTGATCTGGCGCCAGTCGCCGAAGCGCGGCGGGCCGCCGGTCGCGACGTTCTGGATAAAGCTCTTCGGGTCGAGCGGCTGGAACAGCGCCGAACTCAGCAGGTCGTTCGACACCACGCTGGTGATGTCGCGGCCGAGCTGGCCGTTGTCGCCCTCGCCCGGGAAAGGCGGAATGGCGATCGGCAGCGGCTGCGAGACGCCGTGCGTGATATCGATATGGAGCTCTGCGCGAGCCGGAGCCGCGGCCGACAACACCGCGGCGAAGACCAGCGCGAGCGTCGCCGCCGCGCAGCGCGCCGTGCGCCGCGCCTCGTAAAACAGCGTCATTGGATGTCCTTTGGGCTGAAGTCGACGACGAGGTCCTTCCACGTCGCGTATTTGTCCGGCGGCAGCTTCAACGGCGTGCACTGCGGATTGAAAAAGGCGCGGCGCGCGCTTTCCGCCGCGGCGCGCCAGAGCGGGTCGCTCATGCGCCCCTGGTCGACGATGTCGGCGCGGGTGACCGTGCCGTCCTGGTTGACCTCGGCGCGAATCTCGACCACCAGGTCCTTGGCGTCGCGGGCGCCGGCGTTGATGTTCCAGCAGCGCGAGATCTGCTCGCGCACCAGGTCCATCTCGCTGGCGGTCAACTGGCTGCCGAGCGGCGCGTGCGGCTGCGACGAGGGCGGTGCCGCGCTCGCCGTCTGGACGCGCTGCGGTTTCGCGTCGGGCTGCGGCAGTGCCGGCGTCTTCGTCAGGTTCTTGAGCAGCGAGTCGAAGGCCGCCGCATTCGCCTTGTCGGGCTTGGCTTCGGCCTGCGCCACCTGCTGCGGCTTCGGCTCGGCCTTGGGCTTGGGCGGCGCCGGCTTGGGCGGCGGAGGCGGCGGCGCCGGCGCCTCGACCGGCTTCGGCGGAGGCGGCGGCGGGGGCGGCGGCGTCAGGTCGGGCTCGGCCGGTGCCGGTGGCGCTGCGGTCTGCGGCGGCGGCGGCGCGGCCGAAGGCGGCGCCACCGGCGAGGGCGGCGGCGGCACCGGCTTCGGCTCGGGCTTCGGCGCCGGCGCCGCCTCGATCGGGATTTCCGGCTTGGCGTTCGGCTTGGGCATGTTCGGGTTGGGATGGGTGGCGTGCGTCTCGGGGGCGATCGTCACCAGCTCGACCGCGATCGGCTGGTCCTCGGGGATCGCCGGCCGGAACAGCGTCGGCAGGCCGAGCACGATCAGCGCGAGGATCGCGACGTGCATGACCGCCGAGGCGGCGATGCCGCCCGGCATCACATCGCGGCTCTCCGGCTCGGCCGGGACGCCGCGCTCGAGCACCATTACGCTCATGCGATCAACCCGTCATCAACCGGCTCGCGCGGCCGGCGCGTCAGCGCCTGCCGGGGCGGGCCGGCGGCGAAGCCTGCCCCGCTCCCTTCGGGGCCTCCGCGACCAGCGAAACCTTGTGGAAGCCGGCGGTGCTGATGAGGCTCATGACCTCGAGCACCTTGCCGTAATTGATGTCCTTGTCGCCGCGCACGTAGAGCACCGCATCGGGATTGCTGCCGGTGATCGCCTGCAGCTTGGCGACCAGCCCGTCGATCGGGATCTCGGTCTCCTGGATGAAGATCGCGCCGTCCTTGTTGACGGTGATGACCGTCGGCTCCTTCGGCTCGTTGATCGGCGGCGCCTGGGTCTGCGGCAGGTCGACCGGCACGCCGACGGTCAGCAGCGGCGCGGTGACCATGAACACCACCAGGAGCACCAGCATCACGTCGACGAGCGGCGTCACGTTGATGTCGGCCATCGGGCGGTAGCGCGCCCCGTTCAGGCGCCGGCCACCGCCGTTGCTCGAGGCGAGCGCCATCGCTCAGGGCCTCTCGTCGAGCTGGCGCGACAGGATCGCGCTGAATTCCGAGGCGAAGGCTTCGAGCCGCCCGGCATAGCGCGAGAAATCGGTCGACAGCTTGTTGTAGGCGACCACCGCCGGGATTGCCGCGACGAGGCCGAGCGCCGTGGCGAACAGCGACTCGGCGATGCCCGGCGCGACCACCGCGAGGCTCGTGTTCTTCGCCGCGGCGATCGACTGGAAGCTGTCCATGATGCCCCAGACCGTGCCGAACAGGCCGACGAACGGCGCGGTCGAGCCGACCGTGGCGAGATAGGCCATGAACCGCTCGGCGCGATCCATCTCGCGGCCGACGGTGACGTTCATCACCCGCTCGATGCGCTGCTGCAGGCTGGCGCGCATGTTGGGCGTACCGAGCAGCCCCTTGGCGGCGCTGCGCCGCCACTCCCGCATCGCCGCCGCGAACACCGCGCTCATCGGGTCGACCGGCCGCTGGCCGACGCGGTCGAAGAGGTCGTCGAGCGAGCCGCCCGACCAGAAGCTCTCCTCGAACGTCGCCGCCGACTGGCGCAGCCGGCGCAGGCGGATGACCTTGTCGAAGATCACTGCCCACGACCAGAACGAGGCGAGCAGCAGGATGATCAGGACGAGCTTGACGATGATGTCGGACTGCCCGACCAGATCGATGATCGAGAGGCTATGCGACACGGTTCCGGGAAGTTGTGCGGTTTCGAGGGGCTGCATACTTGGCGATCTTTTATGGCGTCATTCGGGCAAGAAACATCGAGATGCGGCGCAACTAAGGCGCGCGCGGCCGGTCGGCCAGCGCCGCGCGCAGCGCGGGCGGCAGGCGGCGCGGCCGGCCGTCGCGGCCGATGCAGGCGACCAGCATGTCGATCGCGACGAGGAGCTCGCCGTCGCGGCTGATCTCCTGGCGCATCGTCAGCGTCGCGGCGCCGACCCCTTCGAGCGCGGTATCGACGGTCAGCGCGTCTTCGAGCCGGGCCGGCGCGCGGTAATCGATCGCGCAGCGGCGGACCGCGAAGCCGACGCCGTTCTCGGCGCGCAGCCGGCTGTGCGCGAAGCCCAGGCTGCGCAGCATCTCGCTGCGCCCGCGTTCGGCAAATTTGAGGTAGTTGGCGTGGTAGACCATGCCGGCGGCATCGGTGTCCTCGTAATAGACGCGCACGGGCAGGCTGTGGCTGGCAACAGCCGAGGTCGCACCGTGCATCACGGCAGTTCGTCCGCCGCCGCCGGCGCGAGCCGCGCCAGCAGTTCGAGCTGACCGGCGTCGCGCACCGGCGCCGGCAGGTCGAGATGCCGGTAGGCGGTGTCGGTCAGCACCCGGCCGCGCGGCGTGCGCTGGACGAACCCCTCCTGCACCAGATAGGGCTCGATCACCTCCTCGATCACGTCGCGCTGCTCGCCCAGCGCCGCGGCCAAGGTCTCGGCCCCGACCGGCCCGCCGCCGTAATTCTGCGCGATCACCGTGAGATA
>DATJOB010000434.1:0-15476 GCA_035507475.1 Allostellaceae bacterium | reverse complement strand
CCTCGCCCCGCACCTTGACATAGGCCGCAGCCTGCGCGTCGGGGCCGGCGCCGACCGCGTTCTCGTGGTAGTCGAGGAAGGTGAAGTCGATGCCGCACTCGCGACGCAGCGCCTCGACAAACGCGGCGATCGGCCCGTTGCCGACGCCCTCGATCCGCCGCTCGCCGCCGTCGAACGCGATCGTCGCGGCGATGCGCCGCTCGCCGGCGCGCGGTTCCGGCAACAGCGCGTAGTCGCCGAGCCGGATGCCGCCGTCGAGATAGGTCTCCTCGAACAGGCGCCAGATGTCGCGGCTGGTCATCTCCTTGCCGGTGCGGTCGGTCACCTCCTGCACCACCTTGGAAAACTCGATCTGCAGCGCCCGCGGCAGGTCGAGCCCGTGATCCTCCTTGAGGAGATAGGCGACGCCGCCCTTGCCCGATTGCGAGTTGACGCGGATCACCGCCTCGTAGCTGCGGCCGAGATCCTTCGGATCGATCGGCAGATAGGGCACCTCCCAGAGGTCGTCGTTGCGCTTCTTGAGCGCGTCGAACCCCTTCTTGATCGCGTCCTGGTGCGACCCCGAGAATGCGGTGTAGACGAGCTCGCCGGCATAGGGATGGCGCGGATGCACCGGCAGCTGGGTGCAGTATTCGGCGGTGCGCACCAGCTCGTCGATGTCGCGGATCTCGAGCCCGGGATCGACACCCTGGCTGAACAGGTTGAGCGCCAGCGTGATGACGTCGACATTGCCGGTGCGCTCGCCGTTGCCGAACAGCGTGCCCTCGACCCGCTCCGCCCCGGCCATCAGCGCCAGCTCGGTCGCCGCCACCGCGGCGCCGCGGTCGTTGTGCGGGTGCAGGCTCATCACCAGGCTGTCGCGGTCGCGCACGTGGCGGATGAACCACTCGATCTGGTCGGCATAGATGTTGGCGGTGGCCATCTCCACCGTCCCGGGCAGGTTGATGATCATCTTGCGCTGCGGAGTCGGCCGCCAGACATCCATCACCGCCTCGGTGATCTCGACCGCGTAATCGAGCTCGGTGCCGGTGAAGCTTTCGGGCGAATACTGGTAGACGATCTCGGTGCCGCGCAGCTTCTCGGCGAGCTCGCCGATCTGCTTGGCCCCGGTGACGGCGATGTCGGTGATGCCGGCGCGATCGAGCCCGAAGACGACGCGGCGCTGCAGCTCCGAGGTCGAGTTGTAGAGATGGACGATGGCGCGCCGCGCGCCGCTGATCGCCTCGAAGGTCTTGTCGATCAGCTCGCCGCGCGACTGGGTCAGCACCTGGATCGTCACGTCGTCGGGGATCAGCCCCTCTTCGATGATCTCGCGGACAAAGCTGTAATCGGTCTCCGAGGCTGCCGGGAAGCCGACCTCGATCTCCTTGAAGCCGAGCTTCACCAGCATGTCGAACAGGCGGCGCTTCTTCTCGGGGCCCATCGGCTCGATCAGCGCCTGGTTGCCGTCGCGCAGGTCGACGCTGCACCAGACCGGCGCCTTGTCGATGACCTTCGAGGGCCATGTTCGATGGGGCAGGTCGACCGGCGCGAAGGAGCGGTATTTGTGGATCGGCATCGACGACATCGAAAACTCCCGGGAGCGGGCCGCGCCGCTCGGGCGGCGGCCGAGTGAACGAGGAAGGGCTGCGCTACGGCCGGCGGGCACGGTCCCGCCGACCGGCGCTAAGTCGCCGCGCGCGATGCGGCGCGCGATGGCCCTGCAGCGTTCGACAAACCGAAATCATGATGGTCACCACTTGCGCAAAAGCCCCGACCGCGGGGCGAGGACGAGCGAAAAACGGCGCCGGATCAGGACGCCGAGGCGGTAAGTCGCAGCTCGTCACGCGCAATGGTCATGGCGTCTTGATAACAGATGAGCCGCAAAAGTCAATCGCGGGTCCGGTCCCGGCAGTGGTCCGCGCGCGCCGGCCGGCCCTGGCCGAGGCGGGTTGCGTCGCGTGGCTCCCGCCGCTCATGCCGCCCGAAGCGGCGCCGCGGCAGCCGTTTTAACGAACAAAACGCGCGCCTTCAATTCATGTATATCTTGATCTGTTCACTCGAACGTTGCCGTTTTATGAAATACTCAAATAAGACTACACCACGTCAAATCACAACAGGTCGATATTTAACGGATAAAGCCGTCGGATCAATGCCTGGGGCCGACTTGCGCGGGTTGGCGCATTTGCATTCGCTTTCCGGTTGACAGTCTGCCGGGCAAGCCCCTAGTCTGCGGCAGCTTATCCCCCTGTCCGACCCGGACGGTCCTCCAATGATCCGGGACGACGCCCATCGAAACCGTCTTGACCGTTCGAAACCAAACACGGCGCACGCTGCCGCTCTGTGCGGCGTGGCCTAGTGACAACAATGCGGGGCCGGGTGCGGATGACGTTGCGGGTGGCTTTCGGAATCTCGACCGCTGCGCTGGCCTTCTTCGGCGGCGCCATCATCGACCGGCTGCCGGCGCAAGTCGTGCGCGGCGACAACCCCGCCGCCGCACAGCGCGAAACCGCCGGCTCGCCGGACACCGGCGCCGCGGTGATCCAGATCGCCGCGGTGACCCAGCAGGTCGCCGCGCTCGCCGGCAACGCCGCGATCGTCGCGCCGCCGGTTGCCGCACCGGCCGAGCTCGCCGCGGCGGCCCCGGCCCCCGATGCCGACACCGCGGCGCCCGAGCGGCCGCTCGCGGTCGCGCCCCCCGCGGCACAGCGGACGGCGGCACAGCGGACGGCCGCCCATCGCATCGCCGAACGCGGTGCGGCCGATGCGCGGGCGGACGCCCGCGCGCGACGCCGGCACCTCGCCGCGGCGGACGACGCGGCGCCGGCGGTGCGGAGCGCCGGCCGCGCCGAGACCGGCACGGCGGCCTGGTATGGCGGCCGCTATGTCGGGCGGCGCACCACCAGCGGCGAGCGGCTCGACACGGTGCATCCGACCGCGGCGCACCGCACGCTGCCGCTAAATTCGCTGGTCCGCGTCACCAACCTGCACAACGGCCGCTCGGTCATCTGCCGCATCACCGACCGCGGCCCGGTGAGCCCCTCGCTGCTCATCGACATGTCGCCGCGCGCCGCCGAAGAGCTGGCGATGAAGAAGGCCGGGCTGGTGCCGGTCAAGGTCGAGCCGGTGATCGCGCTCGCGGCAGACGACCGCTAGGCCTGCCGGCATCGCCGCTCCTGCGGCGGCCGGGCCGCGCCGCGGGACCGCGCCGCGGATGAAACCGAAAGTTTCGCAGGCTGTCGCGTTTTTGCAACTGTGACAGAAAAGCCACTGCTTCTCGGAAAAACTTGCCGGGAGCCCTGGCTCAATTGACTTGGAATCGCCCCCCGCTGGTATTCTTCAAACCCGGATGCCGCGCCGGCATGTATCCGGCCGAAGGGCGAAAAGTAGTCGGAAACAATTCGCCTTTTGGTTCTTGCCGGCAGCCGCTCGGCCGCGAGGTCGCGCGGTGGGAGTGCGAGGGGGACTTGCCGACCGGCTCGATCATTGGGGGCATAGTGGACAACGCGATCGAGAACACGAACATCGTGCGCTTCCCGGGTCGGAGGCGCCCCGCAACCGGGGCGGCGGCCTCGTCGCGGAGCCCCGGGGGCTACGAGTTCACCGAGGGCGAGCTGGCCGCTCTGTGCCGCTGGTTCTCGGCGATGCGCTACGCCTTCCCGGGCACCGAGGGGGTGATGGTGGTGAGCCACCAGCACGGCTATTCGGCGGTCGGCCTCTATCATCCGGCGCGCGGCGTGCCGAACTGCCTGGTCGCCAAGCACGAGGTCGCCGGCAGCGCGCGCTTCTTCTGGTCGACCGAAAGCGACCCGCCGCGGGCGATCGGCGCGCTGAGCGAGATCACCGATGCGCATATCAGGGCGATCCAGCCGCCGCGCAACGAAAAGGGCTGGCTCGACCCGACCGGCTGGATGGGCGTCTATGCCGCGCGCATGATCGCCACCGAATTGCAGGTCGTCTGAAGACTATCCGAAGACAACCGCTAAAATTCAAGGTTGTTTGACGACAATCGCGATGTAACTTATGCGGGATGTTCCCGGGTTCGCGCCTCCCCCCGCGAACGCTCGGCTGCCTTGTCGCGGCGGCCGGGCTTGCCGTCGGCGGCTGCGGCACCCTGCCGGCCGCCGGGCCGAGCGCCAGCCAGATCGTCGCCGCGGAGCGCCATGAGGACGGCCCGCAGCCGCCGCTGATCGACATCGACGAGCGCGTCGTTGCGGTCGAACGCGCCGCGCCGGCGCCAAGCCTGGTGCACCGCTTTCCGGCACATGGCGTGCCGGGCGAGCCGACGATCGGGGTCGGCGACGGCGTCGTCGTCTCGATCTGGGAAGCCGCCGCGGGAGGTCTTTTCTCGTCGGCGCCGGGCGACCAGCCCGGGCCGGGCTCGCATAGCGTCGTGCTGCCGGAACAGGTGGTCGGCCGCGACGGCGCGATCAGCGTGCCGTTTGCCGGCCGCATCGCGTGCGCCGGGCGGCTGCCGCTCGAGGTCCAGCGCGCGATCGAGCGGCGCCTCGCCGGCAAGGCGATCGAGCCGCAGGCGATCGTCTCGGTCGAGCACAGCGTCAACGACACCGCGACCGTCACCGGTGAGGTCATCAAGGGCGCGGTCGTGCCGCTGTCGCTGAAGGGCGACCGGCTGCTCGACCTGATCGCCAGCGCGGGCGGCGCGAAAACGCCGGTCTACGAGACCTCGATCCGCCTGTCGCGCGGCGCGGTCACGGCGACGATCCCGATGGAGCGGCTGGTCGCCGACCCGGCGGAGAACATCTATGCCGAGCCCGGCGACGTGCTCACCGTGGTGCGCAGCCCGCAGAGCTTCACCGTGCTCGGCGCCGCCGGGCAGAACAGCGAGATCCCGTTCCCGGCGGCCCGGCTCAGCCTGATCGAGGCGCTCGGCCGCGCCGGCGGATTGCAGGATTTCCGCTCCGATCCGGCCGGCGTGTTCCTGTTCCGCTGGGAGTCGCCGGCGGTGGTCGAGGCGCTCGGCGTCGCTCACGCCGCGCCGGCGGCCGACGGCCGCATCGGCGTCATCTACCGGCTCGACCTCGGCAATCCGCGCAGCTACCTCGCCGCGCAGCAATTCGCCGTCAGGGACAAGGACGTCCTCTACATCGCCAATGCCGGGGCCATCGAACTACAGAAATTCATGAACATCATCAATGGATTGACCGGCCCGGCGGTGACCGGCGCGGTGATCAAGAACGCGACGCAGTAGGAGCGCGCGCGGCGTGATCGCGCTCGACCTCTCGCGTCTCCTGTCGCGCGCCGCCAGCGCCGCGCCGACCGGCATCGACCGGGTCGAGCTCGCCTATGCCCGGCATCTGCTCGCCGGCGACCGGCCCTGCTGCTTTGCCGCGCGCCACCCGCTCGGCGGCATCGGGCTGCTGCCGAGCGCCGAGGTCGCGCGCTTTGTCGACGCGCTCGGGCAAGCCTGGTGCGACGGCTCGACGGCCGAGGGTGCGCGGCGCCTCGCCGCTCTCGCGCGGCGGCTGCGGCACGCTGCGCTCCTCGGCGGCGGCGCGCTGCGCGAGACGCTGGCCGGCCGGCGCGACGCCGGGATCTATCTCCTGGTCTCGCACCAGCACCTCGACCGGCCGCGCCCGATCGCGGCGCTCAAGCAAGCGGCGGGCGCGCGGTTCGTCTGCCTGATCCACGACCTGATCCCGCTCGATTGCCCGCAGTTGACGCGACCGCTGCAGACGAGCCGCCACGCCCGCCGCATCGCCGCCGCCGCCTCGCTTGCCGATGCCGCGATCGTCAATTCGCAGGCGACCGCCCGCGCGCTCGCCGGCCGCTTCGCCGGGCATCCGCAGCCGCCGCCGATCGTCGTCGCGCCGCTTGCCGGCGCGCTGCCGGCGGTGACGGCCGCCGCAGCCGGCGGCGACGCGGATTTCGTCTGCATCGGCACGATCGAGACGCGCAAGAACCAGGCGCTGCTGATCGCGGTCTGGCGCAGCCTTACCGCCGCCTTTGGCGAGCGCACGCCGCGGCTCGCGCTGATCGGGCGGCGCGGCTATGGCGACGCGGCGCTCGCGGCCGACCTGCGCGAGCTTCCCGCGACGGTCGCCGAGCATCCCGACCTGCCCGACCGGGCGGTCGCCGCTCTGCTGCGCGGCGCGCGGGCGCTGCTGCTGCCCTCGCTCGCCGAAGGCTTCGGCCTGCCGCTGGTCGAGGCGCTGGCGGCGGGGGTTCCGGCGATCTGCAGCGACCTGCCGGCGCTGCGCGAGAGCGGCGGCGGCGTTCCCGACCATCTCGCCGCAACCGGTGTCGGCGCGTGGCGCGCGGCGGTGCTCGACTATGCCGCGGATTCGCCACAACGTGAGGCCCAGCTCGCCCGGCTGGCGCGCTGGCAAGCGCCGCGCTGGGCGGAGCATTTCGCGATCGTCGAGCGCGCCCTCGCCGCGCTCGGCTGACCCCCGACCGGTGCGTGGCGGCCAGTGCGTGGCGACTGGTGCGCAGCGGCCGCCGGCTGCGGCGGCTTCGCGCCGGGCCGGGCGCCTCCCTTGCCCGTCGGCGGCGTTTCGGTTACATCCTGGCCTTGCCGGGTCGTGGCGAACGGGCGCGTAGCTCAGCGGGAGAGCACTACGTTGACATCGTAGGGGTCACTGGTTCAATCCCAGTCGCGCCCACCACGCCGCTGGGGACAGGAGAGGCTCGCGGGGCAAGGCACCGGAGCCGAGGGGGAGTTCTCAGCAATGCGGCTTGCGGCGACAGGGGTGATGGCGGCGGCGCTGGCAGCTTTGCTGTCGGGCTGCGTCGCGGCCGATGTCGACGATCCGGTCGAACGCGGTGCCGCGGGCGCGGCGCTCGGCGGGCTGACCGGGGCGGCGCTCGGCGCCACCTTCGGCATCAATCCGGGCTACGGCGCCTTGATCGGCGCCGAGATCGGCATGCCGGTCGGTGCGGCAATCGGCGTCGCGACCACACCGCCGGCACCGACGTACAAACCCGTCTCGGTACCCGCCGAAGCGGTGATCCCCAATTTCTACGACGCCTGGCCGCCGGCCTATCACCTGCCGCCGGGCCTCCCCGAGGCGCAGCCGCCGCACGAAGGGTGATGTGAGAGCCGCGGCCCTGTGCCGCGCCGCCGATGCCACTGTTCGCCATCCCGTTCCCGGCCCTCGACCCGGTCGCCGTCTCGCTCGGCCCGTTCTCGATCCGCTGGTACGCGCTCGCCTACATCGCCGGGCTGATCATCGGCTGGCGCTATTGCCTGGCGCTGGCGGACCGGCCGCCGAACCTGGTACAGCGGCGCGACATCGACGATTTCCTCGTCTGGGCGACGCTCGGCGTGGTGCTCGGCGGGCGCACCGGATTTGTCCTGTTCTACAACCTGCCCTTCTATCTCGACCACCCGCTCCAGGTGTTCGAGCTGTGGCACGGCGGGATGTCGTTCCACGGCGGCGCGCTCGGCGTCACGCTGGCGATCGTGCTGTTCTGCCGCGCCCGCAACCTGCCGATGCTCGCGCTCTCCGACATCGTCATCGAGGCGGTGCCGATCGGCCTGTTCTTCGGGCGCATCGCGAATTTCATCAATGACGAATTGTGGGGCCGGCCGAGCGACGTTCCGTGGGCGGTCATTTTCCCCAACGGCGGCAACGTCCCGCGCCATCCGAGCCAGCTCTACGAGGCGGCCTGCGAAGGCATCCTGCTGTTCCTGCTGCTGTTCTGGGCCGAGCGGCGCGGCGCGCGGCGGCGGCCGGGGATCGCGACCGGGATTTTCCTCATCGGCTATGCGGTGGCGCGCATGTCGGGCGAGCTGTTCCGCCAGCCCGACGCGCAGCTCGGCTTCCTCGTCTTCGGCACGACGATGGGCCAGCTGCTGTCGATCCCGGTGCTGATCGCCGGGCTCGCGGTCATCTGGTGGGCGCGGCGTACCCCGCCCGGCGCTGCGGCAAAGCGGTGAGCGAGCCGGCGCTGACCGCCCGGCTCGTCCGCCACATCCGCGCGCACGGCCCGATCAGCATCGCCGCCTTCATGGCGATGGCGCTGCACGACCCGCGGGCCGGCTATTACGCGCGGCGTCAGCCGCTCGGCGGCGACGGCGACTTCGTCACCGCACCGGAGATCAGCCAGATCTTCGGCGAGCTGATCGGGCTGTGGTGCGCCGATCTGTGGCAGCGCATGGGCCGCCCCGACCCGGTGGTGGTCGCCGAGCTCGGCCCCGGTCGCGGCGTGCTGATGGCCGACTTCCTGCGCGCCGCGTCGGGCGTCACGGGGTTTCGCGAGGCGCTGCGGCTGCATCTCGTCGAGGCGAGCGCGCCGCTGCGCGCCGAGCAACAGCGCCGGCTCGCCGCCGCCGACCCGGTCTGGATCGACAGCCTCGAGCGGCTGCCGGAGGGACCGCTGCTGCTCGTCGCCAACGAGTTTCTCGACGCGCTGCCGATCCGCCAGCTGGTGCGCGGCCGGCGCGATTGGGCCGAGCGGCTGGTGGCGGCCGACCCGGCCGGCGGGCTGTGCTTTGCGGCCGGGCCCGAGAGCCCGGCGCTGAGCCTCCTCGTCGCGGCGGAGCGGCGCGATGCGCCGGCCGGCACGATCGCCGAGCTCGCGCCGGCGGCGCAGGCGCTCGCCGCCCAGCTTGCCGACCGGCTGAGCCGCGCGCCGGGCGCCGCGCTCTTCGTCGATTACGGCTATGCTTGCGGCGCGCCCGGTTCGACGCTTGCCGCGATCGGCCGGCACCGCCCGGCCGGCGTGCTCGACGCGGCGGGGGACGCCGATCTCTCGGCGCATGTCGACTTCGCCGCCTTCGCCGCTGCGCTGCGCGCGGGTGGCGCCGCGACCTATGGGCCGCGCCCGCAAGGCGCCTTCCTCACCGCGCTCGGCGGCGGGTTGCGGCTCGCCGCGCTCGTCCGCCGCGCCGATCCGCAGCAGCGCAGCGCGCTCGAAAGCGGCTTCCGGCGCTTGATCGATCCGGCCGAGATGGGCACCTTGTTCAAGGCGTTGGCCGCGACGTCGCCGGACCTGCCGGCGCCCGACGGATTTGCGGATGGCGGATGACGGGAGCGGCATGATCACCCTCGATGCGCTCGACGACGGCGCCGTCCGGCACGCCTTCTTCACCCGCGAAGGCGGGGTCAGCGACGGCGCCTTCGCCTCGCTCAACTGCGGCTTCGGCTCCGGCGACGACCCGGCCAGGGTCGAGCGCAACCGCGCCATCGCGGCGGCGCGGATCGGCGTCGCCGCCGACCGGCTCGTCACCTGCTATCAGATCCACAGCGACCAGGTGATCACCGTGACGAGCCCGTGGCGTCGCGAGGCGGCGCCGCGCGCCGACGGGCTGGTGACCGACTGCCCCGGCATCGCGCTCGGCGTGCTCGCCGCCGATTGCGCGCCGGTGCTGTTCGCCGACGTCGCGGCCGGAATCGTCGGTGCGGCGCATGGCGGCTGGCGCGGCGCGCTCGGCGGCGTGCTCGAGGCGACGGTCGCGGCGATGGCGGCACTCGGCGCCCGGCCGGCGCGGATCCATGCCGGGATCGGCCCCTGCATCGGCCCGCAATCCTACGAGGTCGGGCCGGAATTTCCCGGCCGGTTCGCGGCGGTCGACGCGGAGAGCGGGGCGTTCTTCGTGCCGGCGGCGCGCGCGGCGCATTTCCGCTTCGATCTGCCCGGCTATATCGCGCATCGCCTCGCCCGGCTCGGCCTCGCCGCGATCGCCGCCGCGCCATGCGACACGGTGACCGATCCGGCGCGCTTCTTCAGCTATCGCCGCGCCTGCCTCGAAGGCGAGCGGCAATACGGGCGGGCGCTGGCGGCGATCGCGCTCGCCGGCTGATGCGGCGATGCCCTATCTCATCATGTTCGGGGCCGCTTGCCTGATCGGCCTGCTCGTCACCTGCGCGCTGCTGTGACCGCACCGCCGCGCTGGATGAGGCTGCTGGCCCTCGTCGCCCTCGCCGCCGGCTGCCAGCCGCTGCCGCATCCCTTCATGGCCGATCGGCCGCCGGCGGCGCTGACCGCGGTGCCCGACAATTTCGACATCGCGGTCGGCGGGTTCGAGGGCGATCCGCGGGCGGTGGCGATGAAGCTGCCGGCGGCGGTCGCGCACGAGCTCTTGAAGCACAACATCCCGGCCAGCGACCAGACCGTGAGCCGCACCAGCTACCACCTCGACGGCAGCATCGCGACGACCCCCGACCAGCCCGGCCGCACCGCGCTCGCGGTCCACTGGCGGTTGCGCGACGCCTCGGGGGCGCTTGTCGCCGAACGCAGCGACCGGGTGGTGGCGCCGACCCGCGAATGGGAGGACGGCAAGGACGCCCGGGTGGTCGAGCTGGCCGCGGCCGGCGCCGCCGGGTTCGCGGCGCTGCTCAATCACGAGGGCCCGAAGCAGGCGGCGGACGGCGGCCGCGTGCGCGTCGCGATCGGCAAGATCGACGGCGCGCCGGGCGACGGCGACAGCGCGCTCGGCAGCTCGCTCTCGGCGCTGCTCAAGCACCAGGACGTCGAACTCGTCGATCGGGCGAACGGCAAGCCGGAGATCGCCATCGGCGCGTCGGTCGCGGTCGATCCGGTGCGCGACGGCAAGCAGCACGTCAAGGTCGTCTGGCATGTCGCGCATGCCGGCGGCGGCGAGATCGGCACGGTGGCCCAGGAGAACGACGTGCCGCGCGGCCGGCTCGACGGGCCGTGGGGCGATGTCGCCTTCGCCGTGGCGATGGCCGCCGAGGGCGGGATCATGCGCCTGGTGATGCACGGCGCGCCGCCGCGCCGGCCGACCGGCGAGGCGACCGCCGCCGCCGCGCCGCCCTCGCTGTCCGACATCGTCGGCGCCCCCGCGGTGCCGGGACCCGCCGGCAAGCCCGACACGCCCGCCGCGCCGCCGGTGCCGGGCAACCTCGCCGCGCCCGAGGTCAACCTGCCGCCGGTCAGCGTGACGCCGCAGGCGGATTCCGGGCCGACCCCGTTCGCCAGCCCCGACGTGCCGGTGCTGCTGCCGCGCCGCGGCGTCTGGCTGCCGCATTGAGGGGAGGGGCGGCCGAGGGAGGGTTGATTGCCTCGCCCCGGCCGCTTTATTACAATTCGTTTGCGCGTGAAGCCGCGGGACCCGGCCCGGCGGCACCGTCCGTGATCGTCGCCTGATGAAAATCCTCAGCTGCAACAGCAATCGGCCGCTCGCCGAGGCGATCTCGGCCTATCTCAAGCTGCCGCTGACCCAGGCCGGGGTGCGCCGCTTCTCCGACATGGAGATTTTTGTCGAGATCCACGAGAACGTCCGCGGCGAGGACGTCTTCGTGATCCAGTCGACCTCCTACCCGGCCAACGACCACCTGATGGAACTCCTGGTGACGCTCGACGCGCTGAAGCGCGCCTCGGCGCGGCGGATCACCGCGGTCGTGCCCTATTACGGCTATGCCCGGCAGGACCGGAAAACCTCGTCGCGCTCGCCTATCTCGGCAAAGCTCGTCGCCAACCTGATTACCGCCGCCGGCGCCGACCGGGTGCTCACCCTCGACCTGCACGCGCCGCAGATCCAGGGCTTCTTCGATATCCCGGTCGACAACCTCTTCGCCTCGCCGGTGCTGGTGAAGGACATCAAGGAGCACCTGACCGAGCAGGATTTGGTGATCGTCTCGCCCGATGTCGGCGGCGTCCTGCGGGCGCGCGAACTCGCCCGCCGGCTCGACGCCGATCTGGCGATCATCGACAAGCGGCGCGAGCGCGCCGGCGTCTCCGAGGTGATGAACATCATCGGCGACATCGAGGGCCGGCACTGCATCCTCGTCGACGACATCGTCGACAGCGCCGGGACCCTGTGCAACGCGGCGCAGGCGCTGATCGACGCCGGCGGCAAGGCGGTCTCCGCCTATGTGACGCACGGCGTGCTGTCGGGCGGGGCGGTCGGCCGGGTCGCCTCGTCGCCGATCGAGAAGCTGGTGCTGACCGACAGCATCGTCGCGACCGAGGCGGTGCGCCTGTCGCGCAACATCCGCCAGCTGACGATCGCGCCGCTGATGGCGGAGGCGATCCTGCGGATCGCCGAGGAGCGCTCGGTATCGAGTTTGTTCAATTGATTTTGGTGCCGCGAACGGAGTAAACCGCGCGGCCGGGCGGAGAAGCGGAGCGCAAGAGCGGGTGCCGCCGCCCGTTTGCTTTTCGAGGAGTGCAGCAGCGATGCCCGAGATCATCAGCCTCAGCGCCGAGCCGCGCGCCGGCGTCGGCAAGGGTGCGGCGCGGGCGACGCGGCGCGGCGGGCGCGTCCCCGGCATCATCTACGGCAACGGCGAGCCGCCGCTGCCGGTCAGCTTCGAGCCGCGCGAGCTGTCGCGGGCGATCGGCCGCGCCGGCTTCTTCGCCTCGATCGTCGACGTGTCGGTCGACGGCGCGGTGCATCGCACGCTGGCGCGCGAGGTGCAGTCGCACCCGGTCAGCGACGCGGCGCTGCACATCGACCTGATGCGGGTCGGCGCCGGCGCGACGGTCACGGTCAGCGTCCCGGTCGCCTTCGTCAATCACGACCGCGCGCCGGGGCTGCGCCGCGGCGGGATTCTCAACATCATCCGCCATACCCTCGACATCTCCTGCGCGGTCGATGCGATCCCCGACCGGCTGGTGGTCGATCTCGACGGGCTCGAGATCGGCGACAGCGTCCATATCGAAACGGTGGCGCTGCCCGACGGCGTGCGCCCGCTGTTGAGCTCGCGCGATTCGACGATCGCCAGCATCGCGGCCTCCTCGGCGGTCCGCGAGGAGGCGCTGGCGGCGGCGACCGCGGCGGCTGCGCCGGCCGAGGAGGAAGGCGCCGCGCCGGCCCCCGGTGCGCCGGCAGCCCCGGCGGCCGAAGGCGCGGCCTAGCGCGGCGGTCCGGCCGGGTTGCCGATGCGCCTTATCGTCGGCCTCGGCAATCCGGGGCTCCGCTACGCCAAGAACCGGCACAATATCGGCTTTGTCGCGGTCGACGCGATCGCGCGGCGCTACGGCTTCCCGGCGTTCCGCGAGCGCTTCAAGGGCGAGCTCTCGGAAGCGCCGCTCGGCGGCGCGAAGCGGCTCTTGCTGAAGCCGCAGACCTTCATGAATGCGTCGGGCGAAGCGGTGCTGGCGGCGGCGAGCTTCTACCGGATCCCGCCCAGCGAGATCGTCGTCATCCATGACGAGATCGATTTGCGGCCGGGCAAGCTGCGGGTGAAGCGCGGCGGCGGCAGCGCCGGCCATAACGGGCTGCGCTCGATCGACGCGCTCATCGGCGCGGATTACTGGCGGGTGCGCATCGGCGTCGGCCACCCCGGCGTCAAGGAGCTGGTGCAGCCCTATGTGCTGCAGAATTTCCCGGCCGAGGAGATCGCCGGCTGGGCCGCGCCGTTGATCGATGCGCTGGCCGAGGCGATCCCGCTGCTGCTGGCGGGTGATCCCGGCGCCTTCATGAGCGAGATCGCGCGGCGCTGTCCCGCCCCGGAAGACGACGCGCCGGACAAGGCCGGGGACAAGCCTGTGCAAGAGAGCAAGACGGAACGCTAGATGGGGTTCAACTGCGGCATCGTCGGCCTGCCCAATGTCGGCAAATCGGCGCTGTTCAACGCGCTGACCGCGACCGAGGCGGCCGAGGCGACCAAGTACCCGTTCTCGACGCGCGAGGCGAATGTCGGGCGGGTCGCGGTACCCGACGAGCGGCTCGAGGTCTGCGCCCGGCTCGCCAAATCGGCCAAGATCGTGCCGACGCAGCTCGAATTCGTCGACATCGCCGGTCTGGTGCGCGGCGCTTCCAAGGGTCAGGGACTCGGCAACGAATTCCTCGGGCGGCTGCGCGAGGTCGACGCGATCGCGCATATCGTGCGCTGCTTCGAGGACGACAATGTCGTCCACGTCGAGGGGTCGGTCGATCCGATCCGCGACATCGAAACGGTCGAGACCGAGCTGATGCTGGCCGATTTGGAGAGCCTCGAACGCCGGCTCGTCGCGGCGCAGAAGCGGGCGCGCGGCGGCGACAAGGAGGCAAAGGGCCAGCTTGCCGTGATGGAGCCGGTTCTCGCCGGCCTGCAGGACGGCGTGCCGGCGCGCCGCGCCGAGCTCGCGGCCGACCAGCAGGCCGAGCTGCGGACGCTCCAGCTGCTGAGCGCCAAGCCGGTGCTCTACATCGCCAATGTCGACGAAGGCTCGGCCGGTTCGGGCAACGAGATGAGCCGGCGGGTCGCCGACTACGCCGCGGCGCAAGGCGCCGACACCGTGGTCATCGCCGCCGCGATCGAGGCCGAGCTCGCCGTCCTCGCCGATCCCGGGGAACGCAGCGAGTACCTCGCCGCGCTCGGCCTCGCCGAGACCGGGCTCGACCGGGTGATCCGCACCGGCTACGCGCTGCTCGACCTGATCACCTTCCTCACCGCCGGCCCCAAGGAGGCGCGCGCCTGGACCATCCCGCGCGGCACCAAGGCGCCGCGCGCCGCGCGCACCATCCACAGCGACATCGAGAAGGGCTTCATCCGCGCCGAGACCATCTCCTACGCCGATTTCGTCGCCTGCGGCGGCGAGCAGGGCGCCAAGGAAGCCGGCAGAATGCGCCTCGAAGGCGCCGAATACGTCGTCCAGGACGGCGACGTCATGCATTTTCGCTTCAACGTCTAGCGCCGGCAAAATCGACCACATCGGGGGAGGCGGATATGGCGGCGGACGATTTGGCGACCGGCTCGGCGATCGATGCCTGGGACAAGCGCTGGGGCACCGACGAGGGCCGCGCCGACTGGCTCGACGCGCATCCCGCGGTGGTGGCGCTGCTCCCCGAATTGCACCAGCGCGGCGCGCGCCGCGCGCTCGACCTCGGCTGCGGCGTCGGCCGCCACGCGCTGCTGCTCGCCGGGTCCGGGTTCGAGGTCGAGGCGTTCGACGGCAGCGCCACCGGGCTCGACGTGCTGCGCCGGACGGCCGCCTCCCGCGGCCTCTCGCTCGGCGTCCGGCACGGCAATGCCGACGCGCTGCCCTATGCCGACGGCGCCTTCGATTTCGTGCTGTCGTGGAACGTCATCTATCACGGCACGCTGGGCGACGCCGGGCGACGCATCGCCGAGATCTGGCGCGTGCTCAAGCCGGGCGGCCTCTACCAGGGGACGATGCTGCCGACCCGCAACGCCAATTACGGCCGCGGCCGCCGCATCGCGCCCGAAACGTTCGTCATCGACGGCGCCGACGAGCGCGGCCACCCGCATTTCTACTGCGATGCGGCGGTGCTGGTCTCGCTGTTCGCCGGGTTCGAGCTGCTGAGCCTGACGCAAACCCAGCAGATGAAGCCCGGCTCCTGGCACTGGAACATCGTCGCCGAACGCCTGCCGGGCTAAGCCTCGGACAGCAGCAGGGCAACGCCGTTGGCCTCGGCGGCCGGCACCGCGAGCCGGCCGTCGCGCGACGCGGCAAGCGCGATCCCGGCGGATTCGAGATAGGCCCTGGTCGCGGCGCGGTTCGCGATGCGCAGTTCGAGCGCGGTGATCGCCGGCGTCGCGACATCGCCCGCCGACGGCGATGGCCGGGCGAAGACCAGCCGATTGCGCCCGGTATCGACCTCGACGCCGTCCGGGATG
>DATJOB010000433.1:0-12913 GCA_035507475.1 Allostellaceae bacterium | reverse complement strand
CGTCGTTGACGAGCGGCGGGAAGAGGGCGCGGAAGTCGAGCTCGGCCCGCGCGCCGAACCCGGCGGCGGTGCTCTCGGCGATGCGCCGCATGTTGGTCTCGATGAGGCTCATCACCGCGTCGCTGAAGCAGCGCACCGTGCCGCCCAGCACCGCTTCGCCAGGGATCACGTTGAAGGCATGCCCGGCGTGGAACTGGGTGACGCTGACGACCGCGGTGTCGACTGGCCGCACGTTGCGCGCGACGATGGTTTGCAGCGCCGCGACGATCTGCGCGCCGACGACGATCGGGTCGACCCCGGCCTCCGGCCGCGCGCCATGCGCGCCGACGCCGGCGACGTTGATCGTGAACGAGCCGCCGCCCGCCATCATCGGCCCCGGCCTGATCTGGAACTTGCCGACCGCGAGCCCCGGCCGGTTGTGCATCCCGAAGATCGCGTCGCACGGGAAGCGCTCGAACAGCCCGTCGGCCAGCATCGCCTCGGCGCCGCCGCGGCCCTCCTCGGCCGGCTGAAAGATGAAATGCACGGTGCCGTCGAAATTGCGCGTCTTCGCGAGATACTTCGCCGCGCCGAGCAGCATCGTCGTGTGCCCGTCATGGCCGCAGGCGTGCATCCGCCCGTCATGCGTCGAGCGGTGCGCGAAGCGGTTGGCTTCGAGGATCGGCAGGCAGTCCATGTCGGCGCGCAGCCCGATCGCGCGCGGCGAGTTGCCGACGCGCAGCCGGCCGACGACCCCGGTCTTGCCGACGCCGCGGGTGACCTCGATGCCGAACGCCTCGAGCCGCTCGGCGACCAGGCCGGCGGTGCGCTCCTCCTCGAAGCCGAGTTCGGGATGGGCGTGGATGTCGCGCCGCCAGCCGGTCATCTCGTCGTGGCTGGCGGCGATGCTGTCGAGCGGCGGCATGATGGATCCCTCTGCAGCGGAGGCTTTCACCATAGCGCGGCGCGGGCCGCGGCGGCGAGGGTGTAGAGCCCCGTCGCGCCGAGCACGGCTACCCCAACTCGCCCAGCCGCGGCAGCACCTCCTTCGAGAACAGCGTCAGGTTGTCGACCGTGTCGGCGTGGCTGATGGTGCCGCCCTGGCCCATCATCAACAAGTGGCCGAAGCCGCCGACATGGTCGTAGAACGCCTTCAATTGGTCCCACACGTCGTCCGGGGTGCCGGCGAAGACAAGCCCGGCGTTGATCGCGTCCTCGACATTGACGGTGCGCGGGTTGATCGGCTTGCCGGCGCGGGTCTGCAGGCGCGTCGCGCGCGCCGTCGTTGCGGTGCCCTTGATCGCGGTCGCCGCCAGCTGCGGCGCGACGTAGCCGGGCGGGTTGGCGAATTGCGGCGCGACGATGCCCGAGGTGCGGCTGTAGCCGAGGATCTGGTCGGCGCGGCGCCAGCCCTCCTCGCGCGTCCGGCCGACGCCGATCAGCGCCATGTAGGCGAGGTGGTGCGGCTCGGCCGCGCGGTCGGCCGCCTCCGCCGCCTCGCGATAGGCGGAGAAGATGCCCGGCGTGGCGACCCAGCCGGTGTTGAGGACGCCGATCGTGATGCCGCGCTGGGCGGCCTCGCGGGCGCTGCCCTGGCTCCCGACCGGCATCCACACCGGCGGGTGCGGCTGCTGCCACGGCCGCGGCCAGACATTGACGCTGCGATAGTGGAAATGCCGGCCCTCCCACGAGAACGGACCGTCATGCGAGGTCATCGCCTTGAGGATCAGGTCGTGCGCCTCCCAGAACCGCTCCATCAGGTCGGCCGGGTTTGAGTTGGCCGGCGAAATCTCGAACGGCACGCCCTTGACGAAGCCCATCTCGATCCGGCCGCGCGAGATGACGTCGAGCATCGCATATTCCTCGGCGACGCGGATCGGGTTCTCGCGGTTGGCGATCGGCATGCCGAGCGCGAGGAGCCGCACCTTCTTGGTTTCGCGCGCGAGGATCGCCATCGGGATCGTGCACACCGAATCGGTGCAGGTCGCCGTCGCGTGGTGCTCGTTGGTCATGATGTTGATGCCGAGCTCGTCGCACAGCGCCCATTCGTCGAGGTAGCGGTGGTAGAGGTCGGCGCCGACCGCGGGGTCGTAGAGCCGCGACGGGATGATCACCCGGTAGGATTCGTCGAGCTGCGGCCAGGCCGGGTGATAGGCCATCTCGCTGAAGTGCCAAACTTGCATCCCACTGGCATGCATCATCGGGGTCGCCCTCCTCTTCCCGGCGGCGCGGCGCGCTTAGACTTTGCCCTGCGCCAGGTCGGGCGAAAACGCCTTGAAGGCGATGATCGTGAAGGTGTCCTTGATCCCGGGCAGCGCCTGGATGCGCTCGGTGACGAAATGGCCGATATCGACCGCGTCGGCGAGGTAGCACTTCATCAAGAGGTCGTATTGGCCCGAGGTCGAATAGACCTCGGAGACCTCTTCGATCCCCTGCACCGCCGCGTCGGCGACCGCATAGGCCCGGCCGAGGTCGCACTTGATCATGACGAAGATGGTCTTCATGCGGCCCTCTTCAGCGTGTCCGGCGAACGATACAGGTTTTGCGCCGCGCGGGCGACCCGCCGGGCCACGCGGTCGCGTCCCGGCCTGAAGCTTATTGGCAAGGCCACGGGATCGGGGCAGGCATCGGCAAAAACAGCGGGTCCCGGCCCGGCGGGCGCGGCTATAATCGGCCGGGCGAGCGAGCGGAGCGCGGGATGCATCTCTTCAAGGAGCAGGGGGTCACGGACCATGCCGCGGCGGCGGCGCTGATCCCGATCATCGATTACGGCCCCTATTTCGCCGGCGAGCCGGGCGCTTTCGAACGGCTGGTGCCGCAGGTGCGCCATGCCTGCGAGAATGTCGGCTTCTTCTACGCCGCCGGGCACGGCGTGCCGGATGCGGTCGTCGAGGCCGCCTTCGCCGCGTCGCGCCGCTTCCACGCGCTGCCGATGGAGGCGAAGCTTGCGCTGCGGTTGAACGAGTGGAACATCGGCTACCTGCCGATGAACGCCTCGGTGCAGGGCGCCTCGACCGTGCACAAGGCGACGCGGCCGAACCAGAACGAGAGCTTCTTCATCAGCCACGATCGCGGCCCCGACCATCCCGAGGTCGTCGCCGGGGTGCCGCTGCGCGGGATGAACCAATGGCCGGCCTCGCTGCCTGAGATCCGCGCACCGATGGTGACCTATTTCAAGACGCTCGGCGCGATGTGCGACCGCATGCTGCCGGCCTTCGCCGCGGCGCTCGACATGCCGCCCGACAGCTTCGCGTCCGCTTTCGCCAATGACGGCCACCACAATCTGCGCTTTCTGCATTATCCGCCGCAGGATTCGGGCGAGGACAACCTGTTCGGCCAGGCGCCGCATACCGACAACTCGTTCATGACGGCGCTGGCGCGCACCGAGGTGCCGGGGCTGGCGGTGCGCCTGCCGCCAAATGGACCAATGGGCGGCGAGTGGTTCGCGCCGCCGATCGTCCCCGGCACGTTCCTCATCAACCTCGGCAACATGATGCGGCGCTTCTCGAACGATCGCTTTCTCTCGACGCCGCACGGCGTCCTCAACGAGAGCGGCACCGACCGCTACTCGATCGCCTATTTCCATTCGCCGAACCCGGCCACGGTGATCGCGCCGCTGTCGAGCTGCGTCTCGTCCGACGACCCGGCGAAATACGAGCCGGCGGTGTATCGCGACCTCGTGCTCGCCTTCTATCGCGCCAACTACTTCCACCAGAAGGGCCACCGATCCTCGGCGGCCGAGACGGTCCAGGCCGCCGAATAGCCGGACCATGACCGTAAAGCTCTTCGCCTTCACCTGCGGCACCGTCATCGGCGAGTTCGGCCGGCTGATGGAGGGCGGCGAGGGCGACATCACCCTGCCGGTGCCGGTCTTCCTGATCGAGCACCCGAAGGGAAGCGCGCTGTTCGACAGCGGGCTGCATGCCGATTGCCGGCACGATGCCGCCGGTCGCCTCGGCGAGCGGCTCACCCGGCTGTTCCGTATCGAGCTCGGGGCGGGCGAGGCGGTCGCCGACCGGCTCGCCGCGATCGACCGCGACCCGGCGAAGATCGACCTCCTCGTCAACTCGCATTTCCATTTCGACCATTGCGGCGGCAACGCATCGCTGCCGAACGCGACGCTCGTCGTGCAGCGCCGCGAATGGAATGCCGGCATGGACCCCGAGGCGGCTGCGAAGAGCGGCTTCGACCCGCGCGATTTCGATCTCGGCCACAAGCTGCGACTGGTCGACGGCGAGCACGACCTGTTCGGCGACGGCTCGGTCGTCTGCCTGCCGACGCACGGCCACACGCCGGGCCATCAGTCGCTGCGCGTGCGCAGCGCGGCCGGCGACATCGTGCTGGCGGCCGATGCCTGCTATTTCTGCCGCACCCTGCGCGAGCGCCGGCTGCCGCGCTTCGCCCACGACAAGGCGCAGATGCTCGCCTCGCTCGACCGGCTCGAGGCGCTGGAAAAGGCCGGCGCGCGCATCGTTTTCGGCCACGACCCCGAGTTCTGGCGGGGCGTGCCGCAGGCCCCGGCCGAACTGGCATGAGGCCGGGTCGCAGGACGCATTCGGACCCGCCGTAAATGAACCTGCCGCGCGCCATCCTGTTCGACCTCGACGACACGCTGCTCGTCGCCTTCGGCCCGTCGCAGTCGCAATGGCAGCGCACGATCGACGCCTTCGCCGGCCGGCTCGGCCCGGTCGAGGCGAGCGCGGTCGCGCTGGCGGTGCAGACCGCGACGACCCATCTGTGGTCCGATCCGGCGCGCCACAAATACTGGCGGCATCGCATCCCGGAGGCGCGGCGCAAGATCGTCGCCGACGCGTTCCTGGCGCTTGCCGCCGCCGGCCATCCGGTGCCGCCGCAGGAGATCGGCGACGCGCTCGCCGACGCCTACAACGCGCTGCACGACGAGGAGCTGGCGATGTTCCCCGACGCGCACGAGACGCTCGACCGGCTGAAGGAAGAGGGCGTCAAGCTGGCGCTCATCACCAACGGCGCCGCGGTGCCGCAGCGCGCCAAGGTGGTGCGCTTTGCGCTGGAGCACCGCTTCGACCACATCCAGATCGAGGGCGAGCATGGTTTCGGCAAGCCCGAGGAGCGCGCCTACACCCATGCGATGGAGGTGCTCGGCGTGGCGCCCGGCGAGACCTGGATGGTCGGCGACAACCTCGAATGGGAGATCGTCGGGCCGCAGCGCCTCGGCATCCACGCGATCTGGCACGACGGCTACGGCGTCGGCCTGCCGCCGGACTGCCCGATCAAGCCTGACCGGATCATCCGCCGGCTGAGCGAATTGCTCGAATAGGACGCTCCTCGGCCGAGGCGATGGAAAGGCGATTCAATGAAAACGGAAGCGCTCGAGGCGAATTTCGCTCAAGCGCGCCGGCTACGGCGCGCGCTTGAGGCCGAGTGTCGCGAGGCAAGGGTCGAGCGCGCCGCCGCGATCCTGGCAGGTCGCGGCGAGCGCGGCGAACTCGGCCTTGCTCGGCGACTTCCCCGAAGCGAACCGCCAGCCGCTCGGATCGGGTGCCGCCCCGGCATCGGCGACGTCATCCGCGCCATGGCACCCGGCGAGCATCAGCAAGGCGGCGACAAACGCGAGGCGGGGGAGGAGATCATCGCGCATCGCGCGATCATGCTGATGCGCCGCCGGCAAGTCCATATCGGCGCGATGCGCGCTCAGCCCGGCTCGAACTCGCGGTCCTTCGAGGGGATGAGGTCGTAGGGCAGGGCAAAGCCGGGCATCGCCTTGAGTCGCCCCGCCCAGGCTTCGAGATGCGGCCACCGGGCGATGTCGAACCCGCCCTCGGCCATGAACACCATGCGCCCCCAGCAGCCGATATCGGCGATCGTCGGATGGTCGCCGACGAGGAACGCCTGCTCGGCCACGGTCTTGTCGACAAACGACAGTGCCGCCTCGGCGCGCGGCCGGAACTCGGCGATCACCTCGTCGTGCATCTTGCGGAACCGCGCCGAGTGGCGCACCCGCGCCACCGCGGTGATGTGGTCGGCTTCCCACGACAGCCACTCGCGCGCCTGCCATTTCTCCTGCTCGGTCCGGCCCTCGAAATGCCCGGTCGCGCGCGCCAGGTAGTCGAGGATCACGTTCGACTGCAGGATCGTCAGCCCCTTGTGCTTGAGGCTCGGCACCACGCCCCAACGGTTGACCGCCAGATAGTCCGGGCTGTTCTGCACCCCGGTCTTGAGGTTGACGGTGCGGAACGAGAACGGCAGCCGCGCCAGCGCCAGATAGAGCATCGGCTTGTAACTGGAGCTCGAGGTGAAGCTGCCGTAGAGCGTCAGCCGGTCGGCGCTTATCGGCTGGCCGATCATCCGCGCTACTCCACGTCGCCCATGCCGAGCTGGTCGGTGAGCCTGTATTCCTCGGCGAGGAGCTTGAGCCGCGTCCAGGTCGCCGGCTCGACCTCGATCCCGCTCTTGCGCCGGTCCTGCTCCTTCAGGTGCTCGATCTCGCCCGGATAGAGCACGCCCGCGGAGCCCTCGGCCGGCGGCGTCGCCTTGAGGTAGCGCACGAATTCGCCGACCTCCTGCTTGAACTCGGCGAGCGGGCGGAACGCGTCGACCTTGAAGCACGCCATGAAGCAGCCGTCATTGTGCCGCCCGCTCGGTTCGACGCCGAAGCCGAGCCCGGTCAGCAGCCCGCACAGAATCTCGACCATGAAGGCGAGCCCGTAACCCTTGTAGCCGCCGTCGGGGCCGCCCATCGGCAACAGCGCACCGCCCTGGCGCAGCTGGCGCGGGTCGTTGGTCGGCTTGCCGTCGGCGCCGATCACCCAGCCGTCCGGCACCTTCTCGTTGCGCGCGACGGCGACCGCGATCTTGCCCGCCGCGGCGGCCGAGGTCGCCATGTCGAGATAGACCGGGCCGTCGAGGTCGGACGGCACGGCGATCGAGATCGGGTTGGTGCCGAGCCGCGCCTCGCGCCCGCCGAACGGCGCGACCGCCTTGGGCGAGCGCCCCGAATCGGCGGTGATGAGGCCGATCATCCCGGCCTTGGCGGCCATCTGCGTATAGCTGGAGAGCCGCCCGATATGACCCTGGCGGAACACCGTCGCCGCCGCGACATTGGCCTTCTCGGCCTTCTCGATGGTCAGCCGCATCGCCCTCTCGTTGGCGACGTAGCCGAACGCCCAGTGGCCGTCGACGACCGTGTGGTTCGGCGACTCGCGGACGATCTTCCACGGCGCGCCGGGCACGATATGGCCGACCTTGATGCGCTCGATATAGGTCGGGATCTGGATCACGCCGTGCGAATCGTGACCGACCAGGTTGGCGCCGACGATGTGGCGCATCACCAGCTCGGCTTCGTCCTTTGGCGTGCCGGCGGCGACGAACAGCGCGCGGCCGATCTCCTCGAGCCGGTCCGCCTGGATCTTCGGCATGCTTTTCCTCCCCTGTCGATCCGGTCAGGCCGGTTCCTTGAGGTGGGTCGCCCGCATCAGGCGCAGCGCCTCCGGGTCGTCGCGCACGCCCTTGGCCGCGCCGGCCAGGAAGTCCTGGTATTCCTTCTTCATCGCCGGCGTTGCGACCTCGATCATCAGGCGGTTTTCGAGCCAGAACTCGATCACGTGGAAGAACGGCTCGTGGCCCTGCATGCCGCGCCCGAACGTCTTGGCGCGCCAGCCCTCGCGCGCGCCGATGCGCTCGACCGCCTCGCGCTCCAGCGGTACCGAGAGCAGCACGTGGAACGGCCAGGTCTGCGGCGGCGCCGCGTTGTCGCCGAACACCACCTGGCCGTCATGCGCCGGGATGTCGAGCGTCGCGCGCTCGGGATAGACCTCGATCATCGAGCCGTCGGCACCGAATGCCATGAAGGCGCCTTCGAGCGGTCCGAACGGGACGCAGCGCCCGTCCATCACCTCGGCGAGCACCCCGGCGACATGCTCGGGATCGCGGGCCGGGATCGAGACGTGGTGGATCATGCTAACCTGCCTTTCGCTCAACGGATCGCCGCACTGTAATCCCGCCGCGCCACGGATCGGTAGTCTCGGGATGGCTGAAAGGGGGCGGGATGATCAGATCGGCTCTCTGGGTCGCGACGCTGCTGCTGTCGGCTCCGGCTTCGGCCGAGGCGCAGCAATGCGCGGCGCCGGCGGAGCTCGGCGATGGCTGGGCGGTCGCCGAGCCGGGGCGGGCGGGGCTCGACCCCTCGATCCTGTGCCAGATCGCGCCGCGGATCGAGCATTGGAAATGGAACGTCCACGCGGTGGTCGTCGCGCATGCCGGCAAGCTCGTCTACGAGCATTATTTCAGCGGGCGCGACGAGATCCTCGGACAGGACATCGGCGAGGTCGCCTACGACGCTTCCAAGCTTCACGACGAACGCTCGATCAGCAAGAGCGTGACCTCGCTCGTCGTCGGCATCGCCTTCGACCGCGGCTGGCTCACCGATCTCGACGCGCCGGTACTCTCGTTCTTCCCCGAATACGCCGATCTGCGGACACCCGAAAAGGACCGGATCACGCTGCGCCACCTGCTGACCATGTCCGCCGGCTTCGCGTGGGACGAGAGCATGCCGTACAGCGACCCGCGCAACAGCGAGCGGCCGATGGACGATGCCGCCGACCCCTATCGCTATGTCCTGTCGCAGCCGCTCGTCGACCCGCCCGGCCGGTTCTACAATTATTGCGGCTGCTCGGCGGCGCTGCTCGGCGCGATCCTCAAGAAGGTCACCGGCAAGCCGTTCGAGGCGCTGGTGCGGCAAGAGCTGCTGGCGCCGCTCGGCATCGGCGATCCGGGCTGGGACCCGGTGCGAGGCCGGTTCCCCAACGGCGATGTGATGCCGCATGCCGGGCTTCGGCTGCGCCCGCGCGATCTCGCCAAGATCGGCCAGCTGGTGCTCGACCGCGGGGAATGGCGGGGCCGCCAGATCGTCTCGTCCGAATGGATCGCGCAATCGACCGCGCCTCAGATCAACGGTGAGGGGCTTTTTTTCTACGGCTATCAATGGTGGCTCGGCCGCTCGCTGATCGACCGGCGGGCGATGGACTGGATCGCCGGTATCGGCTGGGGCGGTCAGCGGCTCTACATCGTGCCCGACCGGCAGGTCGTCGTCGCGTTCAATGCCGGGATGTACAAGAGCGGGCCGCAGGGCTACGCCGGCAACAGCGTGCTGAACCGCGAGGTGCTGCCGGCGATCAAGCCCTAGCCAGCGCGCGCGCGGCGGCGACGAGCAGCGCGTCGCTGCCGTGGCCGCCGATCAGCGACAGGCCGATCGGCAGGTCGTCGACCGTCGCGCCCGGCACCGCGACCTGCGGCACGCCGGTCAGCCCGCCGTGGCAGCAGAGCCGGGTGATGCGCTCGCGCAGCGGGTCGAGCGCCGACAGGCTCTGGCCGCAGGCCGGCGCCGGGAACGGCGTCGTCGGCTGGCACAGGATGGTGCCCGGCGGCAGCAGCCTGCGCATGCGCTCGCGCGCCGCCTCGCGCACCGCCGCGGCGCGGGCGCGCTCCCCCGGCGCGATCATCGCCGCCAGCGTCAGGTTGCGCGCGACACTGAACTGCAGGCGCGGGTTCACCCGGTCGATCCAGTCCCTGAAGGTCTCCCAGGCTTCCGCCGGCTGCAGCGTGCGCTGCGCGTTGGCCCAGGCGGCGAGGCCGGGCGGCGCGAGCGCCTCTTCCGCCACCTCGCCGACGACCCGCGCGAGCCGCTCGACAAGCGGCTGCAGCGCCCGCGCCGCGGCGGGGTCGGCGACCGCGAACGCGTCGGTCGCGACGATCAGCCGGCGCGGCAACGCGTCCGGGATCGCCTCGCCGAGCAGCACCGCCGAGACGCGCGCAAAGGTCTCCGCGTCGCGCGCGAACCAGCCGGTCGTGTCGGAGCTCGGCGCCTGCCGCATCATCCCGGCGAGGTCGAGCCGGCCGTGCGTCGGGCGGATGCCGTAGAGCCCGCAAAAGCTCGCCGGCACCCGGACCGAGCCGCCGGTGTCGGTGCCGAGCGCGGTATCGCAGAGCCCGGCGGCGACCGCGACCGCCGAGCCCGATGACGAGCCGCCCGGCACGCGGCCCGCGGCGCGCGGGTTCCGCGGCGTGCCGTCGAACGGGTTCTCGCCGAGGATGCCGAGCGAGACCTCGTCGGTGACCGTCTTGCCGATCAGCGTCGCGCCGGCGTCGAGGATGCGCTGCACCGCCCAGGCATGCCGCGACGGCAGCGGGTTGGCGCGCGCCCAATCGGGATTGCCGCCGCCGGTCGGGTGCCCGGCGACATCGAACAGGTCCTTGGCCGCGAAGGTCAGCCCGGCGAGCGGTCCCGCCGCCGCGCCGGCGATCCGGAAGCGGCCGCCGGGAACGAAGGCGCCGAAATCGCCGTCCACGCTCAGCCTTCGAGAAGCTCGCCGACCGCCTTGGCGACGACCGCATTCGACAGGATGACGGGCAGGCCGAGCGGGGCGAGCGCCGCGCGATGCCGCTCGGTGAAGCCGATGCAGTCGAGCAGCAGCGCCGCCGCGCCGTCTTGCGCCAGCCTGCGTCCCGCGGCGACGAGCGGTTCGGTGTCGTCGCCGTAGGGGCTGGCGGCGGCGTAGAGCGGCGCCGAGGCGAGCGGCCGCCATTTCTCGTTCTCCGAGACGATCTGGCTGGCCAGCGGCACGACGATGCCGAGGCGGCGCCCTTCGAGGAGCCCGGCGACGACCGGCGGGATCACATGGTCGGGCTCGACCAGCCACGCCTTCCGGCAGGCGAGACCGGCGAAGGTGCCGGTGCACAGCAGCAGGATGACGTCGCAGCCTTCGTCCTCGAGACGCGCCAGCGCCTCCTCGACCCCCTCGCGCATGCGGCGGCGCGACAATTCGACGGCGGCGCCGTCCTGCAGCCGGGTGATCAGCACCGCCTCGCCCGGCGCGGTCTCGTAGCGCGCGCGGATCGCCTTGCGCGACAACCCGTCGAGCACCCCGCGATGGATGCGGCGCACCGCCGCCGGGACGTGGCGGTCGAGGATCGGCGTGACGTCGGGGCGCGGCGCCTGGCCGATCGTCAGCGTGCCGAGGACGCGCTGCATCGCCGTCGCCTCGCCGCCGCTATTTCGCCGGCAGGCTCATCGAGCGGGCGATCGAATCGCCGAACCCGTAGAGCGCGTCGCCGCCGATGAAGCCGGCCGCCAGCACCTGCATGTCGGCGGTCACGTCCTCGCCCTTCCATTTGAGCACCGCGACGCGGATCGCGATGCCGACGAGCACCGCCCAGCCGGCCAGCGGGTTGGGGATGAGGAGCCCGGTCGCGAGCAGGATGCCGAGCTGACGCGTGGGCCCGCCCAACAGCTGGATCACCGCGCCGGGGATCGCCCAGATCAGCATCGCCATCGCGACCTGCGCGGTGGCGCCGGCCTTGATCGTCGCGATGTAGACCTTGTCGACCGGCGGCACGAGGCCCTGCGCGAAATAGCCGGGATGCGCGAAATACACGGTCGGGATCGCGATCAGGAACGCCAGCATCGCCGCGTAGAGCTGCTGCCGGCGGCCGTCGATCTCGAAGGCCGGGTCGCGCCCCTCGCCGCGCAACAGGTAGCCGGCGCGCAGATCGTAGCCCATGTCGGCGAAGGCCGGCCCGGTCGACGCGGCGAAACCGACGAGCAGCGCCAGCGCCACCGGCGGGAAGCCGAGCAGGATGCCGACGATCAGCGTGATGAGCGCCACCGCAAAGGCGGGAAACCAGCCGGCGTGCATCGCCGAGATGCCGACGATCAGCTCGTGCACGAAGGCGGCGAACGCGGCGTAGATCACGAAGGCGACCAGCATGCCCGGCGACAGCTCGCCGGTCATCCCGCCGAGCAGCGCGATGACGATCGCGATCGCCACGTAGCCGATTGTGCCGAGGCCGAGCCCGCGGCGCATGCTCGCGTCGGAAGCGCCGCCCGCGCTCGTCGTGCCGCCCCGCGCGATCAGCAGCCCGACCTGCACCAGCGCGACGAGCCCGGCGCCGATCATCATGCCGTGCGGCACATAGAGCTTGGCGATGTCGATGCCGGCGACCGGCATCGCGTAGCCGCGGATGAGGAGCCCGATCCCGAACATCGTCAGCGCCCAGACATTGCCGATGAACGCGACGCCGAACGCCGACATCGGGATCTTGAGCCAGCTTCCCGCGATGCCGACGACGATGCCGGCGACCAGCAAGAGGCCGCGCCGCCCGCCGGCATCGCCCGCCTTGATCGCCTCGGCCGCGGCGATGCCGGGCGGCCAGGCGGCGGCCGCCGGGAAGATCCGCGTGTCGAAAAGCCGGTAGAGCATGTAGCCGTCGAGCAGCATCGACAGCGCCGCGCCGATCAGCATCGGCATGATGAGGTCGGGGCGGCCGAGCAGGAACGGCACGCCGATCGGCAGCAGGAGGCTGTTGGCGGCGCCGAAGGTGGCCGCCGAGATCGCGCTCTGCGCCAGGTTCTGGACATGGATCGAGCGGTAGCGCGCGAAGAGGCCGAGCGGGATGCGCGCCAGCAGCATCGCCACCAGCGCGCCGATGATCGCGGTGTTCGGCGTCACGCCGAGCTGCAGGATCAGCTGCGTGCCGATGATCGCGCCGAACGCCGACAGCACGATCAGCAGGATCAGCGTCGCCGGCGCCGCGGTCGCGGGGTGCCGGCCGGGCGGGTTCAGCGGGCCCGTATCGGCGGGCTCGACGACCGCGGCGGGCGGTGCCATGGCCGGTCAGCCCGAATAGGCGACGAGGCGGCTGTTCTGCTCGCCGAGGCCTTCGACCGCGACCCGCATGCGGTCGCCGGCGCGCAGGAACTTGGGCGGCTTGAACCCCATCGCGACGCCTTGCGGAGTGCCGGTCGGGATCACGTCGCCCGGGTAGAGCGTCGTGAAATGGCTGACATAGCTGACGATGTGCTCGATCCCGAAGATCAGGTCGGCGGTGTTGCTGTCCTGCCGGCGCTCGCCGTTGACGTCGGTCGTCACCTGCAGCTTGCCGGCGTCGCGCAGCTCGTCCG
>DATJOB010000432.1:0-5842 GCA_035507475.1 Allostellaceae bacterium | reverse complement strand
GGGCGCGTCGAGGATGTTGTCGAACCCCTCGCGGATCATGCCGCCCCAGGTCGGGGTCGGCGGCCGGACGCCGAGCCCGATGAAGCTCAGCGAGGCTTCGGTACGAATCGCGGTGGCGAGCCACAGCGAGGCCATCACCAGCACCTCGTCGACCATGTTGGGCAGGATGTGCACCAGCATGATGCGCAGGTTGGAGAAGCCGAGCGCGCGGCCCGCCTCGACGAAGTCCCGCTCCTTGACCGCCAGCGTCGGGGCCCGGGCGATGCGCGCAAACGGCGCGATCGCGGTCAGCGAGATCGCCAGGATCAGGTTGCCGGTGGTCGGTCCGAGCATCGCCATCACCAGGAGCCCCATGACGAGCGCCGGGAAGGAGAGCAGGACGTCCATCGCCGCCATCGCCAGCCGGTCGAAGACGCCGCCGACATAGCCGGCGACGATGCCCAGCGCGCCGCCGAGGACCACGGCGATCAGCACCGCGCTGGTGCTGACATAGAGCGAGACGCGTCCGCCCCACAGGATGCGCGAGAGGATGTCGCGGCCGAAATCGTCGTTGCCGAGCGGGAACGCGCTCGATGGCGGGGCCAGGCGCAACAGCACGTCCTGCGCCAGCGGATCGTGCGGCGACAGCACCGGGGCGAGGATCGCACTCAAGGCGACGAGGATCACCAAACCCGCGCCGAACGCGGCGAGCTTGTGCCGGCGGATCGCGCCCCACGGCCGCCACCGCCGGGAGGCCTGGCCTGGCGCGACCAGCGTCATTGCCGCTTCACCCGCGGGTCGATCAGCCCGTAGGCGAGATCGGTCAACAGGTTGGCGACGACGATGAAGAAGGCGTAGATCACCATCATCCCTTCGAGCATCGTGTAGTCGCGCTGGTTGAGCGAATTGACGATCAGCTTGCCGAGGCCGGGCCGGTTGAAGACGATCTCGGTCAGCACCGAATTGCCGATCAGCACGCCGAGATAGAGCCCGACCACGGTCACCACCGGAATGAGCGCGTTGCGCAGCGCGTGCCGCCAGATCACGACGCGCGCCGGCACCCCCTTGGCGCGCGCGGTGCGGATGTAGTCCTCGCCGAGCACGCCGAGCATGCTGGAGCGCGCCACCCGCATCACGTAGGCGACCATGATGAGGCCGAGATTGAGCGCCGGGAGCGCCAGGCTGCGCAGCCGCTCAGCCGGATTGTCGAGCCGCCCCGAGCTGATCACCGGGAACCAGTGCAGCTCGATCGCGAAGGCGAGCAGCAGCAGGATCGCCGAGACGAAGGCCGGGAACGACAGCCCGAGCAGCGACAGGAGCCGCGCGCCGTAATCGATCCAGCTGTTGCGCGCCCGCGCCGCGGCGACCCCGAGCGGCAGCCCGAGCACGACGCCGATGACGAGCGCGGTCACCGTCAAGTCGATCGTATAGGGGATGACTGCGGCAACCTCGCTCCATACCGTGTGGTTGGTCACCAGCGAGGTGCCGAGATCGCCGCGCAGGACCTGGCCGAGGAAGGTGGCGTACTGCACCAGGAGCGGCTGGTCGAGGCCGAGCTGATGGCGCACCGCGGCGAGCGCCTGCGGGCTCGCCTGATCGCCGAGGATGATGAAGGCCGGGTCGCCCGGCGCGATGCGGACAAAGAAGAACACTACCGTCAGCACCGCGAGCAGCGTCGGCACCGCGACCAGCAGCCGTTTCGCGACGTAGGTCAGCATCGCGGGCCCGGCGCCTTCGCGCTCCGGCGCGCCCGCTGAGACCGGCCGGCGATCACGGCTTCAGCGTCGAGGTCTCGTCGATCACCGGACCGAGGTTCAGCGACGCATCGAGCTTGTAGCCGTAATCGAGCTTGTCGCGGTGCGCCCAGACCTGCAACTGCTCGTAGACCGGCACCGCGCAGACCGCCTCGACCAGCTTGTCCTGCGCCGCCTTCCACAACGCCTTCTGCTTCTCGACATCGGTCTCGGCGCGCGCCGCGTCGATATCGCCGTCAGCCATTCCGCAATGCGAGAAATTGGTCACCGCGGTCGGCGTGCCGACGATGCTGCGCGAGTGGAAGAACTGCGTCAGATAGACATCCGCCACCGGGAAGCGCGCCGCCGAATACAGCACCACCTGGCTCAAATCCTTGCGGATCTGGGCGTGGAAGGTCGGGTGGTCGACGACCTCGAGCTGCAGGTCGATATTCGCCTTCTTGAGCTGCGCCTGGACGATCTGCATCGTGTTGAGCATGCCGGGAAAAGCGGTCTGGATCGCCTTGATCGTCAGGCCGTTCGGGTAGCCCGCCTCGGCCAGGAGCTGCTTCGCCTTCTCCGGGTCGTAGGCATAGAGCGGAGCGTGCTCGTCGGTGCCGAGATAGCCCGAGGGGATGACCGAGACCGCGGGCTTCGCCACCAGCGGCCCCTTGAACTTGACCACCTCGTCACGGCTGATCGCATAGGCGATCGCCTGGCGGACCTTGAGGTCGTCGAGCGGCTTCTTGGTGATGTTGAGACTGATGTCGGACAGCTCGGCCGGGCCGAAGACGTCGACGACGGTATGTGGATCGGCCTTCATCCGCTCCGCCCAGACCTGGTCCTGGCGGCCGTAGATCAGGTCGATCTCGCCGGAATTGTAGGCGAGGTCGCGGCTCGCATCCGATTGCAGATAGCGGTAGACGATGCGGTCGATCTTCGGCTTGCCGCGGAAATAATTGGGGTTCGCGACCAGGGTCACCGAGTCGTTCGGCCGGTAGTCGGCATAGGCGAACGGCCCGGTGCCGACCGCCTTGGTGCGGAAATCGGCGCCGAGCTGCTCGACTGCCTTTTTGCAGACGATGTTGCCGCCCTGGTAGTTGGTGAAGAGGCCGAGTGGCGCCGGGACGTGGGTCTTGAACGTCACCCGCACCGTGTAGGGGTCGAGCTTATCGATCGCGGCGACATTGGCGAAATCCGACGAGAAGGCGGAGCTGTCGGGCGAGGCCGCGCGCTTCAGCGAGAAGACGACGTCGTCCGCGGTCAGCTCGCCGAAGCCGTTGTTGCATTGTACGCCGTGCCGCAGATGGAAGGTCCATTGCAGCTGGTCGGCGCTGGCCTCCCATTTCTCGGCGAGGTCCGGCTCGATCGTCTCCGGGTTCATCGTCCCCGGCTTGAAGCGGACGAGGCCGTTGAACATCCAGTTGATGACCGCCTTGTCCTGCGTCGTCGCCGAGCGGTGCGGGTCGAGCGAGCCCAGATCGGCCGCCGCCATGCCGACATTGAGCGTGTTGTCGGCTCGTGCGGGCAGCGCGGCGAGGGCACCCGCGGCGCAAAGGACAATGACGGCGACGGCGCGGCAGAACGGCATTTCCCCCTCCCCCAGCCCTCAACGGGCGCGGGGGCATGATACCGTCCCCGGCCTGCCGCTGAAAAGCCGGCCCCGCGCCGGCACGAGGCGGGCGCGGGGCGAGGCCGTCAGCCCGAAGCGGGCTCAGTGTGTCAGGTTGAGGACGATATGCCCGGCGCTGTAGAGGTCCTGCACGACCTGCGCGGCGCCCGAGGCGCCGGTAGCGGCGCCGTACTGGCTGAACAGGTTGTCGTTCTTCAGCACCACGGCCACCTGGCTGAAATTGCCGCTGCCGCTCTTGTCGAACCACACGTCGGTGTCCTGGCCGTTCCCGGCGAGCGACACGTTGACCCAGTTGAGGATGTTGGTGTCGCCGGTGTTGAACGCGTTGCCGACGCCGGCGAACCCGCTGGTCGCGAGCTCGGTGAAGTTGAGGGTATCGCCCTGGGCGGTATTGAAGCCGTAGGCGGTCTCGCCGAAATTCGAGACGCCCTTGCTGTTCTGCGGCTGGTTGCGCCAATAGAGCTCGTCGGTGCCGTTGCCGAGATAGGCGATGTCGGTGCCCTGTCCGTCGAGCAGGCCGGTCGTCCCCGCCTCGCCCCAGATGATCCGGTCGCCGCCGGCGCCGTCGTAATAGGTGGTCTGACCGAGGCCGCCCTTGAGCTCGTTGAAATAGGCGTTGCTGCCGATCAGCACGTTGCCGTTGAGCTCTGCGGCCTTCACCTGCTCCACGTTCGTATAGGTGTCGGTCCACAGCAGGTTGCCGCTGGCGTCGAAGGCCTGGCCGACCCCGGTGTTGTAGTTGACCGTGACGCGGCAATCGAGACCCGAGTAGTTGACGCAGTTGCCGGCGCTGAACAGCTCGGCCTGGGTCCCCAGGCTGCCGATGTAATGGTTGCCGCCGTCATAGCCGGCGCCGGCGGTGAAGGTGTCGGTGCCGAGCCCGCCGTTGAACGTGGTGCCGGCGGCGGTCGCCCCGACCGTCAAGATGATGCCGTTCGAGCACGCGCCGCCGGTCGAGGCCGAGCTGTTGGCGGTGGCGCTGTTGCCGATGGTGATCGTGTCGTTGGCGCCGGTCGTGGTCAGCACATTGTTGCCGCCAGCGTTCAGCCTGATCGCCTCGCCGGCACCGGCGAAGTTGATCGTATCGGCGTCGCCCGCATTGATGAGGTTGTTGGGCGTGGCGGTGCTGTTGCCGCCGGGCTGGTCGGTCACGTTGGGCTGGAAGACGACCGAGACGTTGTCCGAATTGCCGAGATTCAGCGTGTAATTGAGCGCGATCGTGTCGTTGTTGTGCGCCGAGATCGTGTCGCCGAAATTGACGCTGCCCGCAAAACCGTCGCTCTCGCTGCGCGCGTCGTTGATCGTCACCGAATCTTTGTCGTGCAGCGTGATGTTGTTGCCGCCGCCGGCGATCGTCAGCGACCCGCTGTCATGCATCGTCACGCTGTCGCCGCCGCCGGCGACGTTGATCGAGGCATGGTCGTGAGCAGAAACGCTGTTACCGAAGCCGATGATGCTGATCGATGATTGGTCCTGAACGGAAACATTATTGCCGCCGCCCGAGAGATTGATCGTGTCGCCGTTGCCGCCGACGATCGTGTCGTTGCCGGTGCCATTGACCGTGGCGTTGTTGGCGACCGTCAGCGGACCTACACCTACCGAAAGGCTCAGCAGCGAGCCCGCCGGAGACGGCGGCGCCGGCGGGGCCGGGGGCGACAGGATTGACAGGATCGGCGTGAGAAGACCGGGCATCGCAAATCCCTTACCGCTGCACTTGCCTTGGCGCCGCCAACCGATCGGTTCTGCGTCGCCACGTCCTTCGCCGCCGGGTTGGCGACGAGCATGCGGACATTGTTCTTCAACTCTTACCGAGCTATTAATCGCCGCAAGTCACCGCCTGTGTTAACTTTGAATGCCAAAACAGACCGCCAACCTCCAAGATTAATTTTCTTAACCATGCACAATAAGTGTAGTATTTTGATTTATCCTGATCTTATGAAGCGATGTCCTTCCCAAGAATAGCGATGGCTGCCGAAATGCAACATGGGCCGGGGCGAGTGGCCGGGCGGCCGCTGCCGCGGACGCGCCGGCAAGACTGGCGGTTAAGGACGATCGGACGGCCGCCGGGGCGGGCCGCCGGTCGCCGGCCGCAGCGATGACGGAGCGGCTCGTCCTTGCCCGCACGACCAGCGGCGACGGCCCGCCGCTCGTGCTGGTGCACGGCAGCGGCGTCGACAGCCGGCGCTGGGCGCCGGTGCTGCCGAGTTTGGCGCGGCACTTCACGGTCCACGCGGTCGACCGCCGCGGTCACGGCGCGAGCGGCGACGGCCAGGGCTACCGGATCGAGGACGAGTTCGATGATCTGGACGGGGTGCTCGACGAGATCGGCCGCGACGACGCGGTCCTGCTCGGTCATTCCTATGGGGCGCTGTGCGCGCTGGGCGCGGCCGCCCGTGGCGCCCGGCTTGCGCGGCTCGTCCTCTACGAGCCGCCGCTGGCCGCCGCGCCGGGAGACTAGTGCCCGCCGGGGCTGATCGAGGCGATGCGGAGCGCGATC
>DATJOB010000431.1:0-5087 GCA_035507475.1 Allostellaceae bacterium | reverse complement strand
CGACGGCGTCGAGGTCTGCGGCCGCGTCAACCCGACCGCGGCCAAGGCGGCCGGCGAGAAGATGCGCCTCGTCGCCGACCTCAACCACATGCACCTGATCGACCCGGCGACCGACCAGGTGATCTGAGCCCGGGCGGGTCGAGGCGCCGCGGACCGATGAGCGTCGCCGGCAAGACCATCGCGATCACCGGCGCGGCGCGCGGGCTGGGGCAGGCCTTCGCCTGCCACCTCGCCGCCCGCGGCGCCAATGTCGTGCTCGGCGATCGCAGCGACTGTAGCGCGACGCTCGGCCTGGTGACGGCGGCGGGGGGCCGCGGGCTCGCCGTGCCGCTCGACGTGACCGACCCGGCATCGGCGCAGGCGATGGCCGCCGCCGCGACCGGCGAATTCGGCGGGCTCAACGGCCTCATCAACAACGCCGCGCTCTACGGCGCGCTGCACGGCGGCCGGTTCGACGCGATCGACGAGGCCGAGTGGGATGCCTGCATGGCGGTCAACGTCAAGGGCATCTGGAACTGCTGCAAGGCGGCGGTGCCGGCGATGCGCCAGTCGATCTCGCAAGGCGCGAGCGGCGGCAGCATCGTCAACATCGCCTCGCTGGCGGCGACCTACGGCATGCCCTACGGCCTCCACTACACGACGTCGAAGGCGGCGGTGATCGGGCTGACGCGCGGCCTCGCCCGCGAGCTGGGGCGCGACCGCATCCGGGTCAACGCACTGGCGCCGAGCGCGGTGCTCACCGAAGGCACGAGCGAGTTCTTCGGCGACAAGCTCGACCGCGCGCTGCAGACGATCAAGGCGTCGCAGACGATCCAGCGCAACCTCGTGCCGGACGATCTGACCGGGACGGTGACCTGGCTCTTGTCCGAGGAGAGCCAGTTCGTCACCGGGCAGACGATCGCGGTCGACGGCGGCACCGTGATGTTGTGATGCGAGCGGAGTGACGCGGGTGGCCAAGGGACTCGATCTGAGCGGCAAGGCGGCGCTGGTCAGCGGCGCGGGCGGCGGCATCTGCCGCGCGATCGCGGTCGCCTATGCCGAGGCGGGCGCCTCGGTCGGCTGCGTCGATATCGATACCGACGCGGCGGCCGAAACCGCGCGCCAGGTCGAAGCCGCCGGCGGCAAGTCGCTGTTCCGCCGGTGCAACGTCGCCGACGAAAGCGAGGTCAAGGCGGTCACGGCGGCGGTGCGCGACGCGTTCGGCCGGCTCGACATCCTGGTCAGCGGGGCGGCGCCGCACGATCCCGGCGGGCCGATCACCGAGACGCCGCTGAGCGAGTGGCAGATGGTCGTCGACATCAACCTGACCGGCGCGTTCCTGCTGGCGAAGGCGGCCCTGCCCTACATGATCGCGGGCGGCGGCGGCTCGATCATCCTGATCGCCTCGCAGCTCGGCCGCGTCGGCAGCGGCGGACGCGCCGCCTATTGCGCGACGAAGGGCGCGCTCATCCAGCTCGCCAAGGTCATCGCCATCGACCACGCGCCCCAGAACATCCGCGCCAACGCCCTGTCGCCGGGCGCGGTCGAGACGCAGCGGACGCTGAAGCGCTACGGCTCGTTCGCCGCGGCGGGCGAGCGGATCGGCGGCAAGCACCTGACCGGCCGCCTCGGCCAGCCGGACGAGATCGCCCAGGCCGCGGTGTTCCTGGCGAGCGACGCGGCGAGCTTCGTGACCGGCAGCGACCTCCTGGTCGACGGCGGCTACACCGCGATCTAGCCGGTCAGGCCTCGCAGAAATCGACGATCTGTCCGTCGGCGGCAAAGCACGCCGCCTGCAGCCGGCCGCCCCGGCCGGCGCCGCCGTCGACCGAGACCGCAAACCGCCCTTCGACGACGCCGCGCCGCTCGCGGTCGAAGCCGCGCACAACCCGGGCAAAGCGGCCATAGGGCGCCTCGAGGCCGATGATGTCGGTCGGGCTCCACCAGAACGCGTCGCCCTGGGCGGTCAGCGCGCGGCGCGGGTCGATCCCGGCATGGACGAAGAGCAGGCCGACCTCATCGGTATAGGCGGCGTGGCGCAGCGAGGCGAAGAGCGTCGAATGTCCTTCGGCCGCGTTCATCGCGGAGCGCATCGCGCTCGTCCAGCGGGTGATGGTGCGCGGGCCGTCGCGCGTTGCCGCGAAACCCTGGCGCATGTCGCCGCCATAGGCCCGCACGGTCGCCTCGACGCCGGCGCGCACCATCCAGGCCAGCACCTCGCCGGGGTTTGGCGCGAACTGTAATTGCAACAGTTTCTGCCACATTTCCTCTTGCGCGCCGCGAAGATAGACGACGTCGCAGGCAAAGCCGTTCGGGCGCCCGAGGACGCGGCGGCGGAAGTCGAGCATCTCGTCGATCGTGGCCGAGACGTCCTCGCCGTAGCCGAGATAATTGCCGAGATAGACGAGGCGGTCGCCGAGCAGGAAGCGCTCGCCGATGAGGTCGTGAACCCGGGCGAGGCGCCGCGCTTCGCCATGCACCGCACCGACCGCCCACACCCGGCGGGCATCGCGCAGCTGAGCGAAGTTCTTGCTGAACGCGCCTCTGCTCATCCCCCTGCCCCGGCTCGGCCGTGTCCTTCATCCGCTGCTGCGGTGGCGGCCGTCACCCAATGCTGCGCTCGCGCAGCCGGCCCGATGCGGCGAAAACCGCCGCCCGGCCGGACGTCAGGCGCTCAGCAGCTGCTCGACGCGCTGGGTCGCGGTGGTCTCGTCGATCCGCTCGACCGCGGCGAACTCGCGCACCAGCCGGTCGAGCGCCGCCTGATAGATCTGGCGCTCGCTGTAGGACTGCTCGGGCTGGCCGACATTGCGGAACAGATCGCGCACCACCTCGGCGATCGAGGACGGATCGCCCGACGCAATCTTCGCCTGGTATTCCTGGGCGCGCCGGCTCCACATCGTGCGCTTGGCGCGCGAGCGGCCGCGCAGCTTGGCGAGCGCGGCGTCCATCTCCTTGCGGCTCGACAGCCTGCGCAGCCCCGAGACCTTCGCCTTGGTCAGCGGCACGCGCAGCGTCATGCGGTCCTTGTCGAACAGCACGACGAAAACGTTGAGGGTGTGGCCGGCGATTTCCTGGGTCTCGATCCCGGTGATCTTGCCGACGCCGTGGGTCGGATAGACAACCAGGTCGCCGGTCGAAAATGGCATCTTATCCATCGCTATCATCATGATCTCTCGCGCCCCCGACCCCAGCCGGCGCCACGACGACGCCTCCTAAGTCGCCAAGCGCGGCGGCGACTGTCCACATCTCGGTGAGAGCGGAACGCGGGGGAAAGCGTCTAGAGCGCCAATGATATGTATATCATAACTTGACCGGCCGAAGCCAGCCCGTCAGCCATGCGCACCACCGCAGGGCGGGCATGCGCGGCGCAGCGGCGCCGCGCCCCGGGACGATGCGTCAGGCACCGCCGCCGTTCGGGCTGAAGAACTTATCGTACTTCCCTTCAACCCCTTTCCACGCATCGGCATCGTCGGGCGCCGGCTTCTTGCGGGTGATGTTGGGCCAGCTCGCGGCGTATTGCCGGTTGAGCTCGAGCCATTGCTCGGCGGCCGCCTCGCTGTCGGGGATGATCGCCTCGGCCGGGCATTCCGGTTCGCAGACCCCGCAATCGATGCACTCGTCGGGGTGGATCACCAGCATGTTCTCGCCCTCGTAGAAGCAGTCGACGGGGCAAACCTCGACGCAATCCATGTACTTGCAGCGAATGCAGGCTTCGGTAACGACATAGGTCATGGCGTCGGCTTCTTCCGTGTCGTGTGGCCGGCGACGGGTCGCCGCGAGTGCTCCTTATACCCGCGATCTTACATCAATCGAGCGCCGATCCCAATGCGACCGGAGCCGCGCGCCGCGGCGCAGCATCGGTCGCGGGCGGCGGCGGCGGGCACCCGGATGGGCCTGCGGCACCCGGGGAAATTTTCCCGGCGCAGCGCCGTTGTCGCTGGCGCGCCGTCCCTTTTCGGAAGCCGAGCGATACGTGTCCAGACGCGGCAAGATCGTCCTCCTCCACTTCGCCGGGCAGATGCCGCTCGCCGGGATCGCCTGGCAGGCCGCGCACTATCTCATCGCGCTCGACAAGCTCGGCTACGAGGCGTGGTACGTCGAGGACAGCGGCGCCGCCCCCTACGACCCGCGCGCCGAGAGCGTGGTCGCGCGGTGCGACTACAACCTCGCGCAGCTGCGCCGGGCGATGACGCAATTCGGCTTCGCCGAGCGCTGGGCTTATCACTGCGCGCTCGACGGGACCTATCACGGTCTCTCGCAAGACGCGCTCGCCCGGCTCTATCGCGAGGCCGACGCGCTGATCAATCTGTGCGGGTCGCACCGCCTCGAGGAGCGCCACCTGCAATGCCCGGTGCGCATCCTCATCGACACCGATCCGGGCTACCAGCAAATCAACTACGCCAAGGGCGATGCCGGCGAGCGCGCCTATATCGACGCGCACACCCATTGGTTCACCTATGGCGCGAATATCGGGCTGCCGGGATGTCCGATCCCGCTCGGCGGCGTCGCCTGGCAGCCGACCCGACCGCCAGTCGATGTCGATCGCTGGCCGCAGCCGCCGGCCGCGCCGACGACCGGCCCCGCCTGCCTCACCTCGATCGCGAGCTGGGACAATCGCGGCAAGGACATAGAGTTCGAAGGTTCGAGCTATCTCTGGTCGAAGCACGTCAACTTCATGAGATTTCTCGACATCCCTCGGCGGCGTCCCGAGACCTGCTTCCGCATGGCGATCCGACCGCCGGGAGAGGCGATCCGCGCCGAACTCGCGGCGCATGGCTGGCGGCTTGTCGATCCGCGGCCGATTTCGGCCGAGATCGGTCGCTACCGGGATTTCATCGCCGGCTCGCGCGGCGAGTTCACGGTGGCCAAGGACATCTACGTGCGCACCGACAGCGGCTGGTTCAGCGACCGGGCGGTCTGCTACCTCGCGAGCGGCCGGCCGGTGGTGACGATGCGCACCGGCTTCGAGCGCTACTGCCCGACCGGCGAGGGGGTCTTCGCCTTCGCCGACCACGACGAGGCGCTGGCCGCGGTCGATGCCATCGCGGCCGATTATCCGCGCCACAGTCGCGCGGCGCGCGAGATCGCCCGCGAATGCTTCGACG
>DATJOB010000430.1:0-10164 GCA_035507475.1 Allostellaceae bacterium | reverse complement strand
TCATCATGCCGCCTCTCGACTCCCCCGCCTCACCCCGACCAACTCCACCCCCGGGGGTGGAGAGGGAGTTCCGGCAGGCCCGCGCGATCAGCTCTTGACGGCCGGGCATTCGTTGCCGTGCGGCCGCTTGAACGCCTGGTCGCCGGGGATCGTCGCGATCAGCTTGTAGAGGTCCCACGGCCCCTTCGACTCGCTCGGTTTCTTGACCTCGTAGAGATACATGTCGTGCACCAGGCTGCCGTCGTCCTGGATGTGGCCGTTGCGGATCACGAAGTCGCTGATCGGCTTCGACTTCAGCTGCTTCATCACCGCCGCGGCGTCGAGCGTGCCAGCGGCCTTGACCGCCTCGAGCCAGTGCAGCGTCGCCGAGTAGTTGCCGGCCTGAACCATGGTCGGCTCCTTGCCGGTCTTGTCGAAGAACTTCTTCGACCAGGCGCGCGTCTGGTCGTCCTGGTCCCAGTAGAAGCTCTCGGTGAGCTGCAGCCCTTGCGCGGTCTGCAGGCCGAGGCTGTGCACGTCGCTGAGGAAGACCAGCAGGCCGGCGAGCTTCTGGCCGCCGGCGACGAGGCCGAACTCGGCCGCCTGCTTGATCGAGTTGATCGTGTCGCCGCCGGCATTGGCGAGGCCGATGACCTTGGCCTTCGAGGCCTGCGCCTGGAGCAGGAAGGACGAGAAATCGGCGGTGTTGAGCGGCACGTTGACCGAGCCCAGCACCTTGCCGCCATTGGCGGTGACGACCGCGGTGGTGTCGCGTTCGAGGGCATGGCCGAAGGCATAGTCGGCGGTGATGAAGAACCAGGTGTCGCCGCCCGCCTTGACCACCGCGGCGCCGGTGCCGTTGGCCAGCGCGACCGTGTCATAGGTCCAGTGGATCGAGGTCGGGGCGCAGGCCTTGCCGGTGAGGTCCGACGAGGCGGCGCCGTTGATGAGGATCACCTTGTTCTCGGCGCGCGCCACCTCCTGCACCGCGAGCGCGACGCTCGAGGTGGTCAGGTCGGTGATCATCTGCACGCCCTGCTGGTCGAACCACTGGCGGGCGATCGACGAGGCGACGTCCGGCTTGTTCTGGTGGTCGGCGCTGACCACCTCGATCTTCTTGCCGAGCACGCTGCCGCCGAAATCGTCGACCGCCATCTGCACCGCGACGACCGAGCCGGGACCGCCGAGATCGGCGTAAAGGCTCGACATGTCGGCGAGCACGCCGATCTTGACCGTGTCGGGCAGGTTCTGTGCCTGCGCCGCGGCGCTCAGCAGCACCGCCGCCGCGGCGGCCAGCATCGTCCGTCTCATCGCGTCCCCTCCGTGTTGTCCTAGACCCCAAGATAGGCGTGCAGCTTGTCGACATTGGCCGACAGCTCGGCATTGGCGATGCTGTCGATAACACGGCCGTGCTCGACGATGTAGTGGCGATCGGCGACGGTCGCGGCGAAGTGGAAATTCTGCTCGACGAGAAGGATCGTGAACCCCCTCTCCTTCAGCGTGCGCAGCACCGTGCCGATCTGCTGGACGATGACCGGGGCCAGCCCTTCGGTCGGCTCGTCGAGCAGCAGCAGGCGCGCGCCGGTGCGCAGGATGCGCGCGATCGCCAGCATCTGCTGCTCGCCGCCCGACAGCTTGGTCCCCTGGCTCCGCCGGCGCTCCCGCAGGTTCGGGAAGATGCGGTAGATCTCGTCGAGGCCGAGCCCGCCCGGGCGGACCACTGGCGGCAGCAGCAGGTTTTCCTCGACATCGAGGCTGGCGAAGATGCCGCGCTCCTCGGGGCAGTAGCCGACGCCGTGGCGGGCGATGCGGTTGGGCGGCAGGTCGATGAGCTCGACCCCGTCGAACCGCACCGAGCCGCGCCGCCGCCCGTTGATACCTTGGCCGATGATCCCCATCGCGGCGCGCAGCGTCGTCGTCTTGCCGACCCCGTTGCGCCCGAGCAGCGTCACCAGCTCGCCCTCCGCCAAGCCGAAGCTCATGCCGTGCAGCACGTGGGATTCGCCGTACCAGGCGTGCAGGTCGGCGACCGCGAACAGGTCAGGCATGGCCGGTGCCCATATAGGCCTCGACCACTTCGGGATTGGCCGACACCGCGGCATAGTCGCCCTCGGCGAGGATGCGGCCGCGCGTCAGCACCGTGATCGTGTCGCACAAATCGGCGACCACCGACAGATTGTGCTCGACCATCAGCACCGTGCGGTCGCGCGCCGCGTCGCGGACCAGCGCGGTGATCCGGCCGATATCCTCCTGGCCGAGGCCCGAGGTCGGCTCGTCGAGCAGCAGCATCTCGGGTTCGAGCGCGAGCGTGGTGGCGATTTCCAGCGCCCGCTTGCGGCCGTAGGAGAGCGCGGCGGCGGGGACCGCAGCGAAGCCGGCGAGACCGACCGCGTCGAGCAGGCTCGCCGCCCGGTCGTTCAGCCGGTCGAGCGTGCGCTCCGAGCGCCAGAAATGAAACGAGTTGCCGAGCGGCCGCTGCAGCGCGACGCGCACGTTGTCGCGCACCGACAGATGCGGGAAGACCGCGGAGATCTGAAACGAGCGCACCATACCGCGGCGCGCCACCGCGGCCGGCGTCTCGCCGGTGATGTCGACGCCGTCGTAGAGGATCTGGCCGGCGCTCGGTTCGAGGAACTTGGTCAGCAGGTTGAAGACTGTGGTCTTGCCCGCGCCGTTCGGCCCGATCAGCGCGTGGATCGTGCCGCGGCGGATCTTGAGGTCGATCCCCTGGACCGCGCTGAAACCGCGGAATTCCTTGGCGAGCCCGCGGGTCTCGAGGATCAGGTCGGTCAAGATGCGGCGCCTTCCGCGCGAAACGCCTTGTTTTTCCAGGGCGGGGCACCCTAATCCGTGGCGGCGAGCGCTGACAAGCGCATGAGGCGCAGCCCGCCAGGGAGAAAGACCGTGAGCGATGCCGTGGAGCGGGCGCTCGAGGCGATCAGCTTCGACGCGGAAGGCTTGGTGCCGGCGATCGCCCAGCAGCACGACACCGGCGAAGTCCTGATGGTCGCGTGGATGAACCGCGACGCGCTACGCGCGACGCTCGCCGAGGGCCGCGTCTGCTACTGGTCGCGCTCGCGCCGGGCGCTGTGGCGCAAGGGCGAGACCTCGGGCCAGGTCCAGATGCTGCGGGAGCTGCGCGTCGATTGCGACGGCGACACGCTGTTGCTGCTCGTCGATCAGCACGGCGTCGCCTGCCACACCGGCCGGCGCAACTGCTTCTTCCGTGCGTGGCGCGACGGCGGCTGGGTCGAGCTCGCCGCGCCGCTCGTCGATCCGGCGGCGCTCTACGGCAGCGCTAGGGAGAGCGGGTGATCGTGCAGGACATCGGGCCGGGCGGCGGCGGCGGCAGCGGCCGGCCGGCGCACTGGTTGTTGTAGTCGGCGACGGCACGGTTGTAGCTCTCGGTCGCCGACTGCGCCGCGGCGAGCAGGTCGCCGTGCGAGCGGCGGAACGCGGCGTCGCGCTGCGCCAGCATCTGGCGGAACTGGGCGACCGACTGCTGGTTGTTGACGTCGACCTGGCCGCGCGCGGCGGCGAGCTGGCTGTCGATATGGCTGAGCTCGCCTTGCGCCGCGGTGAGCTCGCCGTTCTTCGCGGTCATGTCGGTGTAGTGGTCATCGACCGACTGCTTGAGGCAGAGGCAGGTGAGGTCCGGTCCCGCGGGCGGTCCACCGGGCGCCGGCGGGTAGCCCGGCGGCGGCGCCTGGGCCGGTGCCGGCGTCGCCAGGAGGGCGCACAGCACGGCGCCGAGGGCGAGGCGGACGATCATCGCGGACTCCTTGACTGTGTGGCGGACTGTGTCGCGCGGCGTCGGCGGACGGCGCGTCAGCGCGACATCATCACCGGGATCTTCGATTCCATGATGATATGGCGGGTCGCCCCGCCGAAGATCATCTGCCGGATGCGGCTTTGCGTGTAGGCGCCCTTCAGCATCAGATCGGCGCCGGCCGCCATCGCCTCCTGCAGGAACGATTCGCCCTGCGGCTTCTGCCGGCCGAACGCGGTGCGCAGGCTGACCTTGAGCCCGTGCTGCTCGAGCGTGCGCGCGAGCTCGTCGCCGGTCGGCCCGGGCTCGGGCATGTGCTGCGGCCCGACAGCGACGACGACCACCTCCCTCGCCTTCTTGAGAAACGGCATCGCCAACGCCACCGTGGTCGCGGTCTCGGTGCTGCCGTTCCAGGCGACCGCGATGACCTCGCCGAGCGTCGGCGAGCTGGTCTTCGGCACCATCATCACCGGCCGGCCGCTCTCGAACAGCGCGTCCTCCAATGTCGCCTCGGCGATCGAGGCGAGCTTCTCGGGCTGCTCGACGAGGATCAGGTCGTAGACCCGCCCGCTTAACCCGACCACGGCATTCTGGCGCCCATCCTCCTCGCGCCACGACGCGCTGGGCCCGCTCTGCCCGGCCGCCGCCGGCCCGATCGGCACGCCCTGCGCGGTCATGAAGTCGCGGAACAGGCGGCGCGCCTGGTCGCGGCGATCGTGACCCTCGCGCTCCAGCGTGCGGTCGACCTCGGACGAGATCGAGAACCCCATCTCGCCGCCGAACACCACCGCATACTCGGTCGTCAGGCTATGCAGCCCGACGATGTGGCTGTCGAAGCGCCGCGCCACCTTGAGCGCGGCTTCGAGCACCGGCCCGGCATTGCCGTCGCCGATCACGGCCAGCAGATTTTTCATCGCGCACTCCCGCTCGCCCCGGCCGGCCGCCCCCCGCGCGCCGCGCCTTTTGCCCGAGCATACATCAGGCACCGGCGGCGGGCGAGAGAGCGCCAGTGGACCGTGAAGCGGCCCCTGGCTAGAGTGCGCCCGGCGTTTCGGGGAGAACGGGGCTCGATGAACAAGGGCTTGTTGCGCATTTTGCGCTGCCTGCTGACGGTTGGCGTCGCGCTGCTGGCGCTCGCGGCGCGCGGCGAGGCGGAAAGCGTCACCTTAGGCACCGACTGGAAGGCCGAGGCCGAGCACGGCGGCTACTACCAGGCGCTGGCCACCGGCCTCTACAAGAAATACGGGCTCGACGTGACGCTGCGCCAGGGTGGGCCGCAGGTCAACCACGCCCAGCTCCTCGCCGCCGGGGTGCTCGACTTCAATCTCGCCTCCAATTCGTTCGGGCCGCTCAATTTCGTGCAGCAGAGCATCCCGATGGTCGCAGTCGCGGCGCTGTTCCAGAAGGACCCGTCGGTGCTGATCGCCCATCCCGGCGAGGGCAACGACAGCCTTGCCGCGCTGAAGGGCAAGCCGATCATGATCTCGGGCGACACCCGCACCGGGAGCTGGCTCTTCCTCAAGGAGAAATTCGGCTACACCGACGAGCAGATCCGCCCCTACAATTTCAGCGTCGCGCCGTTCCTCGCCGACAAGACGGCGATCCAGCAAGGCTATCTGTCGAGCGAGCCGTTCACCATCGAGCAGGCCGGCGTGAAGCCGGTGGTGCTGCTGATCGCCGATGCCGGCTATGCGAGCTACGGCTCGGTGCTGCAGTGCTCGCTCAAGCTGGCGCACGACAAGCCGGACCTCGTGCAGCGCTTCGTCAATGCCAGCATCGAGGGCTGGTACAGCTATCTCTACGGCGACCCGTCGCCGGGCAACGCGCTGATCAAGAAAGACAACCCGGAGATGACCGACCCGCTGATCGCCTACGGCATCGCCAAGATCAAGCAATACGGCATCGTCGACAGCGGCGACGCCAAGACGCTGGGGATTGGCGCGATGACCGACGCGCGCTGGAAGGAGTTCTTCGCGACGATGGCGAAGGCCGGGCTCTACCCCGCCGACATGGACTACAAGAAGGCGTTCACGCTGCAGTTCGTCGACAAGAAGGTCGGCATGAAGCCCTAAGTCGGCCCTCGGTCGATGCGCCTCGATACCCCGCCCCCGGGCTTGGACCGGGGGTCCGCGGATAGCCTCCACTTATTCGTGGATGCCCGGGGCAAGCCGCCCCGCCAAGGGAAGTAGCGAAGTGGCCGCGTCCGAAGCGCCGATCCTCGAACTGCGCGGCGTCGAGAAGCGCTTCGGTTCGGGGCTGGTCGCGCTCGCCGGGATCGATCTCGACGTCGCGCAGGGCGAATTCCTCAGCCTCCTCGGCCCCTCGGGATGCGGCAAGAGCACGCTGTTGCGCATCGTCGCCGGGCTCGCCGCGGCGAGCGCCGGCAGCTGCCGGCTGCGCCTCGACGGCGCGCCGGGGCGCATCGGCTTCGTCTTCCAGGATCCGACGCTGATGCCGTGGAGCACCGTCGCCGGCAATGTCATGCTGCCGTTCCGCCTCGGCGCCGCCGGTGGCGCCGGCAGTGGCGCCGCGGGGGCACGCGAGCGCGTGCGGGCGGCGATCGCTGCGGTCGGGCTCGCCGGGTTCGAGGAGGCGTACCCGCACCAGCTCTCGGGCGGCATGCGGATGCGCGTGTCGATCGCCCGCGCCCTCGTCACCGACCCGGCGCTGCTGCTGCTCGACGAGCCGTTCGCGGCGCTCGACGAGATCACCCGGCTGCAGCTCAACGACGATTTGTTGCGGCTCTGGGAGGAGCGCCGGCCGACCGTCCTCTTCGTCACGCACAGCGTCTTCGAGTCGGTCTACCTGTCGACCCGGATCGCGGTGCTGAGCGGCCGGCCGGGGCGGATCGCCGCCGACCTGCCGGTCGCGCTGGCGCGGCCGCGCAGCCGCGCGACGCGCATGTCGCCCGACTACGCGGCGCTGTGCGAGCGGGTCTCGGCGACGCTTGCCGAGGCGATGGCCGGGGCGATGGGCGGGGCGATGGCCGGCGCGATGGGCGGCGCGATGGGCGGCGCGGCGTGAACCCGTTCTGGCTGCGCGCGCTGGCGCCGGCCGCGATCGGCCTGCTGTTCCTTGCGCTGTGGCAGGTCGCGGTACGGCTCGCCGCGGTGCCGGTCTACATCCTGCCGGCGCCGAGCGACATCGCGACGAGCCTGTGGGTCGACGGGCCGAGCCTCTTGGGCTCGCTGCTGGTGACGCTGCGCATCACGCTCGCCGCGCTCGCCGCGGCAGCGCTGCTCGGCGGGCTGATCGCGCTCGGCTTCTCGCTGTCGCGCGTCGTCGAGGTGAGCCTCTTTCCCTACGCCGTGATCCTGCAGGTGACGCCGATCGTCGCGATCGCGCCGCTCATCATCATCTGGGTGCGCACGCCGTTTCTCGCGCTCCTCGTCTGCGCCTGGATCGTCGCCTTCTTCCCGATCGTCTCGAACACCACGGTTGGGCTCAACAGCGCCGACCGCAACCTGCTCGCGCTCTTCCGGCTCTACGGCGCGTCGCGCTGGCAGGTGTTGTGGCGGCTGCGGGTGCCGACCGCGCTCCCCTATTTCTTTGCGGGTTTGCGGATCAGCGGCGGGCTCGCGCTGATCGGCGCGGTCGTCGCCGAGTTCGTCGCCGGCACCGGCGGCGCCGAGACCGGGCTCGCCTACCGCATCCTCGAAGCCGGCTATCGCCTGGCGATCCCGCGCCTCTTCGCGGCGCTGTTCCTGCTGTCGGCGACCGGGATCGCGATCTACCTCGTGCTCGACCAGCTGTCGCGCCGGCTGCTGCGGCACTGGCACGAAAGCGCGGCGAGCGAGGAAGAGGACTGATCCCTTCGACATCGTCATGGCCGGGCGCTCGATCCCCGGGTCAAGCCCGGGGATGACGATGCGGCGGCTAGCCGCGGCCGATGAACGGCATCTTGGTGGCCATCACGGTGACGAACTGGATGTTGGCCTCGGGCGTCGCGGTGGCGCAGAGCACGACGCAGCGCGCGACATTCTCGACGTCCATCGTCGGCTCGACCACCGTCTCGCCGTTCGCCTGCTGGACGCCGCGCGTCATGCGCTGGGTCATCTCGGTCAGCGCGTTGCCGACATCGATCTGGCTGCACGAAATGTCGTATTTGCGGCCGTCGAGCGACGTGGACTTGGTGAGCCCGGTGACCGCGTGCTTGGCGGTCGTGTAGGCGATCGAATTGGGCCGCGGCACATGCGCCGAGATCGAGCCGTTGTTGATGATCCGGCCGCCCATCGGCTTCTGTTCCTTCATCATGCGGAACGCCTGCTGGGTGCACAGGAAGGTGCCGTGGACGATCGAGCCGACGACCCCGTTCCACTTCGCCCATTCGAGGTCCTCGATCGGCGCGGCGGCGCCGAACCCGGCATTGTTGAAGAGCACGTCGAGCCGCCCGAACGCCGCCTTGGTCTTCTGGAACAGCGCCTCGACCGAGGCCGGGTCGGCGACATCGGTGGGCACGCCGATCGCCTTGCCCTGCATCGCCTCGATCTCGCCGACGACCGCGTTCAGCGGCTCCGGCCGCCGCCCGGCGACGACCAGCGCGAAGCCCTCGCGCGCCAGCGCCAGCGCCGACGCCTTGCCGATGCCGCTGCCCCCGCCGGTGACCAGCGCGACCTTGCCGTTCGAAGCCATGCCCGGGTTCCTCCTGATCCAATCCGGCGGGGAAGATATCAGCTAAGCCGAACGGCGGAACAGGGGCTTGCCGGCTCGCGCGATATCGCGGCCGGGCGCCGTCCGGCCCGGCGCAGGATCGGGGTCAGAAGGCGAAGGCGCTCTGTGCCGGCGGCGGCGGATCGAGATCGACCCCTTCCAGCTTGAGCATGTGCCGCTTGGTCGCGGCGCCGCCCGGCGCCGAAAACCCGCCGATCTTGCCGCCGGCGGCCAGCACGCGGTGGCACGGGATGATCAGCGCGACCGGGTTCTGCGCCATCGCCTGGCCGACATCGCGCGCCGCCTCCGGCCCGGCGCCGAGCTCCTTGGCCAGGCTTCCGTAGGTCGTCGTGCGGCCCCAGCCGACCCGCCGCGCCGCCGCGTAAACCTGGCGGAAGAACGGCGCCTGGTCGGCGAGGTCGAGCGCGAAGCCGGAGAAATCGGTCGCCTCGCCGGCGAAATAGCGGCGCGTCGCGGCGATCGCCTCGGCCACCATCGGCGGCGGCTCGCCCGGCCAGGCCGCCGGCAGCCGGCGGCGCATCAGCCGCTCGGTGGCCTCGGCGCTTCCGGTCGGCAGCTGGAAGCGGGTGATGCCGACATCGTTCCAGGCGATGCCGCAGAACCCGCCTGCCGTCGCGAAGATGCGATAGCGGTCCATGTCTGCGAAATGCGCCGCCCGGCGGGCGATTTCAATCCGCTTCTTGCGGTCTCATCCGCCTCGTCCGCGCCCCGCAGACGAATGGGGCAAATCGCGGGACGCGATCAGGCGGGCCCGTCGATCGCGATATCCGGGTGCAGCGACGGGCGATAACCGGCGCGCAGCGCGGCCAGCGTCGAGGGCGGGGTGAGCAGGCCCGCGGCGTGCGGGATTTCCTGCGCCGCCGCATAGCCCCGCTCGGTCCAGCGGAAGGCACGGCCTCGCACCACGGTATAGGCGGCTCCGTCGGCGGCGATCATCGCGCCGTCCGGCAGCTCGCCGGCGTGACCCGGCATCGGGTGGATCCGCTTGCGCCCGCGATCCAGCCGTTCGGCGTGCAGCACCGCATCGATCGCCGGCGCCGGAGGCGGCGGTTCGCCGCGGCCCATCGCCCAGGCGGCGCGGAACGCCTCGGCGTCCGCTCGGCGGCAGTAGAAGCACGGGCGGTGGCCGGCGGCGAGCGCGACCGCCTCGTCGAGAAAGAAAAGCTCGGTCCAGCTCCGCCGGCGCATCACCTCGCGCCGCTGCCCCTTGTAATCGAGAAGGCACACCAGCCAGGCTGCCGTCGCCCATCGCCTGCCGAGCAGCGTGCGTGTCGCCGGGTCGTGGATGATGCCGCGATTGCCGGTGAACGTGCCGCGCTGCGCGATCGCGACGATGTCGCCGAACGGCGTTACCCGGTTCTGCAGCGGCATGCCCTCACCGATCCCGCGCGGCCCCGTCTCATCCTCTTCCGTATTTCCTATGGAAATGCGGCAGCACCTTTGCGCCCATCAGTTCGAGCGTGCGCATCACCTTCCAGATCTCCATCCCCGGCCAGCCGGCGCGGAAGATGAAGTAGTTGGCGTCGAGCCTCGTGATGCGGTGTTCGAGCTGCTCGATGACCTCGTCCGGGCTGCCGAGGATGAAGCGGTCGCGGGCGAGCGCGTCGAAGGCGACGCGGAAGCTCTCTTCGCCGGGCAGCGCCTTGTCCTGGCCCCAGGCGGCATAGGCGGCGTATTTGGCTTCGAGATGGGGGCCGGCGGTGGCCACCGCCTCCGCGCGGCTCGGCGCGACGCAGAGTTCGAGG
>DATJOB010000429.1:0-14692 GCA_035507475.1 Allostellaceae bacterium | reverse complement strand
GTCGCGGGTCAGCGCTTCGGCGCTCAGCGTCCCCGCCGACAGCCGGGCCGCCGCCGCGGCGGCCGAAAGACGGTTCGCCCCGCTCATCGCCGCGCCTCCAGCCTGCTTTCGACCCAGAGGCCGGTGTCGAGCAACCGGGCGTCGGCGTGGCGCCGGCCGACCAGCTGGACGCCGACCGGCAGCCCGTCCGGGCCGTCGCCCGCCGGCAGCGTCAGGCACGGCATGTAGAGCAGTGTCCACAGCCCGTTGAAAATCGCCTCGCCGGTATCTTCGAGGGTGCGCGGCGCCTGTCCCGGGGCCGGCAGCGTCAGGATCGCGTCGAAGCCGGCCGCCCAGTCCCGCGCCGCGGCGCGCATCCGCTCGGCGTCGCGCCAGGCCGCGCGGAACTCGTCGAGCGTCAGCTTCTCGCCGCCGGCGATGCGGCCATGGCGCAAGGCAGGGCTGAGCAATGCGGCGTGCCGCCAGCGCTCCGGCGCGTGGTTGCGCGGCGCCTCGAAATGGCTGTGCCGGGCCTGCACCTCGGAGACCGCGGCGCAGCCCGCCGGCAGCTCGGCCTCGACGATCTCGGCGCCGGCGGCAGCAAGCCGCGCCGCGGCGTCCTCGAGCACCGCTCGCCCTTCGGGCGCCGCGTTGTCCCAGTGCGGGGTGCGGCACAGCGCGAGACGCGGCGGCCGTTCGGGCATCGCCGGCTTCTCGTAGGGGATCGCCATCATCGCCGCGCGGAACAGCGCGATGTCGGCGATCGAGCGCGCCATGATGCCGACCGTGTCGAGCGTCTCGGTGTTGGGGTGCATCCCGGCCGGCGCGAACATGTTGAAGCTCGGCTTGAAGCCGACGACGCCGCAATAGGCGGCGGGGCGGATTACCGAGCCGCCGGTCTGCGTGCCGATCGCCAGCGGCACCATGAAATCGCCGACCGCCGCCGCCGAGCCGCTCGACGAGCCGCCCGGCGTGAAGGCCGGGTCGTGCGGGTTGGCGGTGGGGCCTGGATGGCGGTTGGCGAACTCGGTGGTGACGGTCTTGCCGAGCAGCACCCCGCCCGCGGCGCGCGGCAGGGTCGCGGCGCTCGCGGTGAAGCGCGGCCGGCAGCCGGTGTAGATCGGCGAGCCGTAGCCGGTCGGCATGTCGGCGGTGTCGAAGATGTCCTTGATGCCGAAGGGGATACCCTTCAGCAGCGACGATCGCGGCGCGCTGCGCGCGGCGGCGAGCGCGGCGTCGCCGGCGAGGTGCGACCAGGCCCGCACCACGGGCTCGCGCTCGGCGATCCGGTCGAGGCAGCTGCGGATCACGGCTTCCGCGGTCAGGCTGCCGGCCTCGATGCGGCCGGCCATCTCGACTGCCGACAGGCGGTGGGGTTCGGGGTTCGGCATGGCGGGGGTCGTCCTCGCGTCGCAGGCGCTTATCTAGCCACACTATCTAGCCACAGGCGGCCGCGCCGCGCATGCGCGATCTTTTAGGGCTATGCTCGGCGCGCGATGCGAGCGGAGGGCGGATGGTGTCGGCGGTGTCGGCAGCGGTGTCGGTAGCGGTGTCGGTCAAGGGCGTGCTGATCGAGGAGGGCCGCGTCGTGCTCCTCGAAAACGAGCGCGGCGAATGGGAGCTGCCGGGCGGCCGGCCGGAGCCGGGCGAAGACCCGGCAACCTGTCTCGCCCGCGAGTTCTCCGAGGAGCTCGGCGCCGCGGTGGCGGTCGGCGGGCTGATCGATTGCTGGAATTACGAGGTGCTGCCCGGGCGGCACGTGACGATCGTCGCCTATGCGGTGGCCCGCGCCGCGCCCGCCGAGCTGCGCATCAGCGACGAGCACCGCCGCTTCGGCTGGTTCGCGCTCGACCGGCTCGCGGCGCTGCCGCTGCCGGAGGGCTATCGCCGCGCGATCCTGGCCGCGGCGGGCGAGCCGCGCTGGCTGGCGCTCGCCCGCGAGCTGCAGGCGGTTGCCCAATCGGGGCTGCACTATGCGAAGGACATCTACGACGGGCAGCGCTATGCCCGGGTCCGCGAGCTGGCGACCGAGCTGATGGCGCTGGGCTCGGGCGCCGCGGCCGGCGAGATCGCCGAGCTGTTCCGCCAGGATGTCGGCTATGCGACGCCGCGTCTCGCGGTGCGCGCCGCGGCGTTTCGCGACGACCGCATCCTGATGGTGCGCGAGACAATGGATGGCCGCTGGTCGCTGCCCGGCGGCTGGTGCGACGTCAACCAGAGCGCCGCCGAAGCGGTCGTGCGCGAGGTCTGGGAAGAGACCGGCTTTACCGCGCGCGCCGTCAAGCTGGTCGCGCTGTGGGACCGCAGCCGCCACGGCCATCCGCCGGCGGCATTCTCGATCCACCACAGCTTCTTCCTCTGCGAGTTGACCGGCGGCGAGCCCAGGCCTAGCGTCGAGACCAGCGAGATCGGCTTCTTCGCCGAAGACGCGCTGCCCGAGCTGTCGCGCGGCCGGGTGCTGCCGCACCTGATCGCCCGCATGTTCGCGCATTACCGCCAGCCCGACCTGCCGACCGAATTCGACTGACGGCCGATGATCCGCCGCGTCGGCCGCATCGCGGCATGGCTCGCTGGGTCGTTCCTGATCGGCTCGGTCTTTCTGGTGACGCTCTATCGCCTGGTGCCGCCGCCGGTGACGCCGCTGATGTTGATCCGCGGCGTCGAGGGCTACGGGATGACCAAATCCTGGCGGCCGCTCGGCGCGATCTCGCCGCTGCTCGCGCATGCAGTGATGGCGAGCGAAGACGCGCGGTTCTGCGAGCATCATGGCTTCGACTGGCCGGCGATCCGCGAAGCCTGGGAACGCTACCGCCGTGGCGTCGGCAAGCTGCGCGGCGCCAGCACGATCTCGATGCAGACCGCGAAGAACGTGTTCCTGTGGCCGGGGCGCGACTGGGTGCGCAAAGGGCTCGAAGCTTATTTTACCGTGCTGCTCGAACTGGCCTGGGGCAAGCGGCGGATCATCGAAATCTATCTCAACGTCATCGAATGGGGGCCGGGCATCTACGGCGCCGAGGCGGCGGCGCAGTTCTATTTTCACAAGCCGGCGAGCGCGCTCAATGCCGAGGAAGCGGCGCGTCTCGCGGCGATCATCCCCGATCCGCTCAAATGGTCGGCGAGCCGGCCCGACCGCTATGTCGCCGAACGCGCCGCCACGATCCGCGCGCGAATGCCCGAGGTGCCGCTCGACACGCCGGCGTGCCGGTCGCTTGCCGAGAAATGACGACGCTTCCCGGCACCGGGCCGAGCCGCGCTCATGCGCCGGGCGAGCGACGAAGGGGCGAACCCCGGCCTTCGCCGGCTGGCGGCGTTCAGTCGGTGATGACCTTGCCGTCCGCCGCATCCGCTGCGGCGCGCGCCGGGTCGCGCAGCGCCGGGTCGCCATAGCCGCCGCCGCCGGCGGTTTCGATGACGACCCGGTCGCCGGCGCGCAGCACGGTCGCGGTCTTCGAGGCGATCACCTCCTCGCCGCCCGCGGCGCGGCGGATCGTCGAGCGCGCCCGGGCGCCGGGCGTGCCGCCGCGCGCTCCGGCGGCGGCGCTGAAATGCCGCTCGCCGCGATGCGAGAACGAGACCTCGCCCTCGAGCACCTCGTATTCGCGGACGATGCCGAGCCCGCCCCGCCACTCGCCGGCGCCGCCGGAGCCGGCGCGCAGCGCGACCCGGTGGAGGCGGATCGGCGCCTCCATCTCGAGCGCCTCGGCCGGCAGGTTCATGCAGTTGGTCGCGTCGGTCTCGATCGCATCGACCCCGTCCCTGTCCGGGCCGCCGCCGCTACCCCCGGCGATCAGCTCGCCGACGACGAAATTGCCGCCCCCCTCCGTCGTCAACCGCTTGCCGCCGAACGCCAGCACCAGAAGCTCGCCCGCCGCGGCGGCCGGCACCTTGTCGGGCAATGCCGGGCCGAGCGCGCCGACCATGCAGCCGGCGATGCGCTTGATCGTCGCGGTGCGCGCATTGACCGGCGCCGGTGCCTGCGGGTTGACGATCGTGCCCGGCGGCAGCTTGAGGCCGATCGGGCGGAAGCAGCCGCCGTTGGTCGGGATGTCCGGGTCGGTCAGCGCCCGCACCGCCCAGCACGCCGCGGCCAGCGAGCCCGAGGGGACGCAGTTCATCGGGCCGCGGACCTGCGGGCTGGAGCCGGTCAGGTCGAAGCAAACCGCGCCGTCGGCGACGGTGGCCGCGACCTCGATGCGGATCGGCTTGTCGAGCTCGATCCCGTCATTGTCGAGATAGTCGACATAGCGGTAGGTGCCCGGCGGGATGCGGCGCAGCGCCTGGCGGGTCAACCGTTCGGAGCGGGCGAGAAGCTCGTCGAGGATCGCCCCGAGCCGGTTGTCGCCGAACCGGTCGGCGAGCTCGGCGAAGCGCCGCGCGCCGATCGTGCAGGCGGCGATCTGCGCGTTGAGGTCGCCCATCACCGTGTCGGGAATGCGCACGTTCTGGCGCAACAGCGCGACCAGCGTCTCGTTGTAGGCGCCGGCCTCGCGCAGCTTCAGCGGCGGGATGCGCAGCCCCTCCTGGTAGATCTCGGTGGCGTTGGTCGGCACCGAGCCGGCCGACATGCCGCCGACATCCTGGTGATGCGTCATCGCCGCGGTGAGCGCGATCGGCCGTCCGCGATGCACGACCGGCTGGACGACCGCGATGTCGGGGAGATGCGTACCGCCGCAATACGGGTCGTTGAGCACGTAGGTGTCGCCGTCGCGCATCGCGGCGACCGGGAAGGTCTCGATGATCCGGGCGACCGCCGGGATCAGCGTCGCGAGGTGGATCGGGATCGAGCAGCTTTGCGCCAGCGTCGTGCCGTCGAGCGCGAAGAGGCTCGCCGAGGCGTCGAGCCCTTCCTTGACGATCGGCGAGAACGAGCTGCGCAGCAGCGTCGACTGCATCTCGCCGGCGATGCCGTCGAGCTTGTAGCGGACGATGTCGACGGTGATCGGATCAAATTCGGCCATGCGCGGTTTCTATCATGGAACGCCTGCCATGGAACGCCTGCGCCGTTCGCAATTCGCGCGGCGGAACCTCGACCTACGCCCGCTGTTTGAGCCGTACCGGCGCGCGAGACGCGCCCGCATCCCACAGGAAAGGTCTGCCCTGATGTCGTCCTCCGCTTCCCGCGTCACCGGCATGCTGCTGCGCTCCGTCGCGTTCGGTGCGCTGCTCGTCGCCCCGCTTTCCTTTGCCCAGGCCAACCAGCTGCAGGCCGGTGCCTCGCCGACCCACCTCGCGCAGACGAAAGCGACGCCGGCCGCCGCGCCGACCGACGAGAACGCCGCCAATGTCGAGCAGCGCATCAAGCAGCTCCACGCCGAGCTGAAGATCACGCCGGACCAGGAATCGAAATGGAACTCGGTGGCGCAGGCGATGCGCGACAACGAGGCCAACATGGAGAAGCTGATCGCCCAGAAGCGCCAGCAGGGCCCGCAGAACATGACGGCGGTCGACGACCTGAAGACCTATCAGGAATTCACCCAGCAGCACCTCGACGGGCTGAAGAACCTGACCTCGGCGTTCAGCTCGCTCTACGATTCGATGTCGGATCAGCAGAAGAAGAACGCCGACCAGGTGTTCGCCAATTTCCGCCGCGAGGGGCCGCACGGCAACGCGAGCCGGAACGGTTGAGCGCGGCCGGCTTCGTTTTCAGGAGGGTTCGAATGATCCGCTTCGACAGGACCCGCTTCGCCCGGCTGATCGCCGGCGTCGCGGCGTCCGCGCTGTTCGGTGTTGTGCTCGCCGGCGGCCCGGCCTATGCCCACTGGGACCACCCCGAACACAATTGGCATGGCTACCATCACGGCTGGTCCGGCGGCTATTGGGGCGCGCCGCCGGTGGTCTACGGCGACCCATACGCCTATGGCTACTACCCGCCGCCGGGCGTCGGCATCAATATCGGCGGCGTCCATATCGGCATCCGCTGATCGGCGCCGACGGGGCGCCGCCTTCGCGCCGCCTCGCTTGAGCCTCAGCCGAGGCGAGCGGCGAGGGCCTGCATCCGCGCCTCGCGCGCGGCGATGGCGTCGTCGCGCTCGACGAGAAGGCGGGCGCGCTCGACGATCGGCACGTCGATCATCTTGCCGTCGACCGTCACCGCGCCGACCCCGGCGGCAAGCGCCTCGTCATAGGCCGCGACCACCCGCCGGGCGTGGTCGAGCTCGCCGGCATCGGGGCGGAACTCCTCGTTGAGGATCGCGACCTGACTCGGGTGGATCACCGAGGCGCCGAGAAAGCCGAGCCGGCGCGAGCGGCGCACGGTCTCGCGAAACCCGGCGAGATCGCCGAACTCGGCGACGGTGCCGATAAACCCCATCGGCATGATGCCGGCGGCGCGCGCCGCAAAGACCGCGGTCTGCTTCGGCATGAAGAGACCCTCGGCGGTCGGCAGCATGCCGGCCGAGAGCGCGAAATCCTCGCTGCCGAGATTGAGCGCGACGAGGCGCGGCGTCGCCCGCGCGATCTCGGCGATGCGGAAGAAGGCGGCGCAGGTCTCGACCATCGCCAGCATCTTGGTGGTGCCGTTCGGCATGCCGCGCTCGGCCTCGAGCTCGTCGATAATCTCGGCGACGAGCTGCACATGCTCGGCGCTGTCGGCCTTGGGCAGCGCGACCGCCTGCACGCCCGCGCCGACCACCGCCTCGAGGTCGCGCACCGTCATGCGCAGCGGACGGTTGAGGCGCACCACGACATCGGCACCGCCGCGCGACACCAGCGCCGCCGCCTCCGGCACGAGGGCGCGGGCGCGTTCCTTCTCGGAGGCGGCGACCGCGTCTTCGAGGTCGAGGATGATCGCGTCGGCGCCGCGCTTCGCCGCGCCCTCGACAAAGCGGCGCTGGGTCACCGGCACGAACAGCATCGAGCGCCACACCGGCAGGTCGGGTTTCATGCGCGATCCTCTGTTGCCGTCATGGCCGGATTTGTTCCGTCACTTCGGCAGCCCGATGACGGCTTCGCCGGCCAACGCCTCCAGCTCGGCGGCCGAGACCCCGAGCTGCCCCAGGATCTCGGCGGTGTGCTGGCCGAGCTCGGGAGCGGGCAGGCGCAGCCCGCCGGGCGTCTCGCCGAGGCGCGGGATGACGTTGTGCATGACGAGGCTGCCGGTCTGCGCGTCGGGCACCTCGACGACGATGCCGCGCGCCGCCACGTGCGGGTCGGCGAGGAACTGGTCGATATCGTAGACCGGCGATGCGGTCACCTCGGCCGCCTCGAACACGGCCATGGTCTCGGCGAGCGTGCGCGCGGCGATGAACTCGGCGATCGGCGCCTCGCACTCGGCGACGTGCCGGAGGCGGACGGTGTTGTTGCGAAAGCGCGGGTCGTCGATCATGTCGGCGCGGCCGATCGCGCGGAACAGCCGCTCCGCCATGTTCTGGATCGACGCCGAGATGCCGATGTAGCGGCCATCCTTGGTGCGGAACACGTTGCGCGGCGAGGTGGTCTCGGAGCGGCTGCCGGTGCGCGGCCGGATCTGCTGCGTCAGGTTGTAGACCGGCGCCTCGGTGGCGATGAACGAGAAGAGCGGGTCGAGCAACGGCAGGTCGATCACCTGGCCTCCGCCGCCTTCGACCTCGACGCGGCGCAGCGCCACCATCACCGCGAAGGCGCCGTAGAGCCCCGCCACCATGTCGGCGAGCGCGGTCGGCGGCAGCACCGGCTCGCGGTCGGCGAAGCCGGTGCGCGACGCGTAGCCCGACAGGCTCTCGACCAGCGTGCCGAACCCCGGCCGGTCGCGGTACGGCCCGTCCTGGCCCCAGCCCGAGACGCGCACGATCACCAGCGCCGGGTTGCGCTTGTGCAGCTCGGCTGGCGCGAGGCCCATCTTTTCCAGCGTGCCGGGGCGGAAATTCTCGACCAGCACGTCGGCCGTCGCGATCAGCTCCTGCAGCAGCGCGCAGCCGCGTGCCGGCCGCAGGCTGAGCGCGACGCTCTTCTTGTTGCGGGCATAGAGCTTCCAATGGACGCTGACGCCGTTCGTCTGCCAGGCGCGCAGCGGGTCGCCCTTGACCGGGTCCTCGATCTTGATGACCTCGGCGCCGAAATCGGCGAGCTGCGAGGTGACCGCGTTGCCCGCGACGAGGCGCGACATGTCGACGACGCGCAGCCCGTCGAGCGGCCCGGCGGCGGCTGGATCGAAGGCTCGGCGGGGCACGCTCATCGGGCATCCTCAGCGGCGGCGCGGCCAGCCTATCGTCGCGCGAAAGCGAAGCAAAGGGCGGGGGCCGCGGAAACCGGCCCGCCTGTCATAAAAGTTGAACATATCGGTCACAAATCGATCATCGCGCGGGCTGTAGGGTGCGCCGCCCACCCGCCGGAGCCCGCCGATGACGACCGCCTCGCTCTACGATACCCATATCGCACATCGAGCAAGCAGCAATGCTTTTGCGATCATCATCACGTTGCTGCTGAGCGCGGGCGTCCTTTACGCCGGTGTCCAGCTCTACAACGACCTGTCGTCGGCGCCGGCGATGTCCGCAACGCCGTATATCCTCCTCGGCATCGCGCTGCTGATCGCGCTCGGCTTCGAGATGTGCAACGGCTTTCACGATACGTCGAACGCCGTGGCGACCGTGATCTACACCCATTCGCTGACACCGACGGTCGCGGTGGTCTGGTCGGGCCTGTTCAATTTCCTCGGCGTGTTGACGTCGACCGGCGCGGTCGCCTTCGGGATCATCTCGCTGCTGCCTGTCGAGCTGATCCTGCAGGTCGGCAGCGGCGCCGGTTTCGCGATGGTCTTCGCGTTGTTGATCGCGGCGATCATCTGGAACCTCGGCACGTGGTGGTTCGGCATCCCGAATTCGAGCTCGCACGCGATGGTCGGCTCGATCATCGGCGTCGGCATCATGAACCAGGTGCTGGCGCGCTCGGGCCAAGGAACCAGCGGCGTCGATTGGATGCAGGCGGTGGGGGTCATCAAGTCGCTGCTGTTCTCGCCGGCCTGCGGCTTCATCCTCGCCGCGGCGTTGCTCCTGCTCAGCAAGCTGCTGATCAAGATCCCGGCGCTCTACAAGGCGCCGGACGGCCAAACCCCGCCTCCCTGGTGGATCCGCGGCCTGCTTGTCTTGACCTGCACCGGGGTCAGCTTCGCCCACGGCTCGAACGACGGGCAGAAGGGCATGGGCCTCATCATGCTGATCCTGATCGGCACGGTGCCGACGACCTATGCCCTCAACAAAGCCTTCCCCAATACCCAGCAGATGGCCGCGTTCAAGCAGGATTCGGCGGCGGCGGCCGCGGTGGTCAAGGGCAAGGCCGAAGGCTACCAGGTGCTCGGCAACCCGCGCCCGGCGGTGACGCTCTATGTCGCACAACACCAGATCAACGAGGGGACCTACCCGGCGATCGCGGCGCTGATCGGCGATATCGACCACCAGGTCGAGCAGTACGGGTCGCTCGCGAAGATCCCGACGGCTCAAGTCGGCAACACGCGTAACGATATGTACCTGGCGTCCGAAGCGCTGCGCCTCCTCGTCAAGGACAAGGCGGCGGACCTGCCGGCGGCCGATGTCGGCAAGATCAATGCCTACAAGAAGGAACTCGACGCCTCGACCAAATTCATCCCGACCTGGGTCAAGGTCGCGGTAGCGCTGGCGCTGGGCCTCGGCACGATGATCGGCTGGAAGCGGATCGTCGTGACCGTGGGTGAAAAGATCGGCAAGGAGCACCTGACTTATGCCCAGGGCGCGTCGGCCGAATTGGTTGCCATGGGAACGATCTTCGCGGCCGACGCTTACGGCTTGCCGGTCAGCACGACGCACATCCTGACCTCGGGCGTCGCCGGCACGAGGGCGGCCAACGGCTCGGGCCTGCAATGGTCGACGGTCAAGAGCCTGGCGCTGGCCTGGGTGCTGACGCTGCCCGCGGCGATCATGCTGTCGGGCAGCCTGTTCGCGCTGTTCCTCTACCTGTTCTAGGCGGGGGTTCGGCCGTCGGCGTCGGATCGGCGGCGTCGGATCGGCGGCGTCAGATCGAGCGGCGCGCGCGGCGGGTCAGGCGATCCTCGAACCGCAAGCCGCGCGGCGCGAGCGAGCCTTCGACCAGCTTGATCTCCTGCTGCGAGCTTGTCACCGCGCTGCGGGCCTCGGCGATCTGTACCTCGACCTCGGCGATCGAGCGCTGCAGCTTGTCGCGGCGGTCGATCAGCGGCCGGACGAAAAGCGGATCGATCCGGCTGTTGCCGAGCACCGCCTCGCCGCCCCCCGCCTGCGCGATCTCGTCGTCGAGCCGGCCGGCATCGGCGCGCAGCCGGATGCCGAGCGATTCGAGCTCGGTGAGGTAGCGCTGCCGCTCGGCCAGCTGCCAGTGCTGGACGCGATGCGGATTGTGGCGTCCGTTCATTCACCAAACCCCCGAGGTTGTGGGCAGGCGCCGCGAGGCCGGCCGGTGCCGCCGCATGCTGTGAATGCTCGCCGCGCGATGCTAAAATCCGGTTAAGCGAAAGAGCGAGGGGGATCGACCAACCGTCGGCGGATAATCATTTATTAACCGCTCCCGCCGATACTGGTTAACGATTGACGGCGCCGAGGCGCTCGCTCTCCCCGGGAGGCGTGCTATGCGAGTATTGCTGGTCGAGGACGATGCGGCGACTGCCGCGAGCATCGAACTGATGCTGCGGAAGGAAAATTTCATCTGCGATACCACCGATCTCGGCGAAGACGGGCTGGAGATCGGCAAGCTCTACGACTACGACATCATCATCCTCGACCTGATGCTGCCGGACATCGACGGGTACGAAGTGCTGCGCCGGCTGCGCGCGGCGCGGGTGCGCACGCCGATCCTGATCCTCTCCGGCCTCGTCGAGCTCGACCACAAAATCAAGGGGTTGGGCTTTGGCGCGGACGATTTTCTGACAAAGCCGTTCGACCGGCGCGAGCTGATCGCCCGCATCCAGGCCATCGTGCGGCGCTCGAAGGGGCATCCGGAATCGACGATTCGCACCGGCAAGCTGCTCGTCAACCTCGACAGCCGGGTGGTCAGCGTCGACCAGAACCCGCTGCACCTGACCGCCAAGGAATACGGCATCCTCGAGCTGCTGAGCCTGCGCAAGGGCACGACGCTCACCAAGGAGATGTTCCTCAACCATCTCTACGGCGGCATGGACGAGCCCGAGCTGAAGATCATCGACGTGTTCGTCTGCAAGCTGCGCAAGAAGCTCGCCCAGGCGACCGGCGGCGACCATTACATCGAGACGGTGTGGGGCCGCGGCTACGTGCTGCGCGACCCGATGGAGACCGCGCCGCAGCTCAAATCGGCTTAACGGGCTTTCGCGTCGTCATCCGCGGGGTTGCGCCGCGGGAAGATGGCCGGGTCATCCCCGGCCATGACGATTCGTGCAGGCCGCCTCAGCCGGCCGGCTCGCAAAGGATGCGAAAGCCGCCGGGCTCCGCCGCGACGCGCAACCGACAGCCAAGCGCCTGCGCGAGCAGCCCGGCAATATAGGCGCCCACCGTCCGCGACGTCAGCGCCTCGACCGGGGTCGCCAAGCCCAGCGCGTCGCGGCTCTCGGGCGACGGTCCGTCACCCTCGCCGCGCGCGGCGACCGCGATGCCGGGGACGCCGCCCGCCACCGTGAGGCTGCCGCCGCGCGGCAAGGCCTCGGCCGCATTCATCAACAGGGCGCAGACGAGGCGCTGCCACTCCGGCGGCAATGTGCGCACCGTCTCCGGGTAGTCGCAGGCGGCGCCGCCGCCGGCAAAATAGGCGAGCGCCAGCGCATGCGGCGGCGGCCCCGCCACCGCGCCGGCACTGAAGCCGTAGACGAAGCGGAAGAGCTGCAGGCGCCTGGCGGCGGTCGCCGCGCTATCGGCGATCAGCGTCCCGGCCTGGCGGACGAATTGCGGATCGTCGTCGTCGAGCAATTCGGCGCCGTTGCCGATCGCCGCGATCGGTCCGGCGAGGTCGTGGCACAGCCGCGCCGTCAGGAGCTCGCATACCCGCCTGTCGATCATGTCGGCCATCGGCCGATCGTTGCACGACACCCGGCCCGCCCGCAAACCGAACTCAAACGGCGGACGCAAACCGCGGACCCCGACAACCGGCACAGGATTGCCGGCACAGGATTGCCGGCACAGGATTGCCGGCAGGATTGCCGGCACAGGATTGCCGGCACAGGATTGACAGTGACGCCGCTCCGGCTACTCTTTTGTGACTACAAGTTCGGCGCGCTCGAGCAGTGCGGCAGGGACCGAAGAGAAGTAACGGGGAGGAAGAATTGGCCACATCTTTTCTCGCACGCGAGCGCACCATTGCGGCGCCCGGCTACAGCCGCTGGCTGATCCCGCCGGCGGCGCTGTGCATCCATCTGTGCATCGGCCAGGTCTACGCGTTCAGCGTGTTCAACCTGCCGATGACCAAGCTGATCGGCATCACGCAAGCGGCCCCCGACGACTGGCGGCTGACCGATCTCGGCTGGATCTTCTCGATCGCGATCTTCGTGCTCGGCGCGTCGGCCGCGATTCTCGGCCGCTGGGTCGAGGAAGGCGGCCCGCGCAAGGCGATGTTCACCGCCGCGCTGTGTTTCGGCAGCGGCTTCATCGTCTCGGCGATCGGCGTCTATCTCCACAACATCTGGATCACCTATCTCGGCTATGGGGTGATCGGCGGGGTCGGGTTGGGGCTCGGCTACATCTCGCCGGTGTCGACCTTGATCAAATGGTTCCCCGACCGCCCCGGCATGGCGACCGGCATGGCGATCATGGGGTTCGGCGGCGGCGCGTTTATCGCCTCGCCGCTTTCGGTATGGCTGATGGCGAAGTTCACCACCCCGACCCATGTCGGCGTCGCCGAAGCCTTCATCTGCCTCGGCGTCATCTATTTGTGCTTCATGATGGTCGGCGCGTGGATCGTGCGGGTGCCCGCCGAGGATTGGAAACCCGAGAGCTATGTCGCGCCGGCGCAGCCGAAGAAGCTTGTCACCAATCGCGACGTCTACGTCTACCAGGCTCTGAAGACGCCGCAATTCTGGCTGATCTGGTGGATCCTCTGCCTCAACGTGACGGCCGGAATCGGGGTGCTTGGCCAGGCCTCGGCGATGAGCCAGGAGATGTTCCCCGGCAAGGTTTCGGTTGCGGCGGCCGCCGGGTTTGTCGGGCTGATGAGCCTGTTCAACATGGCGGGGCGCTTCTTCTGGGCCTCGACCTCCGACATCATCGGCCGCAAGAACACCTATTTCTGCTTCTTCGTGCTCGGCATCCTGCTCTATTCGGCGGTGCCGCATACCGGCAGCATCGGCAGCGTGACGGCCTTCGTGCTGTGCTTCCTGGTCATCATCAGCATGTATGGCGGCGGCTTCGCGACCGTGCCGGCCTATTTGAAGGACATGTTCGGGACACGCTATGTCGGCGCGATCCACGGCATGCTGATCACCGCCTGGTCGGTCGCCGGCATCCTCGGCCCGGTGCTGGTCAACTATATCCGCGAGTACCAGATCGACCACGGCGTGCCGAAGGCACAGGCCTATAACGTCACAATGTACGTGATGGCGGCGCTGTTGCTGGTCGGTTTCGTCTGCAACCTGTTCGTGAGCGCGGTCAACGCGCGGCACCACATGAAGCACGAGACCGCCGACGCGATGGGCATGGCGGATTAGGGAGAGACCGCGATGGCACAGAATAACGGCCTCAAACTCGTCCTCGCCTGGGGGTTCGTCGGCATCCCGCTCGCCTGGGGGGTCTACAAGACCATCCTCAACGCGTTGCTGCTGTTCCATTAGCGGCGATCAGCGCCGCGGCAGCCTCAAGGTCCTCGGGGCGGTTGGCGTTGAAGAACGGATCGATCGGCCGGTCGGGAAACGCTACCGTTGCGAGGCGGTAGCGGGCGGTCCAGACATCGACCTTGCGGATGACTTCCGCGGTCAGCGCGCGGCGCAATTCCTCGCGCAGCCGCACCGGCCACAGCCCGACCACCGGATGCGGCTGGCCGCCCGAGGCGGCGCAGGCCAGGTCCGCGCCCGCCGCGGCCAGCGCCTGCGCCATGCGCGCGACCAGGTCGCGCGGCAGGAAGGGCGCGTCGGTCGGAACGCTGACGACCAGCGGGCAATCCGGCCGGTGCTCGGCGGTCCAGTCGAGTCCGGCGAGGATGCCGGCGAGCGGCCCGGCATAGTCGGGGATGCTGTCGGCGACGACGGGCAGGCGGTAGCCGGCAAACCGGGTGGGGTCGCCGTTGGCGTTGAGCACCAGCGCGGCGACCTGCGGCTGCAGCCGCTCGACGACGTGGTCGAGCAGCGGGCGGCCGGCGAGCCGCCGCAGCGGCTTGTCGCCGCCGCCCATGCGCCGCGCCAGCCCGCCGGCGAGCAGCACGCCTGCAACGCTCATCTGGCGGCGCTCATCCGGCGTCTTCGGGCAGGCTCGCCTTGCGCGAGGCGCGGGCGATCTCCTCGCCGGCGTCGCGCCCGTCGCTGTCGAAGACGATGCGCTCGGCGCCGGCGAGCGCGACGAAGCGGCGGCCCTTGGCGCGGCCGATCAGCGTCAGCCCGGCCTGCCGCGCGAGATCGACCCCCCAGGCGGTGAAGCCGGAGCGCGAGATCAGGATCGGGATGCGCATCTGCACGGTCTTGATCACCATCTCGGAGGTCAGCCGTCCCGTCGTGTAGAAGATCTTCCCGCCCGGCGAGATGCCGTTGAGGTGCATGTACCCGGCGATCTTGTCGATCGCGTTATGCCGCCCGACATCCTCCATGTAGATCAGCGGCCGATCCTCCTCGCACAGCACGCAGCCG
>DATJOB010000428.1:0-11316 GCA_035507475.1 Allostellaceae bacterium | reverse complement strand
TCGGCGATCGTCTCGCTGACCCTGGTGCCGATGATGTGCGCCAAGGTGCTGCGCTTTGTGCACGAAGACGACATGAACTGGTTCATGCGGAAGACCCAGGAATGGTTCGACCGCATCATTCACGGCTACGGCATCTGGCTCGACTGGGTGCTCGACCGCCAGGCGCTGACGCTGTTCGTCGCCGTCGTGACGCTCTGCCTCACCGTCTTCCTCTATGTCGTGATCCCCAAGGGCTTCTTTCCGGTCCAGGATACCGGCCTCATCCAGGGCATCTCTGAGGCGCCGCCGAGCATTTCGTTCGCCGCCATGGCGCAGCGCCAGGAGGCGCTCGCCGCGGCGGTGCTCAAGGACCCCGACGTCGTCAGCCTGTCGTCGTTTATCGGCGTCGACGGCACCAACGCGACGCTCAACGAAGGGCGGTTCCTCATCAACCTCAAGCCGCGCGACGAGCGCTCGCTCGACGCCAGCGCGATCATCCGGCGGCTGCAGGGCGAGATTGCCGGGGTCACCGGCATCGACCTCTACATGCAGCCGGTGCAGGACCTGACGATCGACGCGACGGTCAGCCGCACGCAGTACCAGTTCGCGTTGCAGGACGCCAACCCGGACGAGTTCGCCGTGTGGGTGCCGAAGCTGATCGCGAAGTTGCAGCAGATCCCGGAGATCACCGACGTCGCCACCAATTTCGGCGAGAACGGCCTCTCGGCCTACATCACCATCGACCGCGCGACCGCCGGCCGCTTTGGCATCACCCCCGCGACCGTCGACAACGCGCTCTACGATGCGTTTGGCCAGCGCATCGTCTCGACGATCTTCACCCAGTCGAACCAGTACCGCGTGATCCTCGAGGCCGACCCCGCGGCGCAGCAGCAGCTGTCGTCGCTCGACCAGATCTACCTGCCGTCCTCGCTGTCGAGCACCGGCCAGGTGCGGCTGTCGACGATCGCGACCGTCCAGGAACAGACCGCGCCGCTCGCGGTCAACCACATAGGCCAGTTCCCGGCGGTGTCGATCTCGTTCAACCTGGCGCCCGACGCCTCGCTCGGCACGGCGGTCGACAAGATCAAGGCCGCCGAGGCCGAGCTGCACATGCCGGTCAGCATGATCACCAGCTTCCAGGGTGCGGCGCAGGCCTTCCAGGCGGCGCTGAGCAACGAGGTGATGCTGATCCTCGCGGCGATCGTGACGGTCTACATCGTGCTGGGCGTGCTCTACGAGAGCTTCATCCACCCGATCACGATCCTCTCGACGCTGCCCTCGGCCGGGCTCGGCGCCCTGCTGGCGCTGATGCTCGACGGCAGCGACCTCAGCATCGTCGCGATCATCGGCGTCATCCTCTTGATCGGCATCGTCAAGAAGAACGGCATCATGATGGTCGACTTCGCGCTCGTCGCCGAGCGCGACGAGGGCAAGGCGCCGCGCGAGGCGATCCACCAGGCATCGCTGTTGCGCTTCCGGCCGATCATGATGACGACGCTGGCGGCGATCTTCGGCGCGCTGCCGCTGATGCTCGGCACCGGCACCGGCTCCGAGCTGCGCCACCCACTCGGCGTGACCATCGTCGGCGGGCTGATCCTCAGCCAGGCGCTGACCCTGTTCACGACGCCGGTCATCTATCTCGGGTTCGACCGGCTTGGCGCCTGGACGCGCCGGCGCTTCGGCGGCGCGGCCAACAGCGAGAGCGCCGCCGAATGAAGAGCATCGGCGAATGAGCCTCTCGACGCCGTTCATCCAGCGGCCGGTCGCGACCACGCTGCTCACCATCGGCATCGCGCTGGCCGGGATGTTCGCGTTCTTCCAGCTGCCGGTTTCGCCTTTGCCGCAGGTCGATTTCCCGACGATCTCGGTGACCGCGACGATGCCCGGCGCGAGCGCCGAGACGATGGCGGAGACCGTCGCGACGCCGCTCGAACGCCACCTCGGCGTCATCGCCGACGTGACGCAGATGACCTCGCAAAGCTCGCTGCAGCAGACCCGGATCACGCTGCAGTTCGATCTCTCGCGCAACATCGACGGCGCGGCGCGCGACGTCCAGGCGGCGATCAACGCGGCGCGCGCCGACCTGCCGACGAGCCTCAGGACCAACCCGACCTACCGCAAGGTCAACCCGGCGGACGCGCCGATCGCGATCCTCGCGCTGACCTCGGACACGCTGACCCAGGGCCAGATGTACGACGCCGCCTCGACCGTGCTGACCCCGGCGCTGTCGCAGATCGACGGCATCGGCCAGGTGACGATCGGCGGCAGCTCGCTGCCGGCGGTGCGGGTCGAACTCAACCCGCTGGCGCTCAACAAATACGGCATCGGGCTCGAGGACGTCCGCGCCGCGCTCTCCTCGGCCAACGCGCACAGCCCCAAGGGGGCGATCGAACAGGGCGACCAGCATTTCCAGATCTACACCAACGACCAGGTGAGCAAGGCCGCGGACTACCTGCCGCTGGTCGTCGCCTATCGCAACGGCGCGGCGGTGCGGCTGCCCGACATCGCCGATGTCAGCGACTCGGTCGAGAACCTGCGCAACCAGGGTCTCGCCAACGGCAAGCCGGCGGTGCTGGTGATCCTCTACCGCCAGCCCAACGCCAACATCATCGACACGGTCGACCGCGTGCGCGCCGCGCTGCCGCAGCTCGAAGCCTCGATCGCGAGCGGCATCGACGTGACCATGGCGCTCGACCGCACGACGACGATCCGCGCCTCGCTGCACGATGTCGAGATCACGCTGGTGATCTCGATCGGCCTCGTCATTCTCGTCGTCTTCGCCTTCCTGCGCAGCCCCCGCGCGACGCTGATCCCGAGCGTCGCGGTGCCGGTCTCGCTGATCGGCACGTTCGGCGCGATGTACCTGGTCGGCTACAGCCTCGACAACCTGTCGCTGATGGCGCTGACGATCTCGACCGGGTTCGTCGTCGACGACGCGATCGTCGTGCTGGAAAACGTGTCGCGGCACCTCGAGGAGGGGATGGGGCGTCGCGAGGCGGCGCTGCAGGGCGCGCGCGAGGTCGGCTTCACGGTGCTCTCGATGAGCCTCTCGCTGATCGCGGTCTTCGTGCCGATCCTGCTGATGGGCGGGATCGTCGGGCGCCTGTTCCGCGAATTCGCGATGACGCTGTCGATCGCGATCCTCATCTCGCTGGCGATCTCGCTGACCACGACGCCGATGATGTGCGCCTTCGTGCTGCGCCGCGAGCGGCGCACGCACGGCCGGCTCTACCGCGCCAGCGAGCGGGTCTTCAAGGCGACGCTCGATTTCTACGACCGCACGCTGCGCGTCGCGCTGCGTGCGCCCGGCATGGTGATGCTGGTGCTGCTCGTCGCGGTATGCCTCAACGTGTTCCTCTTCATCGAGGTGCCCAAGGGCTTTTTCCCGCAGCAGGACACCGGCCGGATGATCGGCGGCATCCAGGCCGACCAGTCGATCTCGTTCCAGTTGATGCGCCAGAAGCTGCGGCAGTTCATCGGCATCATCCGGGCGGACCCGGCGGTGCAGAGCGTCGTCGGCTTCACCGGCGGCTTCCAGACCAATTCGGGGTTCGTCTTTGTCGCGCTGAAGCCGCTCGCCCAGCGCAAGCTCTCGGTCGACCAGGTGATCGGCCGGCTGCGCGGCAAGCTCAACGAGGTGGCCGGCGCGCGGCTCTTCCTCCAGGCGGTGCAGGACATCACCGTCGGCGGCCGCCAGGCCAACGCCCAGTACCAGTACACGCTGCAGGGCGACTCGCTGCCCGAGCTCTACGAATGGGCGCCGAAGGTCGCGGCCGAGCTCGAAAAGATCAGCGACCTGACCGACGTCAACTCCGACCAGCAGACCCACGGGCTGCAGACCGTGCTGAAGATCGATCGGCCGACCGCGGCGCGCCTCGGCCTCACCGCCAGCCAGATCGACAGCACGCTCTACGATGCCTTCGGGCAGCGCCAGGTGTCGGTGATCTACGCCGCGCGCAACCAGTACCATGTGGTGATGGAGGTCTCGCCGACCTTCTGGCAAAGCCCCGAGATGCTGAAACAGATCTATGTCAGCAGTACCGGCGGGTCGGTCAGCGGCACGGCGAGCACGAACGCCGTGGCGGGCACGGTTTCGCCGCCGAGCGGGCCCAACAATGCCGCGACCCCGACCACCAACAACGCGGCCACCGCGACACAGCCGAGCAACGCGGCGAGCAGCATCGCCAGCAGCGTGGCGACCGTCACGACCAACAACGCCGCGAGCCGGCCCAGCACCGCGACGCTCAGCCCGACCGCCAGCTCGATCGCCTCGGATGCGGCGCGCAACCAGGCGATGAACGCGCTCGCCAATACCGGGCACAATTCCGCCTCGACCGGCGCGCCGGTCAGCACGTTCGGCGAGACCATGGTGCCGCTCGCCGCGTTCTCGAGCTACGGGCCCGGCACCACGCCGCTCGCGGTCAACCACCAGGGCCTCTTTGTCGCCTCGACGATCTCGTTCAACCTCAAGCCCGGCGCCTCGCTCAGCGCCGCCACCGCCGAGATCGACGCGGCGATGGCCCGGCTGCACGTGCCGGCCACGATCCACGGCAACTTCCAGGGCACCGCCCAGGTCTTTCAGCAATCGCTCGCCAACGAGCCCGTGCTGATCGCCGCGGCGCTGCTCGCGGTCTATATCGTGCTGGGCGTGCTCTACGAGAGCTATGTCCACCCGATCACGATCCTCTCGACGCTGCCCTCGGCGGGGGTCGGCGCGGTGCTGGCGCTGATGCTGTGCGACACCGAGTTCAGCATCATCGCGCTGATCGGCGTCATCCTGCTGATCGGTATCGTCAAGAAGAACGCGATCATGATGATCGACTTCGCGCTGATCGCCGAGCGCGAGGAGGGGCTCGCCTCGCGCGATGCGATCTACCGCGCCTGCCTGCTGCGTTTCCGCCCGATCATGATGACGACGCTGGCGGCGATGCTTGGCGCGCTGCCGCTGGCGATCGGCTTCGGCGAGGGCTCGGAGCTGCGCCGTCCGCTCGGCATCTCGATCGTCGGCGGGCTGCTGTTCAGCCAGATGCTCACGCTCTACACGACGCCGGTGATCTACCTCTATCTCGACCGCTTCCGACTGTGGGCGCTGCGCCGCCGGCGCCGGCCGGGGGTGCGGCTGGCGCCCGGCCACGCCGCCGAACCGGGCGAGTAGCGGCGATGACGGGGCAACGAGGGACGCGCCGGCTCGGGCGCGTCGCCGCAGCGGGGCTTGTCCTCGGGCTCGGCGCCTGCACCGTCGGCCCCGACTATGTGCGCCCGGCGGCGCCGGTGCCGGCGGCCTACAAGGAGGCCTGGAGGCCGGCGCCGACCGTAGCGGGTTGGCGTTCCGCTCGCCCGGCCGACGGTCTCGACCGCGGCGCCTGGTGGTCGATCTACCGCGACCCGGTGCTCGACGGGCTGGAGCGCCAGATCGACATCTCGAACCAGAACCTCAAGGCCGCGGAGGCCGCGTTCCGCGAGGCCGAGGCGACGGTCGCCGCGGCGCGTGCCCAGTTCTTTCCGACCGCGACGCTCAACGGCTCGGCGACGCGCTCGCGCAGCAGCGCCAACGAGGGGCGCACCAGCATCGGCGGCGGCTCGATCCAGAACCAGTTCCTCACCGACCTGACCGCCAGCTGGGTCCCCGATCTGTGGGGCTCGGTGCGGCGCACCGTCGAGAGCAACGTCGCGACCGCTCAGGCGAGCGCGGCGACGCTCGCCAATGCCCGCCTCTCGGCGCAGGGCGAGCTGGCGACCGCCTATCTCGAGCTGCGCACCGCCGACGAGCTGGCGCGGCTGCTCGACGCTTCGGTCAAGGCCTACGCGCAGGCGCTGCAGATCACCCGGAACCAGTATCGCGGCGGCACCGCCGACCAGTCTGCGGTGGCGCAGGCCCAGGCCCAGCTCGACGCCACCCGCTCGCAGCTGATCGCGGTCGGCGTCACCCGCGGCCAGCTCGAGCATTCGATCGCGGTGCTGGTCGGCAAGCCGCCGGCCGCACTGACCATCGCGCCGACGACCGCGACCATCGCGGTGCCGCTGGTGCCGTTCGAGCTGCCCTCGGCGCTGCTCGAGCGGCGCCCCGACATTGCCGCCGCCGAACGCGACATGCAGGCCGCCAACGCGCTGATCGGCGTCGACGTCGCGGCGTTCTATCCGACCGTCACGCTGTCCGCCGACACCGGCGTCGAGGCGGAGATGCTGCGCAAGCTGTTCAACACCGCAAGCCGCATCTGGTCATTCGGGTCGAGCGCCGCGGAGACGGTGTTCGACGGCGGGGCCCGCAACGCCCAGGTCGAGCACGACAAGGCGGCGTTCGAGGCCGCCGTCGCGACCTATCGCCAGACCGTCCTCGCCGGCTTCCAGCAGGTCGAGGACGAGCTCGTCGCCGAGCGGGTGCTGGCCGAGCAGGCGGTCGCCGCCGACTCGGCGGTCAAGGCGGCGCGCGAGGCCGAGCGCATCATCAACAACCAGTATCTGGCCGGCACCCAGGCCTACACCGCCGTCATCGTCGCCGAGAACACCGCGCTCGCCGACGCCGAGACCGCGCTCAACATCCGCCAGAGCCGGCTCGTCGCCAGCGCCGCGCTGATCGAGGCGCTGGGCGGCGGGTGGGATGCCGGCCAGCTGCCGAGCCCGGCGAAGATCGAGGGCGACGTGCCGCTCGACTTCAACCCGCTGCCGCCGATCTTCCCGAACGGCAGCGCCGGGATCACCCCGCCGCTATCCCGGTAGGGCTTGCGCCACCGGCGCGGCCTGGCTGCCGGCGATCTCGCGGTAGACGTGCGACAGCAGCGCGGCGACGACCGCTGCGCCGGCAAACGACACTGCCAGGCGCAGCGCCTCGAAGAGGATCCAGAAGAGCGCGGGGAACAGCCCGCCGATCGCGCCGATGACGAGCTGCACGACGGCGAAGGGCAGATAGCAGGCGAGCACGCAGACGAAGAAGCGCCAGAAATTGCCGGCGAGCCAGTCCCACGCGGTGCGGAACTCGATCGGCCGCTCGATCGCCGCCGCCGGAAACACCAGCGACACGCGCAGCGCGACGAAGCCGAGCGCGACCCCGCCGATGATCGACAGCGGGGCGGTGACGAAGTGCGGCGGCAACACCGCGAGCAGCACCAGCGCCAGCCAGACGACGACCATCGCCGCGCCGAGCTTGATGAGCGCGATCAGGAACGCCGTCCACCCGGGCGGCATCGGGCCGCCGCCGACGGTCTCGCCGAGCAGCACGAAGCGGTGCCACCGCACCAGGAAGACGGCGCCGAAGACGAGCAGTGCCAGCGCGTTGAGCCCGGCCGCGAGGACCCATCCGAAAAGCCCGCCATGCGCGGCGGCCAGCGCGATCAGCGCTGCGGCCAGCACGATCGCGTAAGGCAGCAGCGCCATCTCGACGGCGAGGCGTGCATGGTCGAGCGTCACGCGGTAGGCGCGTCCGACCTGGTCGATAACGTCGATCTGATAGGAGCCGGGCGACGGGTAGCTCATGGTCCCCCTCATGGGCTGCCGCTCATGGGCGGTTGGGCCTCGTTCGCCCGCATGTTAGCAGGCCCGATGCCGCGCGTAAGCCGGCGCGACCAAGCGGCGGTTGACTCGCCGCCGCGCCGCGTCGAACACTTCGCCCCCGTTTGCGGCAGGTGCGGGACGCGGGTGTGACGAGTGACGAAAGAGCGCGGCTGGGGGTCGATATCGGCGGCACGTTCACCGATGTCGCGCTGGAAATCCGCGGCGAGCGGTTCAGCGCCAAGCTGCTGACGACACCGGAGGCGCCCGAGCGCGGCGTGCTGGCGGCGATCCGCGCGGTGCTCGGCGCGGCGGCGGTGCGGCCGGCGGACCTGGCGCTGATCATCCACGGCACGACGCTGGCGACCAACGCGATCATCGAGCGCAAGGGCGCCAGGACCGCGCTCGTCACCACCGAGGGGTTCCGCGACACGGTCGAGATCCGCCACGAGAACCGCTTCGAGCAGTACGACGTCAACATCGACCTGCCGCCGCCGCTGGTGCCGCGCCGGCTGCGCCGCGTGGTGGCGGAGCGCATCGACGCGCAGGGGCGCGTGGTGACGCCGCTCGACGAGGCGGCGCTCGGCCGCCTCGCCGCCGAGCTGGCGGCGGAACGGGTCGAAAGCGTCGCGATCGGCTTCCTGCACAGCTACGTCAACCCGGCGCATGAGGAGCGGGCGCGCGACATCCTGATGCGCACGCTCGGCGGGGTGACGATGACGCTGTCGTCCGAGGTGTCGCCCGAGATGCGCGAGTACGAGCGGCTCTCGACCGCCTGCGCCAACGCGTATGTGCAGCCGATGATGGGCCGCTACCTGGTCAACCTCGAGGCGATGCTGCAGCACGAAGGCTTCGCCTGCCCGCTCTTCCTGATGACCTCGGGAGGCGGGCTGACGACGGTCGAGACCGCGATCCGCTTTCCGGTGCGGCTGGTCGAATCGGGGCCGGCGGGCGGCGCCATCTTCGCCAGCCACATCGCCCGGCAATGCGCGCTCGACAAGGTGCTGAGCTACGACATGGGCGGCACCACCGCGAAAATCTGCCTGATCGACGACTTGCAGCCGCAGACGAGCCGCGCCTTCGAGGTGGCGCGGGTCTATCGCTTCAAGAAGGGCAGCGGGCTGCCGCTGCGCATCCCGGTGATCGAGATGGTGGAGATCGGCGCCGGCGGCGGGTCGATCGCGCGGGTCGACGCGCTGAAACGGATCACCGTCGGCCCCGACAGCACCGGCGCCGATCCCGGCCCGGCCTGCTACGGCCGCGGCGGCGAGCTGCCCAGCGTCACCGATGCCGACCTGCTGCTCGGCCGTATCGACCCGGCCGGTTTCTCGGGCGGGCGCATGGCGCTCGATCACGCCGCCGCCGAGGCGGCGATGCGGCGCGAGGTTGCCGGCAAGCTCGATCTCGCGCTCGAGCTGGCGGCGCTCGGGGTCAGCGAGATCGTCGACGAGAACATGGCCAATGCCGCGCGTGTCCATGCGATCGAGAGCGGCAAGGATGCGCGCGGCCGCACCCTCGTCGCGTTCGGCGGGGCGGCGCCGCTGCACGCCGCGCGGATGGCCGACAAGCTCGGGCTCGACCGGGTGCTGGTGCCGTCGAACGCCGGCGTGGGCTCGGCGGTCGGCTTTCTGCGCGCGCCCATTTCCTACGAGATCGTGCGCTCGCAGCTGCAGCGGCTCGACCGGTTCGACGCCGCGGCGGCGAATGCGCTGCTGGCGGCGATGTACCGCGAGGCCGAGGCGATCGTGCGCCGCGGCGCGCCCAAGGCTCGGCTCGGCGAGACGCGCTCGGCGCTGATGCGCTATCGCGGGCAGGGCCATGAGATCGCCGTGCCGCTCACCGCGAAGACCTATCGTCCTGACGACGCCGGCGAGCTGATCGCGGCATTCGAGGACGCCTACCGCCGGCTCTACAGCCGGGTCATCCCCGGCGTCGAGGTCGAGGTGCTGAGCTGGGTGGTGCTGGTCGCCGCGCCGGCGCCGGAAACCGCGGCGCCGCCGCCTGTCGCGCCGGCCGCGGTCGCGGCCCACCCGGCCCGACAACGCCCGGTCTTCGATCCCGAGAGCGGGGAGTTTGTCGAGGTCGCGATCTACGAGCGCGCGGCGCTGCCGCCGGGCGCGACCGTGGCCGGCCCGGCGGTGGTCGTCGAGGACGAGACCTCGACCGTGGTGGGGCGCAATTTCGACGCGCGGATCGACGCGTTCGGCTATATCGAGATGGTGCGGCGCGGATAGGACCGCCCCGCCGCCGCGGGGAGGAAACGATGGACCTGGATCGCCGTCATCTGGCGCTCGCCGGGGCGTTCGCGCTCGGCGGAGCGAGCCTGCTGCGCAACGGCTCGGCGCAGGCCGAAAGCGGCGACGAAGCCGCGGTGACGCAGGCGGTCGAAGCCCTGCGCCAGGCGATCTTCGCGGCCGACAAGGACAAGCTCGCCGCGCTCACGGCCGAGCAACTGAGCTACGGCCACTCGAGCGCGGTGGTGCAGAACAAGCGCGAGTTCGTCGATGGCGTCCTCAACCGCAAGGGCACGCTCAAGTCGCTGGCCTTTCCCGAGCTGACCGTCGCGCTCGCCGGCAATGCCGCGATCTCCCGTCACCAATACGTCGCCGAGGGCGAGCAGGACGGCAAGCCGACCAGCATCAAGCTCGGCGTGCTCGCCGTCTGGCAGAAGCAGGACGGCGGCTGGAAGCTGCTCGCCCGCCAGGGCTACAAGCTGAGCTGAGCGGAAGGACCGCGCGGCCCGGCTTGCAGCGGCTCACCTGGGTCAGCGGCCGGGATAGGGGGCGTAGGGGTTGTAGGCCGGTCCCTGCGGCGGATAGCCGTAAGCCGGCGGCGGCGGCCCGGGGCGACGGCTCGCCATGCACGAGTTGTAATAGGCCCAGTATTGCTGGTTGGCGTAATCGGCGGTGGCCTGCGCGTTGGCGCTGCCGGCGGCGCCGCCGGTGATCGCGCCGGCGCCGGCGCCGATCGCCGCGCCGCGGCCGCCGCCGAGCGCCGCGCCGATCCCGGCGCCGAGCAGGGCGCCGCCGAGCGCGCCGCCGGCCGCCTGGTTGCCCGCCTGGGCGCGCAGCGCGGCGGTGTTCTGGTCCGCGTATTGCCGGCACACGGCGTCGTCGTAAGGCGACTGCGCCAGCGCGGCGCCGGCCGCGCAAACCGCCAAGATACCTGCGGTGATCCCGCTAACGATCGGCTTCATCCTGCGTCCTCCTGGCTGGCCCGGCCGGGTCGGCCGGCTGCAGCGCCGCGTTAATGTAGGCAATCGTCCTTACGAGTAAAGAGAGGCGATGGTTCGGCGCGGCATGCGCAATCGGTGATTTGGGCCGAATGCGGCCGAGCCGCGCCGCCCGCCCACCACCGGCATCCCATCACCGCATCCCATCACCGCATCCCATCGCGGCAGCCCGGCACGCCGGGCTGTTCTGCGCCGCGACGCGTTGCCCGCGCGCCTTGCGCCACATAGACTTCCGCCCGCCTCGACGCATCTGGAGCCGCCATGCCGAGCATTCCCAACACCGCCCTGTCGCAGATCCACATGCAGATCATGTGGTCGCGGCTCATCGCCGTGGTCGAGGAGCAGGCGCAGACGCTGGTGCGCACCGCGTTCTCGACGCCGGTGCGCGAGGCGGGCGATCTGTCGGCCGGGGTCTTCGACCGCGACGGCAACATGCTCGCCCAGGCGGTAACCGGCACGCCGGGCCACGTCAACTCGATGGCCGCGGCCGTCAAGCATTTCCTCGACGCCTTCCCGCTCGCGACGATGAAGCCGGGCGACCATTACATCACCAACGACCCGTGGCTGACCTCGGGCCATCTCCACGACATCACGGTGGTGACGCCCACCTTCAAGGGCGG
>DATJOB010000427.1:0-10071 GCA_035507475.1 Allostellaceae bacterium | reverse complement strand
CGCGAGCGGCTGAAGGGGCAGTGGGGCGTCGTCGATGTCGACGACTGCGTCAATGCCGCCCGCCACCTCTGCGCCGAGGGCCTCGCCGACGCGGAACGCGCGGTCATCACCGGCGGCAGCGCGGGCGGTTACACGGTCCTTGCGGCGCTCGCCGGACGCGACTTCTTCAAGGGCGGCGCCAGCCATTACGGGGTCAGCGACGTCGCCGCGCTCGCCCGCGACACGCATAAATTCGAGAGCCGCTACCTCGACTGGCTGATCGGCCCCTACCCGCAGGAGGCGGCGCTCTACCGCGAGCGCTCGCCGCTCAGCCACGCCGATCGGATCGAGTGCCCTGTCATCTTCTTCCAGGGCGCCGAGGACCGCATCGTGCCGCCGAACCAGACCGAGGCGATGGTCGACGCGCTGCGGCGGCGCGGCATTCCCTGCGGCTATCTGCTGTTCGCCGGCGAGCAGCACGGCTTCCGGCGCGGCGACAACATCAAGCGCGCGCTCGACGCCGAGCTCTATTTCTACGCCGAGCTGGTGTTCCGCACCCGACTGAGCTTTTGAACCTGCAGCTGCAAATCGCGGGTGCAACTGCCGATCGGAGCGCTAGTATGCCGCTCAGCCCCCGTCATTCCGGCGGGGCGATCCGTCGGCGCGACCGGCGGCACTGAGTTCGGAGGGGATCTATGCCTGGAACCTTGACGCGGCGCACCATGCTGAAGACCGGCGCCGTCGGGGCGGCGGCGAGCGCGTTGCCCTTGCCTTTCGTCCGCGGCGCCTACGCCGCGGGCAGCCTGTCGGTGGCCTTCTGGGACCATTGGGTGCCCGGCGCCAACGATGCGATGACCAAGCTGTGCAACGCCTGGGCGGCCAAGGAGAAGGTCGACCTCAAGATCGACTACGTCACCAGCCAGGGCGACAAGCTGATGCTCACCGCGGCCGCCGAGGCGCAGGCCAAGTCCGGCCACGACATGATCACACTGCCCAGCTGGTACGGCCCGGCGCATACGCCCGACCTGGAAAATTCCAACGACGTGTGGGACGAGCTGATGAAGCGGCACGGTCCCACCACCGCGTCGATGACCTATGTCGGCAAGCAGGAAGGGCATTGGATCGCGCCGCCGGCGATCCCCAATACCTTGACCCTCCCCTCGGTCGGACGCATCGACATCTTCAAGGAGGCGGTCGGGCTCGACCTGATGAAGATGTATCCGGCGCAGGGCGGCACGCCGGACAAGGAGCTGACCGACAAGTGGACCTGGGACTTCTTCCTCGACGCGGCGGAGAAATGCTTCAAGGCCGGCCACCCGTTCGGGCTGCCGATGGGCCAGACCAGCGACACGATGAACTGGCTTGGCGCGATCTTCAACGCCCACGGCGCCCAGCTGGTCGACAAGGACGGCAACATCACCGTCAAGTCCGACCCGGTGAAGCACCTGCTCGACTATTTCAAGCGGCTGACGCAGTTCCTGCCGCCCGACGTCTATGCCTGGGACGACGCGGGCAACAACAAGGCGCTCATTTCGGGCCAGGCGTCGCTGATCTTCAACCCGCCCTCGGCGTGGGCCGTCGCGGTGCGCGATGCACCCAAGGTCGCCGAGCAATGCTGGCACTTCCCGTCGCCCAAGGGACCAAAGGGCCGTTTCGACGCGGCGCAGCCCTCGTTCTGGGGCATCTGGAGCTTCTCGCCGAACAAGGCGGCGGCGAAGAGTCTGGCGCTCCATTTGTGGGAGACCGACTCGGTCAAGCAGCTCGTCGCCGGCAGCAAGGGCTACGACATCCCGTGCTTCGTCTCGTTGCGCAATTTCGACACCTGGGCGACCGAGGCGCCGCCCAAGGGCGGCATCTGGAACTACCCGCCGCGCGGCGACATCATCGAGTCGGTCTCCGGCTACCCGGCGCCGTATCGCATCGCCAACCAGATCTTCGCGCAGGCGACGACCTCGAAGATGATCGTCCAATACACCCAGCAGGGCAAAACCATGGACCAGGCGCTCGACTGGGCGGCGAGCGAGCTCGAAGGCTTCATGCGCAGCTGATGGGCATCGCTGCCGAGGCGCCGGCGCGGCCGGCGTCTCGCGGGATGCATGCGCGAAAATGCGTGGTTCGAGACGATTGCTGCGCGGTCTCGTCACCACGACGAACGGGTTTGCGCAACCTTGATACCGGGGCCTCCCGCCGTGGAGGCCCCGCCTTCTTTTGTTGCGCCGCTGCCGCTATGGTGACGCAACGACTCATGCAAGCGAGCCCTTTATGCCGATCATCCCCGAGATAGAGGACATCACCGCCGAACTGACCGCGATCCGTCGCGACATCCACGCGCATCCCGAAATCGGCTTCGAGGAAGAGCGCACCGCCGAGATCGTCGCGGCCAAGCTCAAGGAATTCGGCTGCGAGGTGCATCGCGGCCTGGCGACGACCGGTGTCGTCGGCACGATCCGCCGCGGCAACTCGCTGCGTGCGATCGGCCTGCGCGCCGACATGGACTGCCTGCCGATGCAGGAGCTGAACGAATTCGCGCACCGCTCGACGCATGACGGCAAGATGCACGCCTGCGGCCATGACGGGCACACGACGATGCTGCTCGGCGCCGCCAAGCAGCTCGCAAAGACGCGCAATTTCGACGGCACCGTGCATTTCATCTTTCAGCCGGGCGAGGAAGGCTTCGGCGGCGGCCGGGTCATGGTCGAACAGGGGCTGTTCGAGAAATTCCCGTGCGACGCGGTGTTCGCGATGCACAACAAGCCCGGCATCGCCGTCGGCAGCATGGCGACAACGCTGGGGCCACTGCTCGCCGCCTCCGACCGGTTCGACATCCGCGTCAAGGGTCACGGCACGCATGCCGCGCACCCGCATGGCGGCAACGACCCGTTCGTCATCGGCGCGCAGATCGTCACCGCGCTGCAGACGATCCCGGCGCGCAACGTCGACCCGCTCGATTCGGCGGTGATCAGCGTCGGCTTCATGAAGGGCGGCTCGGCCTACAACGTGATCCCCGACGAGTTGCACATCGGCGGCACGGTGCGCAGCTTCCGGGCGAAGACGCAGGATCTCCTCGAAAAACGGATGGGCGAGGTCGCGCACGGCATCGCCGCGGCGCACGGCGCCAAGGTCGAGTTCACCTTTCGGCGCGGCTATCCGCCGACCGTCAACCATGCCGAGGAAGCCAGGTTCGCCGCCGAGGTCGCGGCCGAAATCTGCGGCGACGACAAGGTCAGCACCACGGTCCCCCCGTCGATGGGCGGCGAGGATTTCTCCTACATGCTGCAGGCGCGGCCGGGCGCGATGCTGTGGCTCGGCAACGGCCCCGCCAGGGACGGCTGCTTCCTGCACAATGCGCGTTACGACTTCAACGACAGCGCGCTGCCCTATGGGGTGAGCTTCTTCGTGCGCCTCGCCGAGCGCTTCCTCGAACGGGCCGAGTAGGCGATGCGCGTCCACGTCGTCAACGTGCTGCGCGGCACGCCCGAACTCGCCGGTCACACGCTCGACCGCTTCGTCGAATTCGCGCGCCGGACCGAGGCGCATGGCTTTACCGGGCTCTGGGTCACCGACTCGTTCGGCCGCGGGCGGGCGACGCTCGACCCGGTCGTGCTGATGAGCGTCATCGCCGCGGTGACGCAGAAGGTCGAGATCGGCACCTGCGTGCTGCAGGTCCCGGTGCGCCATCCGGTCGAGCTCGCGCATCGCATCCAGTCGCTGCACGCGCTCTGCGGCGAGCGGCTGATGCTCGGCCTCGGCAGCGGCTCGACCAAGGCCGATTTCGACCTCGTCGGCGGGAATTACGAGGCGCGCTTCAAGACGCTGATGAGCGCGCTCGAGGTGATGCGCGAAGCCTGGGCCGGGCGGTCGCTCGCGGGCGGCACGCTGACCCCCTGGCCGGGGACCGAGGGCGGCCCCAACCTGATGCTCGGCGCCTGGCGCAACAAGCGCTGGATCGAGTACGCGGCGCAGCGCTGCGCCGGCTGGATCGCCTCCGGCCTCTACAGCCAGCCCGAAGAGCTGGAGCAGGGCGTCCGCTTCTACCGCGACGCCGGCGGCAGGCGCGCGGTGCTTGCCAACGTCATCGTCGAGCTGCAGGGCAATGTCTCCGACATGCCGCTGGGCGGCCGCGCGACGATGCAGATCACCAGCGCCGCCGAGGCGCTCGACCGGCTGCGGCGGATCCGTGCGGTCGGCTTCGACGACGTGCTCTGCATGGTGCGGCCGGAAGGGCTCGACGACCTCGCCCGGCTGCGCGACTCGCTGTAGCCGGGACGCCTGCCCGACACCCCGGGCCGGCCGCGCTCAGCCGCCCGGCACGCCCTTCGTTGTCGAGTATTCGAAGTGCAGCGCCTGGCCGGGATGGACCAGCGGATAGATCGCGTGCGCCGCCGCCGCCGCCTCGGCAAAGCCGGTAAGGATCAGCTTGAGCTTGCCGGGATAGGTCGCGATGTCGCCGATCGCGAAGATGCCGGGGCGCGAGGTCGCGCAGCTCGCCGGGTCGACCGCGATGCAGTGCCCGTCGAACGCGAGCTGCCACCCCGCGAGCGGCCCGAGCTCTGTCGCCAGGCCGAAGAACGGCAGCAGGCAGTCGGCCGCGAGCCGCCGCTCGTTGCCGGCGAGATCGGCGACGACGACCGCGGCGAGCCGCCCGCCCTCGCCTTCGAGCCCGGCGAGCTGGAACGGCACCACCAGCTCGACCCGGCCCGCCTCGGCCAGCTCCTGCAGCCGCGCCAGCGATTGCGGGGCGGCGCGGAACTTGGCGCGTCGGTGCACCACCATGACCTGCGCCGCGACCTCGGCGAGCGACAGCGCCCAATCGACCGCCGAATCGCCGCCGCCGGCGATGACGATCCGCCTGCCGCGGAAATCCTCGCGGCGGCGGACGAGATAGAAGACGCTGCGGCCCTCGAAGCCTTCGATGCCGGGCAGCGGCGGCCGGTTCGGCCCGAACGCGCCGCCGCCCGCGGCGATCAGCACGGCGCGCGCCGCGACCTTGACGCCGGCCGCGGTGCCGAGGACGAAGCCGTCGCCGGCCGGCTCGAGCGCGGTGACCGGATGGCCGAGATGGTAGGTCGGCGCAAACGGCGCCGCCTGCTCGACGAGCCGGTCGATCAGCTGCGCTGCGTCGATTCGCGGATAGCCGGGGATGTCGTAGATCGGCTTTTCCGGATAAAGCGCCGCGCACTGGCCGCCGGGCATGTCGAGCGCGTCGAGCACGTGGCAGCGCATTCCCAGCATGCCGCACTCGAACACCGCAAAGAGCCCGACCGGACCGCCGCCGACGATCGCGACATCGGTGACATGCGCATTCTCCGTCATCGGCTTAGCTTAGCCGATTTCGCCGCGGCGAACGGCGCCGGCGTTGCGTCGGCGTTGCGTCGGCGCGGCGGGCGGGCGGCGATGCGTCGGCGGCGCCCGCCGGGCGAGCGCAGTCGCGCGCGCCCATTGCCGCCGGCGGTGAAGCGAATATTGCCCGCCCTCAACCCTGCGTCATACTAGGCGCGGGATGACCGCCCTCGATCTCTTCGACGAAGCGGCGACCGCCGCCTTTGCCGCGCGCCTTGCCGCCGCCGCGGCACCGGGCGACGTGATCGCCCTCGGAGGACCGCTCGGCGCCGGCAAGACGGTCTTCGCGCGCGCCTTCATCGCGGCCCGCGGCGGCACCGAGAGCGTGCCGAGCCCGACCTTCACGCTGGCCCAGACCTACGATCTGCCCGGCGGCGCGGTCTGGCATTTCGACCTCTACCGGCTGAAGCACCCGGAGGAGGCCTGGGAGCTCGGCATCGAGGACGCCTTCCATGACGGCATCTCGCTGATCGAATGGCCCGAGCGGTTGGGTTCGCTGCTGCCGGCGCGGCGGCTCGCGATCGCGCTCGAGTTCGGCGCGGCTGCGACCGCCCGGCGCGCGACGCTGAGCGCGGGCGGCGACTGGCCGGCGCGGCTTGCCGGCATCGCCGCGGCGGGCTGAGATGGAGGGCGCGCGGGCGGCGGCGATCGGCGGGTTCCTCAGCGCCGCCGGCTGGGGCGAGGTCCCGCCCGTCCCGCTCGCCGGCGATGCGTCGTTCCGCCGCTACTACCGGCTGCAGGACGGGGCGCGCAAAGCGGTGCTGATGGATGCGCCGCCGCCGCACGAGGACGTGCGGCCCTACGTCAAGGTCGCGGCGATGCTGCGCGGGCACGGGCTCAGCGCACCGCAGATTTTCGCCGCCGAGGCCGGGCTCGGCGTGCTGCTGATCGAGGATTTCGGCGACGACACCTATACGAGGCTGCTCGCCGACGGCGGCGACGAGGCGGCGCTCTACGCGCTGGCGATCGACACGCTGGTCGGGCTGCAGCGCGCCGTGACGACGCCGCCCGACCTGCCCGCCTACGATCTGCCGACGCTGCTCGGCGAGGCCGCGCTGCTGGTCGACTGGTACGCGCCGAGCGTGCTCGGCGCACCACTCGCCCCGGCGCTGCGCGAGGAGTATCTCGCGCTGTGGGAGGCGGTGCTGCCGTTGGCCGCGCTGCCCCAGCCGACGGTGGTGCTGCGCGACTTCCATGTCGACAACCTGATGCTGCTGGACGGACGGGCCGGGCTCGCCCGCTGCGGCCTCCTCGACTTCCAGGACGCGCTGTGCGGGCCGGCGAGCTACGATCTCGTCTCGCTGCTCGAAGATGCGCGCCGCGACGTGCCGGCGGCGCTGCGCGCGGCGATGACCGAACGCTACCTCGCCGCCTTCCCCGAGCTCGACCGCCGGCTCTTCCGCCGCTCGGCGGCGATCCTTGCGGCGCAGCGCAACGCCAAGATCGTCGGCATTTTCACCCGGCTGTGGCGGCGCGACGGCAAGCCGCAATACCTGCGCCATATCCCGCGCGTCTGGCGGCTGCTCGAAAGCGACCTGGCGGAGCCGGCGCTGGGCCGCCTCGCCGCCTGGTTCGAGCGGCATCTGCCGGCGGCGGCGCGCCGCGTCCCCGACGCGCGCAGCGCCGCGTGATCCGCCCGTGACCCCAGGCATGACCCCAGGCATGATCCCGGCTCCGCGATCGGCGATGGTGCTCGCCGCCGGGCTCGGCACGCGGCTGCGACCGCTGACCGACCGCGTGCCGAAGCCGCTGATCGAGGTCGCCGGGCGGCCGCTGATCGAGCACGCGCTCGACCGGCTCGCCGCGGCGGGGGTCGAGCGGACGGTGGTCAACCTGCATTACAAGGGCGAGCTGATCGCGGCGCGGCTCGCCGGGCGCGCGCGGCCGCGCATCGCCTTCTCCCGCGAGGCGGAGCTGCTCGAAACCGGCGGCGGGGTCAGGCGCGCGCTGCCGCTGCTCGACGAGGCGTTCTTCGTGGTCAATGGCGACGTGCTGTGGAGCGACGGCGCGGTACCCTCGCTCGACCGGCTGGCGCGGGCCTTCGACCCCGCCCGCATGGATGCGCTGCTGCTGCTGCAGCCGCGCGCCGGCGCGGTCGGTTACGAGGGCCGCGGCGACTATTTCCTTGCTGCGCCCGGCGTGCCGCGCCGCCGCGGTGCCGACGCCGCCGCACCCTACATCTTCGGCGGCATCCAGATCCTGCACCGCCGCCTATTTGCCGGCACCGAGGAGGCGGCGTTCTCGCTGAAGCGCCTCTACGACCGCGCCGAGGACGCCGGCCGGCTCGGCGCGCTGGTGCATGACGGCGGGTGGTTCCATGTCGGCACCCCGGAGGGGCTCGCCGCGACCCGCGCGCGCTTCGCGATCGCCCCGGCCGCGGGCTAGGTTCGGGTCGCCGTGCGTCCGAACATCTATACGATCGCGGCGGACCGCCCGTTTCTCGACACGCTGGCGGCGGGGCTGGTGGCGCTCGCCGGCGACGAGCCGCTGCGCCTCGCGCGGATGACCGTGCTGCTGCCGACGCGGCGCGCCGCGCGCAGCCTGCGCGAAGCGTTCCTGCGCCTCACCGGCGAGGACAGCGATCCGGGCGCGCCGCTGCTGCTGCCCCGGATGCGGCCGATCGGCGACCTCGACGCCGACGAACTCGACTTCACCGCCGCCGACGAGACGCTTGCCGTGCCGCCCGCGCTCCCCGAGCTCCGCCGGCGGCTGCTGCTGACCCGGCTGGTGCTGGAGTGGAGCGAAGGCGACGGCGGCCAGTTCCTGCTGCCCGGGCAGGCGGCGGCGCTCGCCGGTGCGCTCGCCCGGCTGCTCGACACCGCCGCGACCGACGGCGCCAGCTTCACCGAGCTTGCGCGCCTCACGCCGCTCGACCTCGCCGAGCACTGGCAGGTGGTGTTGCGCTTTCTCGACATCCTGCCGCACCGCTGGCCCGCAATCCTCGCCGCCGAGGGCGCGCTCGACCCGGCCGAGCGGCGCAACCGGCTGCTGCGGCGCCAGGCCGAGGCCTGGCGGCGTGCGCCGCCGCGCGACCCCGTGATTGCCGCCGGCCTCACCGGCGGCATCCCCGCGCTGGTCGAGCTCCTGCGCACGATCGCCGACCTGCCCGCGGGCGCGGTGATCCTGCCGGGGCTCGACCGTCTCGCCGATCGCGGCGTACGCGAGCGGGTCGCGCAGGACCCGGCGCATCCGCAATATCTGATCGAGGGGCTGCTCGCGGCGCTCGACCTCTCGGCCGACGACGTGCGCGACTGGCATCCCGGCGCGCCGAGCGGGCGGCGCGAGCGCCTGCGCCTCGTCTCCGAGGCGCTGCGCCCGGCGAGCCTCACCGACGGCTGGCGCGACCTGCGCCCGGCAGGCGCGGAGGCGCTCGCCGGCGTGAGCCGCTACGACTGCCTCGGCCCGCAGCACGAGGCGGTGACGATCGCGCTGCTGCTGCGCCGCAAGCTCGAGGAGCCGGGGGCGACCGCGGCGCTGGTCACGCCCGACCGCGAGCTGGCGCGCCGGGTCGCCGCCGAGCTGCGGCGCTGGCGGATCGACATCGACGATTCCGCCGGGCTGCCGCTCGCCCGCACCCCACCGGGCGCGTTCCTGCGGCTGGTGCTCGACATGGCGGCGAGCGAGTTCGCGCCGGTGCCGCTGCTGGCGGCGCTGAAGCACCCGCTGGCGGCCGGCGGCATGGCGCCCGAGCAGTTCCGCGACCTGGCGCGCACGCTCGAGCGCCGCATCCGCGGGCCGCGTCCGGCGCCGGGGCTGGCGGGCTTGCGCGCCGCGCTCGGCGACGACCGCCCGGCGCTGCAGCGCTTCGTCGATCGCCTCGCCGCCTGCCTCGGCGAGCTTCCGGCGCTGCTCGCCGCCGAGGCGACCGACGTCGTCGCGCTGGTCGAGGCGCATGTCGCGGCGGCCGAACGGCTGGCGGCGAGCCGCGACGAAAGCGGCGTCGCGCGGCTGTGGCGCGAGGCGGCGGGCGAGGCCGCGGCCGGGTTCTGTCATGAGCTGCTCGACGCGGCGCGCGACTTCCCGCCGCTCCCCGGCCGCGACTACCCCGCGCTCTTCGAGACGCTCGCCGCGGCGGCGGTGGTGCGCCCGGCGTTCGGCCGGCATCCGCGGCTGGCGATCTGGGGGCTTGTCGAGGCGCGCCTGCAGCAAGCCGATCTCGTGGTGCTGGGCGGGCTCAACGAGGGCACCTGGCCCGGCCCGGTCGCGCCGGACCCGTGGATGTCGCGCCAGATGCGCGCCGAATTCGGCCTCGCCCTGCCGGAGCGCGCGGTCGGCATCGCCGCGCACGATTTCGCGCAGGGGCTCGGCGCCCCGGAAGCGGCGCTGACCCGCGCGGCGCGGCGCGAAGGCGCGCCGACCGTGCCGTCGCGCTGGCTGCTCCGGCTCGACGCGGTGCTGCGCGCGGTGGGGCTTGCCGACCGGCTCGGCCCCGATCCGGAGATCGCCGCCGCGGCGCTCGCCGGCGATGTCCCCGCCATGCGCCGGCCGCTGGTTCACGCGCCGCCGCGACCGCCGCTCGCGGCGCGGCCGCGCGAGCTGCCGGTGACCGACATCGAGACGTGGCGGCGCGACCCCTATGCGATCTACGCCAAGCATGTGCTGCGGTTGCGCGCGCTCAACGCGCTCGACGCCGACCCCGATCGCGCCGATCTCGGCATCGCGATCCACCAGACCCTCGCCGAGTTCGTTCGCCGCCACCCGCGCGAATTGCCGGCGCATACCGAGCAAGTGCTGGCCGAGATCGGCAAATGG
>DATJOB010000426.1:0-2110 GCA_035507475.1 Allostellaceae bacterium | reverse complement strand
GCTTGGCGACGCCTTTGCCAGCGGTGGTTCGGCCGGCTATGACCACAAGGCGATCGGCATTACCAGCCGCGGCGCCTGGGAACTGATCAAGCGCCATTTCCGCGAGCTCGGGACCGATATTCAGACCACCGATTTCACGGTAGTCGGGGTCGGCGACATGGCTGGCGACGTGTTCGGCAATGGCATGCTGCAATCGCGCCATATCCGCCTTCTGGCCGCGTTCAACCATGTGCACATCTTTATCGACCCGGACCCCGACGCGGCGGCGGCCTATGCCGAGCGCCGGCGCCTGTTCGAGACGCCGGGCTCGAGCTGGGCCGACTACGGTGCGGCACTGATTTCGCACGGCGGCGGCGTCTTCGAGCGCGCCGCCAAGGCGATCGCGATCAGCGCCGAGATGCAGCAAGTCTTCAGCATCGCCGAGGATCAGCTGACCCCCGCCGAACTGATCAAGAAGCTGCTGACCGCCGAAATCGACCTGCTGTTCTTTGGCGGCATCGGCACCTTTGTGAAGGCGCGCGCCGAAAGTCATCTTCAGGTCGGCGACAAAGCGAACGACGCACTGCGCGTCGACGGCGAAGACATCCGCGCGCGCGTTGTCGGCGAGGGTGCGAATCTCGGCGTTACCGAGCGCGGCCGCATCGCCTATGCGCTCAAAGGCGGGCGGATCGACACCGATGCGATCGACAACTCGGCCGGCGTCTCAATGTCGGACCACGAGGTCAACATCAAAATCTTGCTCGGCCACGCGGTGGCCACCGGAGCGTTGGGCGCGCCGGAGCGCGATCCGCTGCTCGCGCGGATGACCGACGACGTCGCCGCCTTGGTGCTGCGCGACAACTACCTGCAGGGCGAGACACTGTCCGTCGCCGAGGCGAGAGGGCCGGCGGCGCTCGATCGCCAAGCGCGGCTGATCCGCGAGCTGGAAAAGGCGGGGCGGCTCGACCGCGCGCTCGAATTCCTCCCCGACGACGAAGAGCTGGCAGCCCGGGCGGCCGCGCGGCGCGGGCTTGTGCGACCGGAACTGTCGGTGCTGCTCGCCTACGCCAAGCTGTCGCTCGACCACGACCTGCTGCAGTCCGACCTGCCTGACGAACCGGCGCTCGCCGACGAGCTGACGGGCTATTTCCCGGCGGCACTGCGCGAGCGGTTTGCGGCGCAGATCGTCGCGCATCCGCTGCACCGCGAGATTGTCGCGACCGCAGTCACCAACGACCTTGTCAACCGCGCAGGCCTCACCTTCATCCCTGACCTCCAGGCGCTCACCGGGCGCGGCCCCGCCGACATCACGCGGGCCTGGCGGATCGTGCGCGAGGCCTACGCGCTGTCATCACTGTGGTCGGCGATCGAGGCGCTCGACAACCACGTCGTGGCCGCGGCGCAATACGAGATGCTGATCGACCTCGCGGGCGTCGCCGAGCACGCGGCCGCCTGGCTGCTGCGCGCCGGCCGGATCGACGTCGCCGCCGAAACCGCGGCGTTTGCCCCGGCGATCGCCGCGCTCTCCGAGGCGATCGCCGGTCTCCTGCCGGCAAGCGAGCGCGCCGAATACGACGCACGGGTCGCGCGTCTGGCGGCCGCCGACGTGCCGCAGCCACTGTGCGAGCGCATCGCCGGGATCATCTTCCTTACCAGCGGTTTCGAGGTGGCCGACCTCGCCCAGCGCACGTCACAGCCGGTCGAGCGCGCCGCCCGCACCTTCTACGGGGTGGGCGCTCGGTTTGCGCTCGACGAGATGCGCGCAGCGGGTCGTCGCCTGCCGACCGACACGCCGTGGCAGAAGACCGCGGTCGAGGCGCTGATCGACGACTTCTACACGTTCCAGATCGCCCTCGCCGAGCGCGTCCTCAGATCCGCCGACGGCGCAGAAGACCCGGTCGCCACCTGGGCGGAGACGCGCGGCGCGCAGCTCGCCCCGGCCGAGGCGATCGCCGCCGAACTGCGCACCCAGCCCAACCCCGACCTGGCGATGCTTGTCGTGGCCGGACGCCAGCTTCGGCAGGCGCTGGAGTAGTACTGGGAAGCCCCCGCTTCGCCCACCTTTCTCCGCGTTCGCTTTTGCACCCTGTCGATCCGATCAGGCTCCCGCGCGGTTCTGGCGGTTGCCGAC
>DATJOB010000425.1:0-4809 GCA_035507475.1 Allostellaceae bacterium | reverse complement strand
CAGCATGCCGCCGAGCCAGCGGTAATTCACATAATACTGCCCGCAGCGCTTGGCCGCCTCGGCGATCGCCTCCTGCGCCTGGCGCTTGGTACCGACCAGCAGCACGCGGCCGCCGCCGGCGACCACCTCGCGCACCGCCTCAAGCCCTTGCCGCAGCAGCGGCACGGTCTGTTCGAGGTCGATGATGTGGATGCCGTTTCTGACGCCGAATATGTACGGCGCCATCTTGGGGTTCCAGCGCCGCGTGTGGTGGCCGAAATGCACGCCGGCTTCCAACAGCTGGCGCATCGTGAACTCGGGAAGAGCCATCGTCTCGATCCTTTTCCGGTTCTGCCGCCGCAGGAGTCACCGATTCCAGGGGACCTGGCGCCGGCACCGGAGCGCGCACCGCCACCGGCGGTGCCGCAATCCTGCGTGAGGTTTCGCGGGCGCTTACGTAAGGGCTGCCGAGCGATTTGGCAAGCGGCCTCAGATATCGTGCACGTCGACGATGCCGGGCAGGGACTTGACCGCGGCGCGGATGCGCGGGTCGACGCGGAACCCGCCGGGGAGCGCGATCTCGACCTCGCTGTCGGGCAGGTCGAGCACGACGCTGATCCGCCCGCGCCCGCCGGTCGCCTCGCGCTGGAAGAGGCTCTTGAGCCGCGCCAGCGCCTCCTCGGCGCCGAGGAACACCTTGAGCCCCGCCGCGGCATGCGCGACGACGCGGTCGAGCGGCTCGATGCGCTGCGCGGTAAGGCGCACGCTCTGCTCCTCGCTGCGCGCATCGATCGTGACGATCAGCGGCTGCCCGCCGTCGAGCAATTCGCGCGACTGCGCGAGCACGTCGGAGAACACGGTGATCTCGAACACGCCGCTGGTGTCCGACAGCGACACGAAAGCGTATTTGTTGCCGCGCGCCGAGGTACGCTCCTTCTTGCCGACGACGATCCCGGCGAGGCGGAAGCGCGTCGAGGCGTTCGCCGCGAGCGCCGCGCCGAGCTCGGCAAAGCGCAGCACGCCGGCCCGTTCGAGGCTCTTGCCATAGGGGTCGAGCGGGTGGCTCGACAGGTAGAAGCCGATCGCGTCGAACTCGTGCTGCAGCTTCTCGACCGGCGGCCAATCCTCGACCACCGGCAATGAGGGGCGCTCGTCGAAGCCGCTGTCGATGCCGCCGAACAGGCTCTCCTGCCGGCTGACCCGCTCCTCGGCCGCCCGGCTCGCCTGGCGCAGCAGGAGGTCGATCGCCGCCAGCGACTGCGCCCGGTTCGGCGCGATCGCGGCAAAGGCGCCGGCCTTGACGAGGCTCTCGAACTGGCGGCGGTTGAAGCTCCTGGTGTCGAGCCGGCGGGCGAAATCGAAGAGGTCCTTGAACGGCCCGCCCGCCTGCCGCTCGGCGACGAGGTCGCGCATCGCCTGGGCGCCCACCCCTTTCACCGCGGCGAGCGCATAGCGGATCGCCGGCTTGCCGGTCTTGGCGTCGGGCTCGACCGCGAACTCGACATTGGAGCGGTTGATGTCGGGCGGCAGCAGCGCGATGCCGAGCCGGTCGGCCTCCTGGCGGAACTGGTTGAGCTTGTCGGTATTGCCCATGTCGAGCGTCATCGACGCGGCGAGGAACTCGACCGGGTGGTTGGCCTTGAGATAGGCGGTCTGATAGGCGACGAGCGCGTAGGGCGCCGAGTGCGACTTGTTGAACCCGTAGCCGGAGAACTTCTCCATCAGGTCGAAGACGAAATTGGCCTGCCCCTCGTCGATGCCGTTCTTGACCGCGCCGGCGACAAAGGTCGCGCGCTGCGCCTCCATCTCGCTCTTGATCTTCTTGCCCATCGCGCGGCGCAGCAGGTCGGCGCCGCCGAGGCTGTAATCGGCCATCAGCTGCGCCGCCTGCATCACCTGTTCCTGATAGGTGAAGACGCCGAAGGTCGGCTTGAGGATCGGCTCCAGCAGCCGATGCGGGTAGCGCACCGCCTCCTCGCCGTTCTTGCACTTGATGTAGTTGGGAATGCTGTCCATCGGCCCCGGCCGGTAGAGCGCGTTCATCGCCACGATGTCTTCGAAGCGGTTCGGCTTCAGCTTGCGCAGGTTGTCGCGCATGCCCGCGCTTTCCAGCTGGAACACCCCCGACGTGTCGCCGCGCGAGATGAGCGCGTAAGTCGCGGCATCGTCGAGCGGCAGCTGCGCCAGATCGAGCGCGACGCCGCGCGCGCTCAGCAGCTCGACGACCTGCTCCAGCACGTCGAGCGTCTTGAGGCCGAGGAAGTCGAATTTCACCAGGCCGGCCAGCTCGACCCATTTCATGTTGAACTGGGTCACCGGCATGTCGGAGCGCGGGTCGCGGTAGAGCGGCACCAGTTCGACGAGCGGCCGGTCGCCGATCACCACGCCGGCGGCATGCGTGGAGGCATGGCGGTAGAGGCCTTCGAGCTTCAGCGAGATCGCGATCAGCCGCGCCACCGCCTCGTCGCCGTCGCGCGCCTGCTGCAGCAGCGGCTCGCCGGCGATCGCCTGGGCGAGCGTCACCGGATGCGCCGGGTTGTTCGGCACCAGCTTGCACAGCTTGTCGACCTGGCCGTACGGCATGCCGAGCGCGCGGCCGACATCGCGCAGTACCGCGCGCGCCTGCAGCTTGCCGAAGGTGATGATCTGCGCCACCCGGTCGCGGCCGTATTTCTGCTGGACGTAGCGGATCACCTCGTCGCGCCGCTCCTGGCAGAAATCGACGTCGAAATCCGGCATCGACACGCGCTCGGGGTTGAGAAACCGCTCGAAGATGAGGCCAAAGCGCAGCGGGTCGATATCGGTGATGGTGAGCGACCAGGCGACGACCGAGCCGGCGCCCGAGCCGCGCCCGGGCCCGACCGCAATCCCCTGGCGCTTCGCCCACTGGATGAAGTCGGCGACGATCAGGAAATAGCCGGCGAAGCCCATCTTGACGATGACGTCGAGCTCGTAGTCGAGCCGCTCGCGATAGGGCGCCGGGTCGGTCTCCGCCGACAGCGTCGCCAGGCGCGCGGCCAGCCCGGCCTGCGCCGCCTCGCGCAGCGCGGCCGCCTCGTCGACCCCGTCCGCCGTCGGGAAGGCCGGCAGGATCGGCTTGCGCGCCACCGGCATGAAGGCGCAGCGCCGTGCGATCACCAGCGTGTTGTCGCAGGCCTCAGGCAGGTCGGCGAAGAGCACCCGCATCTCCGGCGCCGGGCGGAAGAAATGGTCGGGGGTCAGCCGCGCGCGATCGGTGTCGTCGACGATGCGGCCCTGGGCGATGCAGAGCAGCGCGTCATGCGCCTCGTAGAAGTCGCGGTCTGGGAAATAGCAGTCATTGGTCGCGACCAGCGGCAGGTCGTATTTATAGGCGAGGTCGACAAACCCGGCCTCGCTGCGCAGCTCGTCGGCCATGCCGTGGCGCGTCAGCTCGATGTAGAGCCGGCCGGGAAACGCGCTTTGCAGCGCGCGCAGCAGGATCGCCGCGCCCTCGCTCTGACCGTCGGCGATCAGCCGGCCGAGCGGCCCCTTGGCGCCGCCGGTCAGGCAAATCAGCCCCTCGCTGTGGTCCGCCAGGTCGGCCAGCGCGATCGCCGGCTCGGCGCCGGCCTCGCTGTCGAGAAACGAGCGGCTGACGAGACCCAGGAGATTGCGGTAGCCGGTCTCGTTCTGCACCAGCACGACGACGCGCTCGGGCTGCCGGGGCGGCCGCGCGCCCTCGCCCGCCTCGTGCGCGACCAGCGCGAGCTCGCAGCCGATGATCGGCTGGATGCCCTCGGCCGCGCAGGCGGTGGCGAATTCCAGCGCGCCGAACAGGTTGCCGCTGTCGGTGATCGCCACCGCGGGCATCCGGTTGGCCTTGCACAGCGCCACCAGCTCCTTGACCTTGATCGCACCGGCCGAGAGCGAATAGGCGGTGTGGACGCGCAGGTGGATGAAATCGGCGAGCGGCATCGGGCTCTCGGCTATCTGGCGGGGATCGAGCATCGCACCAACCCGACGAGAAATCAGCTTTGCCGCTCGGCGCAGAGCAAATCAGCGGCGCCGCTCGGCCGGTGCCGGAACCGGCCGCCGGCGATACCTCGACTCGGCGCCAAACTAGAGCGGCCGCAGCCTGCCGTCTTCGAGGCCGACGACCCGGTCGAGGCGGCGCGCGAGGTCGAGGTTGTGCGTCGCGATCAGCGCCGCAAGGCCGGTGGCGCGGGTCATCTCGATCAGCGTCGCCATCACGCCCTCGGCGGTCGCGTGGTCGAGATTGCCGGTCGGCTCGTCGGCGAGCAGCACCTTGGGGTCGTTGGCGAGCGCGCGGACGATTGCGACGCGCTGCTGCTCGCCGCCCGACAGCCGCGCCGGGCGATGATCGAGGCGCTCGCCGAGGCCGACCCGGCGCAACAGCCCGGCCGCCTTGCCGCGCGCCGCACCGCGGCCGATCCCGGCGATCATCTGCGGCAGCATGACGTTTTCGAGCGCGGAAAACTCCGGCAGCAGGCGGTGCGACTGATAGACGAAACCGATGTCGGTGCGGCGGATCTGCGTCCGCTCGATGTCGGTGAGTTGCGACGTCGGCGCGCCCGAGACATAGACCTCGCCGTCGTCGGGCGTCTCGAGCAGGCCCGCGATATGCAAGAGCGTCGACTTGCCGGAGCCTGACGGCGCCACCAGCGCCACCGACTGCCCCGCCCACAGCGCGAGCTTGGCACCGTCGAGGATCACCAGCGGCTGCTCGCCCTGCACATATTGGCGCTTGATCTCGTGCAGATAGATGACCGGGACATCCTGCTCCTGCGTCCCCTGCTGCTCCGCCGCCCGTTGCTCCATCAGCGCCTCACTCATAACGAAGCGCGTCGA